>VGEU01000126.1 GCA_016869145.1 Alphaproteobacteria bacterium | reverse complement strand
TCCCGCGCGCGGCCGTCGGCGCCGCGCTCGTCGGCGACGGGTGGCTCCACGTCGTCGGCGGCTCGGGCGAGGGGCGCTACGACGCCGCCCATCACCATGTCTATGAGCCGTGCGCCGACCGCTGGCACGACGCGGCGCCGCTGCCGCGCGGCGCCAACCAGGTCGGCATCGCCGTCCTCGGCGCGCGCCTCTACGCGGTCGGCGGCTTCCTCGGCCCCGGCCACACGCCGATCGCCGACTGCCACGCCTATGATCCCGCCACCGACCGCTGGCAGCGCTCCTCGCCGCTCGCTTTGCCGCGGGGCGCCGTCGGGCTCGCCGCGCGCGACGGCACGCTCCATGCGGTCGGCGGCGCGACGGGGACGACCGACAATTCACGCCGGAGCAGCGACCTCCACGAGACCTATGATCCCGAGACCGACCGCTGGGTGCGGCGCGCGCCTCTGCCGCTCGCGCGCGACCGCGCCACCGTCCTCGTTCTCGACGGCCGCATCCATGCGTTGGGCGGGCGGAGCGACGGCCAGTTCCGCGCCCTCAACGCGCACGACGTCTATCTGCCGCGGAGCGACCAGTGGGAGCGCGCCGCGCCGCTTCCGTTCGGCCGCGCCGGGCTCGGCGTCCCCCGCTACCGCGACCGGCTGTTCGTGATCGGCGGCGAGGAGTTCGCCGTCAACCGCCACGAGGGCGAGCGGCGCATCGTCGGCAAGGTCTACGGCACCAACGAGGGCTATGACGCCGAGCAGGACAAGTGGGAGCAATACGCGCCGCTGCCGACCCCGCGCCACGGCTTCGCCTGCGCAGTGATGGGTGAGGCGATCCACGTGATCGGCGGCGCGCCGATGCCGGGCGGCGAGTACCAGACCGCCGTCCACGACGCCTTCACGCTCGATTGAGCCGTCAGGCCTTGAGCGGCGCCGCGCGCGCGTCCTCGAACAGGCACGCGATGTCGTCGCCACCGCGGCCCTCGGCGAGCGCCCGCGCATAGGAAGCACGCGCGAGATCGTAGAGCGGCGTCGCGGCGCCGAGCGTGCGGGCGGTGTCGTCGATCACCTCGAGCACCGCCTCGAGCGTCGCGACCGCGCCGATCGCCGGCGCGTAGCGGCGCGCGGCCATCTGCGGCGCGCGCGTCTCCCACTGGCGCGAGCTCCCGGACGAGACGGCGACGAGGCGGGCGACCTGGTCGCGGTCGAGCCCGGCGCGGTCGGCGAGCGCCATCGCCTCGGCGGCGGCGGCGTTGTTGACGGCGACGAGAAGGTTCGAGACGAGCTTCATCGTCAGCCCGGCGCCGAACGGCCCGACATGGACGGCCGTGTCGATGAAGCCCTTGAACACCGGCTCGACGCGCGCGACCGCGGCGGCATCGGGAAGGCAGATGATGATGGCGCCGGCGCGCTCGGCGATCGCGGCCGGCGATCGCGCCGCCTCGCCGCCCGCGGCGACGAGCGCCGCGAGCGAGGAGCGGCGAAAGCCGAGGACGCGGATGCCCGAGGCGATCAGGTTCTTCGCGATCGGGAGCCCCATCGCACCGACGCCGACGAGGCCGACGGGCTCGCTCGGGTCGGTCATTCGGCGACCATGGTGGCGGCCGCGCCGCGGCCGAGCTCGGCGTCGATGCGGCGGGCGAGGATGCGGCGCATATGCTCGGGGCCGATATCGGACGCGGTCGCGATCCGCGAATCGAGCTCGACCGGCGAGCGGCGGAAATCGGCATCGAGCGCCGCCTGCTGCGCGGCGAGCACGGGTGCGTCCTCGAGGCTCACCTGGTCGAACAGGCCGCGATAATGCCGGATGCGGTCGCCGGCCGCACCGCGGGCGTCGAACTTGATGCAGCGGAACTGGTGCGTCGTCCGCTCGGTCTCGGGCGTCGAGCACTGGAAGACGCGGAATCCCCAGTCGCCGTTGGTCCAGTAGAGCGCGCTCTCGGCCGGCACGGGCGTGCCGGTCGGCACCGCGCCGTAGTTGAGCCGGACGTGGCAGGGCGGCGTCCACGCGGTGATCTGCCACATGTCGACGCGGCCGGTGAAGCCGCCGAACTCGGCGAACAGGGCCGGCGGCGGGATGTCGGATTGGCGACGCTTGACGTAGACGGTGTCGCCGACGCACTCGGTCGTGACGGCGCCCTCTTCGACGACGGCGGCGTTGCCGGTCGTCGTCGCGTGCACGAAGCCGATATGCGACAGATCGAGCAGGTTGTCGACGTGGAGGAGATAGGAGCAGCGGAGCTTGAGGTGGAGATTGGCGGTCTCGAGCCGGGGATCGTCGGCGCCGCCGAAATCGGGGATCAGCCGCGCATCCGCCGCCGCCGCCTCGCCCATCCACACCCAGACGAAGCCGTGCCGCTCGACGACCGGAAACGCGAGGACGCCGGCGCCCGGCGGCACGCGCGCCTCGCCCGGAATGCGGAGGCATTTCCCGTCCATGCCGTAGACGATGCCGTGATAGGCGCATGCGAGCCGGTCGCCGTCGAGCCGGCCCATCGACAAGGGGAGCCGGCGATGCGCACACGAATCCTCGAACGCGACCGGCGTGCCGTCGCTGCGGCGGAACAGGACCAGCCGCTCGTTCAGCACGGCGATCGGCAGGAGTGCGTTCTTGAGCGTCTCGCCGAACGCGGCGCAATACCAGGCGTTCCGCTGATACATCGGGGCCTCCGGTCCGTCTCGACCGCGCTCATTCGATCACCGATCGGGCCTTTGCGCAATGCGCCGGGCGGGCGATACTCGAGCGCAAAGACGCGGAGGACGCGATGCCCGATCTGACCATCACCATGGCGCTCGAGCTCTACGACCGCCACATGCCGTTCTTCCTCGGCACCGTCGCGCCGCCGCCCGGCATCCACGTCACCGCGCTCGAGGTCGGCATGGCGCCACCGCGCCGTCACGGCATCGATCGCCACGGCCGCATGCTCAAGGGCGAGTTCGACGTCGCCGAGATGTCGCTCGCCTCCTATATCGTCGCGCGCGAGCGCGGCCGGGCGATGACCGCGATCCCGGTCTTCCCGCGCCGGCTGTTCAGCCAGAACCACATCTTCGTCAACACCACGAAGGGCATCAGGACGCCCCGCGACCTGGTCGGGCGGAAGGTCGGCATCTGGGCGTTCCAGGTCACGATGTCGGTTCTCGCCAAGGGCGATCTCAAGACGGAATACGGCGTGCCGTGGGAGGAGATCCACTGGGTCGCCCACCACGCCGAAGAGATCCCGCTCGATCTCCCCGGCGTGTCGCTGACGCGCGCGCCGGCCGGGCGCGACATTGGCGAGATGCTGCTCGCGGGCGAGATCGACGCGCTCATCTATCCGCACCCGCCGCCGTCGGTGCTGTCGGGCGATCCGCGCATCGGCCGGCTGTTCGCGGATGCGCCCGCCGAGTGCATGCGCCACAAGGCGAAGACCGGCTGGTTTCCGATCATGCACCTGATCGCGATGAAGCCCGAGATCGTCGAGCGCGCGCCGCATCTGCCGAAGGCGCTGATCGCGATGTGGGAGGCGGCGAAGCACCAGGCCCTGGACTACTACACCGATCCCGGCTTCGCCTGGCTCGCCTTCGCGCGGAACCAGTTCGAGGCCGAGCGCAGCGGGCTCGGCGCCGATCCGTGGCCGCCCGGGCTCGCCCGGAACCGCGCCAATCTCGCCCGCTTCCTCGACTATTGCCGCGACCAGCGGCTGATCAAGTCGGCGATGACGGTCGAGAGCCTGTTCCACCCGAGCGTGCTCGATAGCTGAGGCGGCGGGCGATGGCGGCGCGCGCGCTTCCGGTGATCGATCTAGACGGTGCGGCGACGCCGGCCGCGGCCGCACCCCGGATCGCGGCCGAGATGCACGCGGCGTGCACGCGCTGGGGCTTCTTCTACATAGCCAATCACGGCGTCGATCCGGCGCTCCAGGCGCGCGTGTTCGACGAGGCGCGCGCGCTCTTCGCGCTGCCGCTCGAGGCGAAGCTCGCCGTCGCGCTCGCCAAGTCGCCGGCGCGGCGCGGCTACGAGCCGCTCGAGGGCCAGTCGCTCGATCCCGCGACGCCGCCCGATCTCAAGGAGGGATTCTTCGTCGGGCGCGAGATCGCGGCCGACGATCCACGCACGCTCGCCGGCCGCTTCGCGCACGGGCCGAACCAGTGGCCGGCCGGGCTGCCGGCGTTCCGCCCGGTGATGGAGACCTATTACGGCGTCATGCTCGCGCTCACGACGCGGCTTCTCGCGCTCCTCGCCCGCTCGCTCGGGCTCGACGAGCGGACGTTCGAGCCCTATCTCGTCGAGCCGATCGCCAATCTGCGGCTCCTCCATTATCCGCCGCAGCCGCCGAGCGCGGCCACGCGCCAGAAGGGCGCCGGCGCGCACACCGATTTCGGCTCGACCACGATCCTGATGCAGGACGACAATCCCGGGCTCCAGGTCGAGGACGCCGATACCGGGCGCTGGATCGACGCGCCGCCGATCCCCGGCACCTATGTCGTCAACATGGGCGACATGCTGGCGCGCTGGACCAATGACCGCTACCGCTCGGCGCTGCACCGGGTGGTCAACCTGACCGGGCGCGACCGCTATACGGTGCCGTTCTTCATGACCGGCAACCCCGATCACGTCGTCGCCTGTCTCGCCGGCTGCACCGCGCCGGGCGAGGCGCCGCGCTATCCGGCGGTCACGGTCGAGGAGCATTTCCGCGAGATGTACCGCCGCACCTACGGCCGCTGACGCGGTCGGGAGAGGCGCGAAGGGTCGGCGGCGCCTGGTCGCTACGCGCGCTTGGGCTTGGAGCCGCCTTCGAGCATCGGGCCGAGCGGGCGGCCGCCGAAGATGTGGATGTGGAGGTGCGGCACCTCCTGGTGCGCATGGTGGCCGTGATTGGCGAGGATGCGGTAGCCGGGCTCGACCAGGCCGAGCGCCGTCGCCGTCTCGCCGATCGCGCGCACGAAGCCCGCCTGCTCGTCGGCCGAGGCATGGGCGGCGAAATCGGCCATCGACACATAGGCACCCTTCGGGATCACCAGCACGTGGACCGGCGCCTGCGGGTTGATGTCGTGGAAGGCGAGCGCGTGCGGCGTCTCGTGCACCTTGCGGCAGGGAATCTCGCCGCGCAGGATCTTCGCGAACACGTTGTTCAGATCATAGGCCATCGTCACCCCGTCTTCGGCCGCGCCTTCTTCTCGGCGATCCCCGAGATGCCCTCGCGGCGCTTGAGCTCCGCCCACACCTCGTCGGGCGTGATGCCGGCATCGGCCCACATCACGAGGAGATGATAGAGCACGTCCGCGCTCTCGCGGACGAGATCGGGCTTGGCCCGCTCGACCGCGGCGATCGCGGCCTCGACCGCCTCCTCGCCGAATTTCTGCGCGATCTTCGCGGTGCCGCGCCCGAGGAGCTTCGCGGTGTAGGAGACGTTCGGATCGGCGCCGCGGCGATCGAGGATCGCGGCGTAGAGACGCTCGAGCGTCTCGGTCATCTCCACAGGCGGCGTCGCCACCTTGTCCATCATCTTGCCGAGCGCCTTGGTCATCATCGGTCCCGTTCGCGGTCATGCCCCGGCGCATCCTGGCGGGCCGCGCGATAACGGAATCCTAATACGCGCCCGCGGGCATTCCCAGCGGCAACCGTCACGGCGTGCCGTCGTCGCGCACCGCGACGCCCGCCGCCGCCATCCGCCGCTTGGCGTCGCGGATGCGGAAGGTGCCGAAATGGAAGATCGAGGCGGCGAGCACGGCCGAGGCATGGCCCCGGGTCACGCCCTCGACCAGGTGCTCGAGGGTGCCGACCCCGCCCGAGGCGATGACCGGGATCGGCACCGCATCGGCGACCGCGCGGGTCGCGTCGAGATCGAAGCCGGCGCGGGTGCCGTCGCGGTCCATCGAGGTGAGGAGGATCTCGCCGGCGCCGTAGTCCGCCATCCGCCGTGCCCAGGCGACGGCATCGAGCCCGGTCGGCCGCCGCCCGCCATGGGTGAAGATCTCCCACTTCCCGGGCGCCACCGCCTTGGCATCGATCGCGACCACGATGCACTGGGCGCCGAACTTCTCGGCCGCCTCGCGGACGAATTCGGGCCGGTGCACCGCGGCGGTGTTGATCGAGACCTTGTCGGCCCCGGCGAGGAGGAGGGTGCGGATGTCCTCGACCGCGCGCACCCCGCCGCCGACGGTGAGCGGCATGAAGCACGCCTCCGCCGTCCGCGCCACGACGTCGTAGAGCGTCGCGCGGTTCTCGTGGCTCGCGGTGATGTCGAGGAAGCAGAGCTCGTCCGCGCCCTCGGCGTCGTAGAGCTTGGCCTGCTCGACCGGATCGCCGGCATCGACCAGGTCGACGAAATTGACGCCCTTGACGGTGCGCCCGTCCTTTACGTCGAGGCAGGGGATGATGCGGACCTTGAGCACCGCTCAGCCCTCGGCGATGCGGATCGCCGCCGCCGCGTCGATGCGCCCGTCATAGAGCGCGCGGCCGCAGATCACGCCGGCGATCCCGGTCGCCTCGTGCACCTTCAGCGCCTCGATGTCGGCGAGCGTCGATACCCCGCCCGAGGCGATCACCGGCGTCGTCAGCGCGAAGGCGAGATCGACGGTCGCCTCGAGGTTGAGACCGGCCATCGCGCCGTCGCGGTTGATGTCGGTGAACACGATCGCGGCGACGCCGCAGTCCTCGAAGCGGAGCGCGAGGTCGAGGGCGCGGATCTCGGAGGTGCGCGCCCAGCCCTCGACCGCGACCTTGCCGCCGCGCGCGTCGATCCCGACCGCGACGCGGCCGGGATGGCGCCGGCAGGATTCGCGCACCAGCGCCGGGTTGGTCAGCGCCGCGGTGCCGAGGACGACGCGGCTGATGCCGGCGTCGAGCCAGCGGCCGACCGTCTCGATGTCGCGGATGCCGCCGCCGAGCTGCACCGGCGTCGCGCCCGCGCCTAGGATGGCGGCGACCGCGTCGGCGTTGACCGGCCGGCCGGCGATCGCGCCGTTGAGATCGACCACGTGGATCCAGCGGAAGCCCGCGGCCGCGAACTTCCGCGCCTGGTCGGCGGGATCGTGGTTGAACACCGTCGCGTGCTCCATCGCGCCGCGCAGGAGCCGCACGCAGACGCCGTCCTTGAGGTCGATCGCGGGAAAGACGATCACGGACGCACGGCCTCCTCGTTGCGCCGGCTGGCGCGCCGGAGCGTGCGCAGCACCTTGGCGTAGTAGTGGCCGGCGATGATCTTGCCGTCGACCATCGCATAATGCGGGTTGGTGCCCCAGCGCGCGAAGCCGAGCGTCTCGTAGAGCGCGATCGCCGCGCTCTGGGTCTCGCGCACGTCGAGATTGAGGACGTGGAAGCCGACCGCGCGCGCGTGCTCCTCGACCGCCTGGACGAGGAGGCGGGCGAGGCCGTAGCCGCGCGCCCACGGCGCGACGAAATGCGTCGTCATGGTCGCGGCGAAGGCCTGCGCCTCGTTGTTGCGCGGCGGGCGGATGAGCTGCGCCGAGCCCGCGACCCCGCCGTCGAGCCGGGCGACGAAGAGCGTCCGCTCGGCGATCAGGACGACGCCCTTCCAGTAGCGTTCGAGCACCGCGCGCGGCGGCGGCTTGAGCCAACCGAAGCCGCCACCGTCGACGATCGCGGTTTCGGCGGCCTCGCAGAGCGCCTCGAGGTCGTGGCCCTCGAAGGCTTCGATCCGTTCGACGGAGATGTGCGCCATGGGGGTCAGGGCTGCCAGATGAGGAAGTTGCGGATGAGACGGAGCCCGGTCGCCTGGCTCTTCTCGGGGTGGAACTGGGTGCCGACCATGTTGTCGCGGCCGACCGCGGCGACGACCGGCCCGCCATAGTCGACGGTGGCGAGCGTCGCCGCCGCCGGCACGCCCGCCATCGCGAAGGAATGGACGAAATAGGCGTGCGCGCCCGGCCCGATGCCGTCGAGGACCGCGTGGCGCCGCGCCGGCCGGAGCTCGTTCCAGCCCATATGCGGGATCTTGAGCGCGGCGTCGGCCGGTGCCAGCGCGCGCACCTCGGCCTCGATCCAGCCGAGCCCGTCGTGAACGCCGTGCTCGAGCCCGCGCCGGGCCATCAGCTGCATGCCGACGCAGATGCCGAGGAACGGCCGGCCGCGGCCGATCACCGCCTCCTCGAGCGCGGCGCGGAGCCCGGCGACGGCGCCGATCCCGGCCATGCAGTCGGCGAAGGCGCCGACGCCCGGCAGCACCAGGCGGTCGGCACGGGCGACCGCCTCGGGGTCGGCCGAGACCACGATGCGCCGATCGAGGCCCGCCTCGCGCGCGCTCCGTTCGAACGCCTTGGCCGCCGAGCGCAGATTGCCCGAGCCGTAATCGATCAGGACGACGGTCATCCCGTCGTTATGGGGAGATCCGGCCGGCGCGGCAAGGGCCGCCGGCGCCGCGTCAGCTCGCCCCGTTGGTGCGGTCGTAGCGGGGCGGCGGGAAGAGCGCGCGCGTCACGCCCGTGACCAGGCGGGCGAAGCCTGGATCGCCCGGCCGTACCGCCGCGCCGATCGAGCCGTGCGTCGTGGTGAGGGCGGCCGTGCCGCGGCAGAACGCGGCATCGAGCCGGAGCGCGCCCCCCGCGATTGCCGCGGGCGCGGCCGGTGGCGCTGGTGCCGGCCGGCAGAGCTCGTCGCCCGAGGCGGGGTCGGCGAAGCGCATCACGACGCGGTAGTCGAGGCGGGTCTCCTCGCGCGGGCTCGGCGTGAAGCGGACGAGCGGGCCGTAATAGGCCCCTCCATCGCCGCCGCGGTCGCCGCCGTGAGGGCCGCGGGCGCGACGCCGAACGGGTTGCCGACGACGACGAGCTTCATCTCGCCGCCCTTGGCCGCCCAGCCGAGCTCGCCCGGCGCGTCATAGGACGAGATGGCGAAGTCGTGGATGACGACGCCGTCGGCACAGCCCGTGAGCGTGGCGAGGGCGAAGACGGCGAGACCCCGACGCATGGCGCACCTCTCATTCCTGCGGGACGACATGGAGGACATGGAGAGGGAGCTGGCGACCCGGCGGTCGCGGTTCAAGTCAACCGCGGGCCATCGCGGGCGATCGCGCGGCCGTGATCGGCCTTCAGGCGTCGCGGAGATCGAGGAAGCGGCGGAGCGCGGCCATCGGGTTGGCCGCCGCGACCACCGCCTCGGCATAGCCCTGCCGGGCGAGCCGGTGGCGGCGGAGGTCGTTGAGGCCGAGGCCGGCCGCGAGCGCGAGCCCGACCAGGACCACGCCCGCCGCCGGAACGGCATCGGCGATGAGGACGGCCGGCGCGAGCCCGGCGAGGAAGGCGGGCCAGTGGAAGCCCTCCCGGACGAGGACCGTCTCGCGGTCGGCGGCGAGCGAGAGCGGCCGGTAGTGGACGGTGTAGACGCGCACCTATTGCCTGCCGCGGCCGGGCTTCCGGGCCGGCCCGCCGGCGCTTCGGCT
>VGEU01000125.1 GCA_016869145.1 Alphaproteobacteria bacterium | reverse complement strand
CGGCAGCCGGGGCCGGGGCCGGGGGACGCGGGGTCGGCACGTTGAAGTGGTAGCGCAGCCCGACCATGGCGCTGTGCGAGCTGTAGTCGGAGCTCACGCCCACGCCGCTGTCGGTCTTGAAGTCGACGTCCGGCATGTTGAAGTAGCGGTAGCCGACCTGGACGGTCCACTCGGGCGACACGTTGAACC
The DNA here is from genome assembly GCA_016869145.1 of Alphaproteobacteria bacterium. Taxonomy (GTDB): domain Bacteria; phylum Pseudomonadota; class Alphaproteobacteria; order MPNO01; family VGEU01; genus VGEU01. Next base: position 9,286 of record VGEU01000125.1, on the reverse strand, counting down.
CGATGCCGGCCATGATCTGCCAGGCGAGCCCGCCGTCGCTGTCGCCGACGCGGCTGCCCACGACGGGCGCGATGTTCGAGGCCTGCGCGATGCCGTAGCCGATACCGCCACCGATGAACGGACGGACGATCCAGCCGAGGCTCGGCTCATAGATGATGTTGCCCATGATGCCGACGACGTCGTAGTCGCCGGTGATGGCGCCGGTGACGCCGCTGATGCCGTCGAGCCGGCTCAGGCGGAGCGAGCCCTCGATCTCGGTCTTGATGCCCCAGCCCCAATGGTAGCCGAGGGCAGCGGCGATCGCCGCGCCGGACTCCATGCTCGCCTCGCGGCTCACACCCGGGGTGTTGAGTTCGCTGTCCGACGGGACGCTGATCCCGACCGAACCGCCGATATACAGGCCGTGCGGGTCGACCTGCGCCGGCATTCCTTGCGCGTGAGCGATCGCCGGAAGGGCGAGGAGCGCTGCAGCGGCGACCAGACCCTGGTACATGCTAACTTTTTTCACTGCCATTAAGTGCCCCTCCATCCCGGGCCGTAGATCGAACGAAACCGTTTTCCCGCTGCAACGCGGCAGGAACGAGATTCGCTTGCTGGTCAATCCCCGCGCGAATATTCCATTCGCTCTGGGGCCGAACAAGCCGGAACTTACGCCGTGGCCACAAGAATCGGCAAACTGTGTCGCTTTTGCCACAAGACTGGTTAGCATTCGTTAGGGAACAAAGCCAAAACGCTCGGCAGGCCGGAAATCCGGTCATCCCGCCCGCCGTCCGGGCCGGCTGTCCCAGTATTTGAGCGCCACGATCGCCGCGATGACCAGGGCGGCGCCGGCGAGCTGGAGCCCGCCGAGCGTCTGGCCGAGGAGCACGAAGCCGAAGGCGATGCTGGCGACCGGCTCGATGTTCATGATCATCGACGATTTCACCGAGCCGATCATGCCGACCGCGACGAAGAAGGTCGTGATGGCGATCGCGTAGAGGACCGGGACGCCGATGAAGGCGAGCATGCCGACCGTCGTGTCGGGTGGGTTGAAGCGCTCGAGCGCGAGGCAGACGACGATCCAGCCGATCGATCCCGACACGTGCATCTGGAGCGTGATCGGCCGTGAATCGGGCGCCTGGCTGATGATGCGGGCGCTGCCGACGATGAGAAAGGCGAGGAGGACTGCGGCGATCGTCGCGAGCCCGACACCGGTCGGGTTGAAATTGGCGCCGGTCACGTCGAGCGCGAGCGCGAGCCCGACGAAGGCGGCGGCGAGACAGACCCACAGCGCGCGCGAGATGCGCTCCTCGCCGGTGACGCCGACGATGATCCCGACCAGCAGCGGATAGAGGTAAAGCGTCAAAATCGCCAGGCCCACATTGATGTGTTGCAGCGAGGCGAGGAGGAAGCCCGACTGCGCCGCCATCAGGACGCCGAGCACCCAGGCGATGTTGCGGACCCGCTTCGGCATGCCGAGCGGAATGCCGATGATGCGGAGATAGACGTAGAGGATCACGAGGACGAGCGCGAACCGGACGAGACCCATCGAGATCGGGTCGGTGCCGGCGCGATAGGCGATGACCGCGAGCGAGGTGTTGCCGGCGAAACTCAGCGCGGAGGCGAGCACGACGAGGAAGCCGGCGGCGCTGCGCGATACGGTCATGCGGGGGTCCTCTGCCGGGCGTCGCGGGTGCGCCGGCGAACGTGTGCGCGGGCTGGCCGGCGATCGGGCACGGCACGCGAAGGCGCGCATTGAACACCGGGCGGCGTCGCGCCACAAGCACGACAGGTGCTCGCCAAAGCCGCCGCGCCGTTGCATAGTGGGCGTCCGTTTCCGGAGGCTCGGGTGCACGATCTCGCTTTGCTGGGCCGGCCCGTGGGCCTCATCCTCAAGGACCGTAAGGAGACCGTGACGGTCGCCGAATCGGCGGCCGGCGGGCTGATCGCCGCGGCGCTTCTCGCCGTCGAGGGGGCTTCGGCCTATTTCCTCGGCGGCACGGTCCTCTACACGTGGGACGCGCGCAAGGCGCTCCTCGGTCTCGCGCCGGCCGATCTGCCCGGCATCCGGCCGAGCTCGGAGCCCTATGTGCGGGCGATCGCCGCCGCCCAGCGCGCACGCTTCGGCGCCACCTGGGCGATCGCCGAGAGCGGCGCGACGGGGCCCGCGCCCAACCGCTATGGCGACGCGGCCGGCCATTGCTGCTTCGCCGTCGACGGACCGGTCGCGGCGGCGCTGACGCTCGAGACCGGCTCGGGCGATCGCGTCGGCAACATGTGGGCCTTCACCGCGGCCGCGCTCGATCTCCTCGCCCAGTCGATCCGCAAAGCCGGAAGCACCCGATGACGAGCAATCCGCGCATCCCGTTCCGCATGACGACCGAGCGGCCGCGTCTCGCGCCGCCCGACGGTCGGCCGCTGATCGTCCATCTCGTCGTCAATGTCGAGCACTGGCAGTTCGATCAGCCGATGCCGCGCAAGATGCTGACCGCGCCGCATGGCGTCGAATCGGTGCCCGACGTGCCGAACTTCTCGTGGGCGGAATACGGCATGCGTGCCGGCCTGCCGCGGCTCATCGCGCTGTTCGCCGCCCGCGGGCTGCCGGCGAGCTGCTCGCTCAACGCCGGCGTGATCGAGGCCTATCCCTCGGCCGCCGCGGCGATCCGCGACGCCGGCTGGGAGTTCATCGGCCACGGCATGCACCAGCGCTCGGTCCACGGCGAGAAGGACGAAGGCGCGCATGTGCGCGCGACGCTCGACACGATCCGCGCGTTCACCGGCATTCGCCCGCGCGGCTGGCTGAGCCCCGGGCTGCGCGAGACCTACGACACGCCTGACCATCTCAAGGCGGCCGGCATCGACTATGTGTGCGACTGGGTGCTCGAGGATCTGCCGTGCTGGATGACGACGCGGCACGGTCCGCTGATCGCGATGCCCTACACGCTCGAGCTCAACGACAGCCCGATCTACGCGGTCGAGAAGCACGCCTCGCCCGAGATGCACCGTCGCCTCGTCGACACCCTCGCCGCGCTCGAGCCGGAGCTCCGCCGCGGCCCGATCGTGCTCTCGCTCGGGCTGCATCCGCATTTGATCGGGGTGCCGCACCGGATCGGCTATCTCGCGCGCATGCTCGATCTCCTGACCGCGCGGAGCGACACGATCTTCATGACCGGCAGCCGGATCGCCGACTGGTACGCGGCGGTCGAGCCGCCACCCGCCTGAGGCGGCCCGACATGGAACCCGCGATGCTCGCCACGCTCGCCGACCGGCTCCTGCCCGGCCACACGGCGCTCGTCATCATCGACATGCAGAAGGACCTCGTGCTCGACGGCTTCGGGGTCGCGCGCGCCGGCCGCGACCTCCGCCATACGCGGGCGATCATCCCGGCTCTCCAGAGCCTCCTCGGCGCGGCGCGCGCCGCGGGCGTCCTCGTCTGCCATGTCGGGTTCTGGACGCTCCCCAACCACGGCAGCGATTCAGGTGCCTGGCTCGCCCAGCGCCGGCGGTCGACCTATTCCTCGGACCGGCTGTGCATGGCCGGCACCGAGGGGGCGGAGTTCATCGACGCGCTGATGCCGCGCCCGGGCGAGCTCGTCGTCCACAAGCACCGCTACAGCGCCTTCAAGGGCACCCAGCTCGACATGATCCTCGCCGCGCGCGGCGTGCGGAGCGTCCTGGTGACCGGGGTATCGACCAATGTGTGCGTGGAATCGACGCTGCGCGATGCGTTCGAGACCGACTACTATGTCGCGATTCCGCGCGATGCGACGGCGTCGTGGGACCGCGCGCTGCACGAGGCGACACTCCAGACGGTGAACCACCGCTTCGGCCTGGTCACCGACACGGCCGAGGTGGTCGGCATCTGGCAGCGGGCGTCGCGGATCGCGGCCGCGTAGGGCGGCGCGATGCCGTTATGGAGGTGGTGGCGGTGGTGCCGCCGCCCCGTCGCGGCGATGATGGCCGCGGCGAAACTCGAGACGGAAGGATGACGACGGTGAGCGTGACCAGCATGAAGAACCGCGACCTCGACCTGGTGATCCGCGGCGGGCGCGTGATCGACCCGGCGGTCGGGCGCGACGGCGTCTTCGACGTCGCGATCAAGGACGGACGGATCGCCGCGGTCGCCGAGAACCTCGGCGACGTGGGCGCGGCGCGGATCGCCAACGCCAAGGGCAAGCTCGTCGTGCCCGGGATGATCGACACCCACGCCCATGTCTACCAGCACGTGACGGGCAAGTTCGGGCTCAACGCCGACATCTGCGGCGTGCGCTCGGGCGTGACGACGCTGGTCGACCAGGGCGGGCCGAGCGTGATGACGATACCGGGCTTCCGCCGCCACGTGGTCGAGGCGGCGAAGAGCCGCGTCGTCTGCTACATCTCGGCCTATGTCATCGGCGGCATGGAGGGCCACTATTACGTCGAGCTCTACGGCCCGGACGGAATCGACGTCAAGGCGACCGTCCAGTCGGCGATCGACAACCGCGACATCGTCAAGGGCGTCAAGGGCCACGCCGAGATCGGCGGCGCCTCGCGCTGGGGGCTCGAATCGCTCAAGCTCTCGAAGCAGATCTCGCGCGAGGCGGGCATCCCCCTCTATGTCCATCTCGGCCAGCTATGGCCGACCAGGAACAACGCCCACGTCGACGCCGACCGGCTGATGGACGAGGCGGTGCCGCTCCTCGAGCCGGGCGACGTGCTCGCCCACCCCTTCACCCGCCATCCCGGCGGCTTCATCTCGGGGGCGACGGGCGAGGTGCATCCGATCGTGCGCAAGGCGCTCGACCGCGGCGTCCTCGTCGACGTCGGCCACGGCTCGCACTTCTCCTTCGAGATGGCGCGCAAGGTGATCGCGGCCGGCATCAAGCCCTATACGCTCGGCGCCGACCTCCACGGCTACAACGTCACCGTCCCGGACGAGACCAAGGGCAAGGACACGACCGGGCATCTCTTCTTCGGCGCGGCGCCGTTCTCGATGTGCCACGCGATGACTGAGCTCCTCACGTTCGGCATGAAGCTTCCCGAGGTGGTCGCCACCGCGACCTCCAACGCGGCAAAGCTCCTCCGGATGGACAAGGAGATCGGCGCGCTGCGTCCGGGCATGGCCGGCGACGTGAGCGTCCTCGATCTTCTCAAGGGTCGCTTCACGCTCGCCGACAACTCGGGCGTCACCGTCACGGCGCGCGAGATCGTCGTGCCCGCGTTCACGATCAAGGCCGGCGTCCGCTACAAGGCCGATTCGCCGATCCTGCCCCAGCCGGTGAAGGCGGCGGCCTGAACGGTTCAACAGGGAGAGACCATGATGCGAATCCTGACGACGCTCGGCGTGGCCACGGCCGCGCTCGCGCTCGGGCTCGGCGCCGCGCGCGCCCAGGTCGAGATCAAGCTGCCCTACGAGACGCCGTCCGGGCACATCAAGTCGAAGTCGATCGAGGTGTTCAAGGACGCGCTCGAGAAGGCGACCGCCGGGCACTTCAAGGTCTCGCTGTTCCCGTCCGCCCAGCTGCTGCCGGGCAAGGACGAGGTGCCGGCCGTCGCGCGCGGCCAGGTGCAGATGGCGGTGCCGGCGCTCAACTACATCACCGCGATCGAGCCGGGCTTCAAGCTGTTCGAGGTGCCGCTCCTGTTCGACGACTATGCGGCGCTCGAGAAGGTGACCGCGGGTCCGGTCGGCCAGGAGCTGATGAAGCGGCTCGAATCGAAGCGGCTGATGGGCGCGGGCTTCTGGTATGACGGCTTCACCAATCTGTGGACCAACACCCCGGTCCGCAGGCTCGAGGACCTCAAGGGCAAGAAGATCCGCGTCTTCCCCTCCGAGGTCCTGTCGGCGACCACGACCGCGCTCGGCGCGGCGCCGACCGCGATCCCGGGTGCCGAGGTGTTCGTCGCGCTGAAGCAGGGCATCGCCGACGGCGCCTGGACCACCGGTCCGTTCGGCGCGCAGATCAAGCTGTTCGAGGTGCTGAAGGGCCTCAACACGATCCCGCTCTTCGTGTTCGGCTACGCGGTCGTGATCAACCCGCAATTCTTCGCCGCGCAGTCGCCCGCGCACCAGAAGGCGATCCAGGACGCGCTCGCCGCGGGCAAGGCCTACAATCTCCGCGAGATCCAGTCGGCGATCGCGGCAGCCTACAAGACCGCGGCCGCCAACGGCATGGAGATCGTCGGCCTCGATGCCGCCGAGCGCGAGCGGTGGCGGACCGCGCTGAAGCCGGTCTATGACGGGCTCGAGGCGGACGTGAAGGCGCTGATGGCGCGGACACGCGGCTGAACCCGAGGCGGGCGCCGCGACCGCGGCGCCCGCGGCCCGCATGCTGGGATCCGTCCTCCGGTTCGTCGACCGCCTCGCCGATCACACGACCGGACTTCTCTTTCTCGTCGCGAGCGTGATGATGTTCGCGATGGTGGTCACGCGCTACGTGTTCGCGTGGTCCGATGCGTCGGTCGAGATCATCGCCCGCTACATGATGATCTGGGCGACGTTCCTCGGTGTCGCGGCGGCGGCGCGGCGCGACATCAATATCCGCTTCACGTTGATCGAGGCGATGCTGGGTCCGCGCGGCAGGCGCCTGTTCCGGACATTCGGCTATCTCCTCGCCGCCGTCTTCGCGATCGGTCTCGGGCTCTCGGGAGTGAGCCTCGTCGATGAGACGCGGATGTTCAACGAGGTGATGCCGACCGCGCTCCGCTGGCCGATCTGGATCTTCCATGCCGCGGTTCCGGTCGGCGGCTTCCTCCTCGCGCTCCAGCTTCTCGTCCTCGTCGCCCGCATCTGGCGCGGCACCGACGACGTCGGCGGCGGCGAGCCGGCGGCGCTGTGACCGGCCGCCGCGGGCACGGACGCTGACCGATGCCGCTCGGCGACGCCGCGCTTCTCCTGTTCGGCTCGCTGGTCGGGCTCCTCGTCGTCGGCGTGCCGATCGGGCTCGCCATGGCGGGCGCCGGCGCGATCTATCTCCTCGGCACGCTCGCGTCGTGGGCACCGGTCGCCTCGATCATGTTCTCGGCGCTCGACAAGACGCCGGTGCTCGCGATCCCGTTCTTCATCCTTGCCGCCGAGATCCTGAGCCGGGGCGGCGCGATCCGCCGTCTCGTCGAGGTGTTCGACACCTTCATCGGCCATTGGCCGGGCGGGCTCGCCGTGGTCGCGATCCTGGCGACCGTCGTGTTCTCGGCGATGTGCGGCTCCTCGATCGCGACCGCGGCCGCGATCGGCGTCGTGACGCTGCCCGAGCTGATCCGGCGCGGCTACGGCCAGCGCTTCTCGCTCGGACTGATCGCGATGTCGGGCGGGCTCGGCATCCTGATCCCGCCGTCGATCCCGCTGATCATCTACGGCCTCGTCACCGGCGAATCGATCGCGCGGCTGTTCGAGGCGGGCTTCGTGCCCGGCCTCGTGTTCGCGGGCCTTCTCATCCTCTACGTGGTCGCCCGCAACTGGAACCGGCCCGAGCTCCGCCGGCCGCGGGCGAGCCGCGCCGAGCGCATCGCCGCGGTCCGCTCCGGCGCCGACATCCTGCTCCTCCCCGTCGTCATCCTCGGCACGCTCTATGGCGGCATCTTCACGCCGACCGAGGTCAGCGCGCTCGCCGTCGTCTACGCGATCGCGATCACCGGGCGCCACTTCGCGGGCGACGGGATCGGCGGCTTCCTCCGGGTCGTCGCCGCCGCCTGCGTGACCTCGGCCGCGATCCTGTTCGTCCTCGCGGGCGCGGCCGTCTTCTCCTACGCGCTCACCGCGAGCGGCATCCCGCAATTCGTGGTCGACTGGATCAAGGCGCGCGATCTTTCGCCGCTCGAGTTCCTGATCATCGTCAACATCCTTCTCCTGTTCCTCGGGATGTTCCTCGAGGTGATCTCGGCGATGCTGATCACGATCCCGATCTTCTTCCCGATCGTGCTGCAGCTCGGCATCGACCCGATCCACTTCGCCATCATCATGATCATCAACATGGAGATCGCGGCCGTCACACCGCCGATCGGTCTCAATCTGTTCACGCTGAGCGCGATCGGCCGGGTGTCGGTCGGCGAGGTGTTCCGCGGCACGATCCCGTTCCTCGCGATCGCGCTCGCCATGCTCGCGATCGTCACCTACTGGCCGCCGCTCTCGCTCGTCTTCGCGCGCTAGGTGCGAGGCCGGCCGTGCGATCGCTGCGGCACGCCGCGGCAGAGCGAGACATGGGTGTGGATCGAGCGCCACGGCGCGCGGGTATCCGGGCGGGTGAAGACGCCCGTGGTGCGGCCGGGGCGGTCATAGGGTCGACCCTCCGGATCGAAGCCGGTCGAGGTCCAGGTGACGAGGCCGACCGCCATCAGCCGGTCGGGTGAGACCTCGACGCGGAGCGTGCGCTCGGTCTCGTGGCGGAACCCGGCGATGGTCGGCCAGACCGAGCGCCATTGCTCGGCCTCGAGCGCGTCGAGCCCTTCGACCAGGTCCATCCAGGTGCCGAAGCCGACGACGTCGTCCGAGAACAAGGGCCGCGCGCCGGCGAAATCGCCCGCTGCGACCCGGGCGCCCCAGTCGTCGAACCACGCCTTGATCGCGGCATAGTCCTCGCCCGTCGTCGTCCACGCGCGCGTCATTCCCGCCTCCCTCCCGGTTGCGCCGCGATGATCGCGCGCCCGGACGCGCGCCGCAATCGCCGGGCGAGCCCGTTGCCGGCCCGCGCGGGCCCGTGCCATAACGGCCGCATGGCCGCAGCCGATCTCCTCCGCGCCCCGCCGCGCGTCGTCAATATCGGCGTCGATCTCTTCGCCGACGATCTCCGCCGCCGCGGCGTCGCCGTCGTCGCGACCGACTGGGCACCGCCCGCCGGCGGCGATGTCGCGCTCGCAGCGATCCTCGACCGGCTCGCCGCACCACCGGTCGCCGACCGGATCGCGGCGGCGAACCGGACCGTGCTCGACCGGCTCCTCGCCGCCGATCCGGTGCTGGTCGACGTCGTGCCGGCCGGCCGCGTCATCCCGGCGCTCGGCCGCCACGTGATGCTCCATGCCGGTCCGCCGATCGGCTGGGACCGGATGTGCGGGCCGCTCCGCGGCGCGGTCATGGGTGCTGCCGTCCTCGAAGGCTGGGCGCCCGATCTCGCCGCGGCCGAACGCCTCGCCGCCGCCGGCGCGATCGCGTTCCACCCCAACCATCACTGCGACGCCGTCGGGCCGATGACCGGGATCATCACCGCGACGATGCCGGTGCTCGTGGTCGAGAACCGCGCCTTCGGCAACCGTGCTTTTTGCACGCTCAACGAGGGCCTCGGCAAGGTGATGCGGTTCGGCGGCAACGACGCGGAGGTGCTCGCGCGGCTCGGCT
>VGEU01000124.1 GCA_016869145.1 Alphaproteobacteria bacterium | reverse complement strand
GTGGTGTCGTCTCAAGGACTGGCGGCTCATCGCAACCAGATACGACAAACTCGCCGCAAACTATCTCAGCGCAGCCTTCCTCGCCGCCGCCCTCATCTACTGGAGCAAATGAGTCCAGACCCTAGGCCGGCGGCGCCGCCCCGCGCCCGCGCTTCCCCGCTCTCGCTACTCGCCGATCAGCTTCACGATCCGCCCCGGTGCGAGCGTCTCGCCGGGGTCGATGCCGTTGAGGAGATCGAACCGCTCGCGCTGGAACTCGTTGAACGGCATGCGCCGGGCAAACGTGTCGGCGGTGTCGCCGGGTCGCACGCGGGCGAGGCGGATGCGATGCGGTCGGAGGCTCGCGGCCTCGGCCTCGGACAGGCGGCGGAAGCCGAAGCCCGTCCGCCGCGTCGCCGCGTCCTGGGTCGCCGCCAGCCCGGGCGGTATCACGTGGATGAAGCGGTAGACCCGCCCGCCATCGTCGCGGATCGCGACCAGACGCACCACGCGCGGGCCCTGGTTGGTCGAGAGCTGGGTCGTCGCCGTCGCCGCCGCCAGGCCGGCGAAGGTCGGCGTCTCGAGGTCGGTTAGACGGATGCCGCGCGCCCAGACATCGGTGAGATAGGTCCGCACCGGCACGTCGACCGCGCGCGGCGCCACATCGAACAGGATGCGCGATTCCTGCGGACCGTAGGCGACGACGGCGCGCGGGGTGTTGAACAGGCGGTAGCCCGGCGGCACCTCGAAGCGGATGCAGAGCCGCGGGTGGAGGAAGCTGCGGTCGCGGATATAGCCTTCGTCCGGATCGTCGCCGTAGATCATGCCGTCGATCCTGGCGAGATAGAGATCGGACTCGGTCATCGGCCGCGGGACCGGTGTCCGCGCCGCGATGTCGGCGGCGCGCCGCACGCGCTCGATCGGCGCCGGATGGGTGGCGAGATAGTTAAACTCGTCGACCGCATCGGGCGACTTGCCGCGGAGCGTCTGCTCGAGCCGGCTCTCGGCGCGGAGCTTGCCGAGGAATTCGCCCATCTCGCGCGGGTCGTAGCCGGCGCGCGACATGTAGCGCACGCCGAGCTCGTCGGCCTGGTATTCCTGATCGCGCGAGAAGCTCATCAAGGTGGTGCCGGCGATCATGCTGCCGCCCTGCGCGGCGAGATTGCCGCCGGCGACGCCGAGCGCGGTCACCAGGATGTTGGCGAGGAGATCGCGGCCGCGCGACGAGGCGTGGTGGAGCGCGGTGAGGTGCCCGAGCTCGTGGGCGAGGACGGCGGCGAGCTGGGCTTCGTTGTCGATCAGCGCGAGGAGGCCGCGCGTCACGTAGATGTAGCCGCCCGGGATCGCCATCGCGTTGACGACGTCGGAGTTGAGCACCGTGAAGCTGTAGGGGAGGTCCTTACGCTCGACGGTCTGCACCAGAAGCGCGCCGATGCTCGAGACGTAGCGCGCGAGCGCCGGGTCTTGGTAGGCACCGCCGAAGGCACGCAGGATCTTCGGGTGGTTCTCGCGCCCGATCTTGATCTCGTCCTCGGTGTCCATGAACCCGGTGAAGGTCGACCCACCGGTCGCCGGGTTGGTGGTGCAGCCCGCGCCCGCGGCGCCGAGGGCGATCGTGAGGGCAACGAGCGCCGCCCGCCCGCCGCGCCATGCGGCGCGCCGGATCGGCCGTCGGGACGATGCTGTCACAGCCATGCGCGCTCCGTGCGGCGAGGGCCGGGGCGTCGGCGGTCACGGCCACGGCGCACCCCGGGTAGAGTCGTGATGATGGCATCGTTCGCCGGCACAACCAAGCGCGCGGCGGGCCTTTGCCAATGCGGACGCGCTCCACTATAAGAACCCATTCTTGGTCCGCCGGCAGGGAACGCCGTGCTTCAGTCCTACACATTCTTGCCGCGCGACCAGCTATGGCCGGCGATCGAGCCCACCGAGAGCGGCATGCTCGCGGTCGGCGACGTGCATAACCTCTATTGGGAGCTGTGCGGGCGCGCCGACGGCATACCCGCCGTCTTCGTCCACGGCGGCCCGGGCGCCGGCGCGACACCGGTGCACCGGCGGTTCTTCGATCCCGAGCTCTACCGCGTCGTCGTGTTCGACCAGCGCGGCGCGGGCCGGTCGCTGCCGCGCGGCGCGCTGGTCGACAACACGACCGACGATCTCGTCGCCGACATGGAGCGGCTGCGCATCCACCTCGGCATCGACCGCTGGCTCCTGTTCGGCGGCTCGTGGGGCTCGACGCTCGCGCTCGCCTATGCCGAGGCGCATCCGGAGCGGGTCAGCGGCCTCGTGCTCCGCGGCATCTTCCTCGGCCGCCGCCACGAGGTCGAGTGGTTCCTCTACGGCATGCGGACGGTGTTTCCCGAGGCGTGGCGCAAATTCGTCGCGATCCTGCCCGAGCACGAGCGCAAGGACATCCTCGCGAGCTATCACCGCCGGCTCGGCGATCCCGATCCGCAGATCCATCTGCCGGCCGCGCGCGCGTGGAGCGCCTACGAGGGCGCGTGCTCGACGCTGCTGCCGAGCCCGGAGACGCTCGCCGCGTTCAGCCAGGACGCCACCGCCTACAGCCTCGCCCGCATCGAGACGCACTATTTCGTGCACGACAACTTCCTCGCACCCGACCAGCTCCTCGCGCGGATCGGCCGCATCCGCCATCTGCCCTGCATCATCGTCCAGGGCCGCTACGACATGGTGTGCCCGATCGCCACCGCCGACGAGCTGCAACGCGCGTGGCCGGAGGCCGAATACGTCGTTGTGCCCGACGCCGGACACTCGGCGATGGATCCCGGCATCCGCGCCGCGCTGATGCGCGCGACCGAGAAGTTCAAGCACCAGCTGCGACGCTGAGCGGCGGCCATTCTCGCCCCGCCGCGACGACGCCAAGACGCCAAGACGCGAAGAAACGAAGACACGAAGACACGAAGACGCCACAACAAGAAGGGGGTCCCGTTGAGCATCGTCTCGCGCGTCGCAACGATCGGAGCGGCGGTCATCCTCGTCCTCGCCACCGTCGCGCCGGCCGCGGCCCAGCGCGCCAACGAGCCGCCGCTCATCACGCTCGGCGCCGGCGCGTGGAACGTGCTCCGCGCCGACGACAAGGCGCTCGAGTTCCGCGCCGAGTACCGTACCGACCTACAGCTCTGGTGGTTCCGCCCCTTCGTCGGCGTGACCGCGACCTCCGACACCTCGGTCTACGGCTTCGGCGGGCTCCTCCTCGACATCTTCTTCGGCCCGCGCATCGTGCTCACGCCCTCGCTCGCGGTCGGGCTCTACGGCGAGGGCGACGGCATCGACCTCGGCCACGTGATCGAGTTCCGCGATTCGATCGAGCTCGCCTGGCGGTTCGACGACCGTTCGCGGCTCGGCTTCGTCTTCTATCACATGTCGAATGCCGGCATCGGCTCGCGCAACCCGGGCGTCGAGGTGTTCTCGATCAACTACTCGATCCCGCTCGGCGCCGGGTTCCCGCCGGCCTTCGACCGCACGCGCTGAGACCGCGCGCCGCCGCGGTCCCGCATCCGGGAGAACCGCGATGAAGCTCGTCACCTTCACGATCGCGGCGCCGACCGGGCGCACCGACCGGCTGGGCGCGCTCCTCGACGCCGACGACACCGGGCGCATCGTCGATCTCGGCGCCGCCTTCGCGAGCCATCTCGCGGCCGAGACCGACGAGCCGACGCCGCGCGAATACGCGGCGCTGCGCACGCCGCCCGACATGATCGGCTGGCTCCGCGGCGGCGACAGGTCGCGGGCGGCGGCGGCAGCGGCGCTCGACCATGCGCGCCGACGCCTCGCGCGCGAGGCCGATCCGCGCGGGCTCGACGGCGCACGGCTCGTCTATGCACGCGACGAGGTCGGCCTCAAGGCGCCGATCCCGCGGCCGCGGAGCTTCCGCGATTTCTCGGTCTATGCCGAGCACATGGCGAACTCGGTGCCGCCGTTTCCAAAGAAGCCGGCGTGGTACCGGACGCCGCCCTACTACAAGGGGTCGGTCGAAACCTTCATCGGGCCGGACGATCCGATCCCCTTCCCCTATTACACGACGCGGCTCGACCTCGAGATCGAGATCGCGATCGTGATCGGGCGCGAGGGGCGGAACCTCACCGTCGAGGCGGCGAAGGAGCACATCGCCGGCTACGCGATCCTGATCGATCCGTCGTGCCGCGACGGCTACGAGCGCGAGCCCTTCGGGCCGACCAAGCGGAAGGATTTCTGCACCGTGCTGGGTCCCTGCCTCGTCACCGCCGACGCGATCGACGAGGCCGATCTCCGGGTCCGGGTCGCGGTCGACGGCGAGACCTGGTTCGAGGGCACGACCGCGGCGCCGCGGAGCTTCCTCGCCCACCACCTCGTCGCCTATGCCTCCGACAACGAGACCATCTACCCCGGCGACGTCCTGGCGACGGGAACGATCGGCACCGGCTGCTCGATGGACTACGGCAAATGGCCGGCGGTCGGCCAGACGGTCGAGTTCGAGGTCGAGGGCATCGGCCGGCTCCGCCACCGCATCGTCGCTGGCGAGCACGTGGTCGACCATGTCGCGGGCATGGATGGCCTCCTCCGCCATCCGGTCGGGTGAGGGCGGCCGCGGGGCGCGCGCGGGGCATTTTTTGACAGCCGCGCGGCGGCCGACTACGCTCCGCCCCGGTTCAACCGACGAGGTATCCCGTCATGGCGACCAGGCCGACGATCCGTGCTCCCGAGGGCTCGCTCAGCGAGGATCTCGCCGGGCACGTCAAGACCTTCGCGACACGCGATCAGAACTGGAAGGTGTTCAGCTTCGAGACCGCCGTGAACCCGAAATACGCGCGCCCGCAGCTCCGCTATCTCGGCACCAGCGGCAATGTCGACCACACCGACCCCAAGGCGCTGATGGGGCGGAGCTTCACCTTCTCGTTGATGCAGCTGCCGCCGGGCAACGAGCAGCCGCTGCACCACCATGACGAGGAGGAGGTGTTCTTCGTCCTCGAGGGCACGCCGACGGTCGTGTGGGAGCATGGCGGCGAGATCGTGATGCGCGAGGTCGGCAAATGGGACCTCGTCTACAACCCGCCCGGCCAGGTGCACTGCATCCGGAACTACAGCGACGCGCCGTGCTGGTTCCAGGTCATGCTCGGCAACCCGAAGCCGCCGCGGCCGCAATATCTCGACCCGGAGCTCCGCAAGCTCCAGGTCCACGACCGCCCGGACGAGATCGCGCGGGCGAAATAGCATCGTATGAGGCCGCGGCGCGCGGAGCGGCGCGCCGCCGCCGTGTTCGGTTCCATGCCGCTTCCACGCCGCCGGGCGCCCGTAGCTCAGCAGGATAGAGCACAGGATTCCTAATCCTGGGGTCGCAGGTTCGAATCCTGCCGGGCGCGCCATTTCCGATCGCGGACCGACCATGGCCGGCGCACCTTTGAGTCCCCTCGAGCGCCTTCTCGCCGACGGCCTCGCGCATCATCGCGCCGGGCGCCTCGCCGAAGCGGCCGCCGCCTATCGCAACGCGCTCGCCGCCGCACCCGGCCATCCCGCGATCACCCACAACCTCGCCGTCGTCCTCGCCGCCGGCGGCGACCACGCGGGCGCGCTCGCCCTTCTCGATGCCGCAATCGCCGCCGAGCCCGGCTATGCCGCCGCCCATTTCAACCGCGCCGTCGCGCTCGCCGCGCTCGGCCGCGGCCGCGAGGCGCGCGAGGCCTTCGCGCGGACCGTCCGGCTCGAGCCCGGCCACTACGAGGCGCACCGCGTGCTCGGCTTCCTGTGGCTCGCCGAGGGTGCGCTCGGCCGCGCGCTCGACCATTTCGCGCGCACCGCCGAGCTCCGCCGCGGCGAGGACCGGAGCGGCATCGCGCAGCGCTCGCTCGAGCGCGCCAACGCGGCGAAGATCCGCCACGACGCGGCGCAGTTCCGCCACATCGCGGCCGGGATGCGCGACGGCAAGCGCTTCGAGATGCTTGCCCGCTGCTACGAGACGGCCGCGCGCGAGTTTCCCGAGACCGCGACCGTCCTCGATGCCGCGCTCCTCGATCTGATCGGCGAGGACTACAACACCGCGATCCACGTCTCACCCGCGCCCGAGCGCGCAGACGGCGCCGTCGCGGCGCGCGATGACGCCGGCGCGATCGCGCGCACGGTCGCGACCGACGGCATCGCCTGGTTCGACGGCCTCCTCGCGCCGGCGGCGCTCGCGGCGCTCCGCCGCTTCCTCCTCGAGAGCACGATCTGGCACGACTTCGACCACATCGACGGCTTTCTCGCCGCCTATCTCGAGGACGGGCTCGCCTCGCCGCTCCTCCTCCAGATCGCCGACGAGCTCCGCGCGCGCCTGCCGGACCCGCTCGGCCCGCATCCTCTGTCGCAGGCCTGGGCCTTCAAGGGCCTCCGCCCGACGGCGGCGATCGGTGCGCATGCCGACGATGCCGCCTTCAGCGTCAATTTCTGGATCACGCCCGATGCCGCCAACCGCGCGCCGGGCGCGGGTGGGCTCCGCGTCTGCCGCCGGCCGCCGCCGGCCGAATGGCGCATCGCGGGCTACGACCAGGACGAGACGCGGATCGCCGCCTTCCTCGCCGCCCACGCCGGCGAGACCGTCGTCGTTCCCTATCGCGACAACCGCGCGGCGCTGTTCGATTCGCGCCTCTTCCACCGCTCCGACGCGCCCGATTTCGCGCCCGACTATGCCCTCCACCGCATCAACATCACCCTTCTCTACGGCCGTCGCGCCGGAAGCTGAGCGGCGAAGGTAAACGCAAGCCCCGGGCGCGCCCGGGGGCGGCGGAATTTGACACGAACCGCCCCCTGCCCATATGAAGTTTGGTATGAAATCCGGGGGCCCGGCCGCGGCCGGAGGCCCCTGATCTCAGCCACAGGACCCGGGGCACCATGTCGCTCGAACCCTCCGACAAGTACACCGATTCTGCGCTCCGGGTCGGCGAGCGCGACACCTATCCCGAGCGCCTGGTCGGCGAGTTCATCGGCACCGTCGTCGCCAACGAGTGGGTGAACGCCGAGTACAAGCACATGATCCTCGCCGTGCACGAGCGCGCTCTCGGCGCCTATGCCGGCCAGTTCTTCCACCTCCTCTGCCCCTCGCCCGACGGCGCCGAGGTGTGGATGCGCCGGCCGATGAGCATCTACCGGGTCGACCGCGCCGGAAGCCGGCTCGAGTTCCTCTACAAGTGCGAAGGCCGCGGCACCCGCGGCATGGCGATGCTCGGCCCGGGCGACGAGTTCAACCTCGCCGGCCCGCTCGGCAAGGGCTTCCGGCTCGAGCCGGGCTGGAAGAACATCGTCGTCCTCGGCCGCGGCGTCGGTCTCGCGACGCTCGCGCCCTTATCGCAGCTCGCCGCCGAGGCGGGCGTCGGTGTCACCGCGATCCTGAGCGCGCGCAAGCCCGAGGTCGTGATGTCGCGGGACCTGTTCGCCGGCCTCGGCGCGCGGACCGAGGTGGTCCTCGACAGCGACGGGACGAGCGCGGTCGACAATGTCGAGGCGATCCTCGAGCGGCTGATCGCCGAGAAGCGGGCGGATGCGTTCTTCACCTGCGGGTCGAGCCGGCTCCTCAAGCTGATGCAGCGGATCGCCAAGAAGCACGCCATCCCGGGCCAGGTCGCGATCGAGCAGATCATGGTGTGCGGTTTCGGCGCCTGCTATGTCTGCGTCCGCACCTTCGAGATCGACGGCGTCAAGACCCTGAAGCGCGTGTGCCGGGACGGCCCGGTGTTCAATCTGCAAGAGGCGGTGGGATGGTAGACCTCTCGGTCAGGATCGGCGACATCACGCTGCAGAACCCGGTGACGCCCGCCTCGGGCGCGTTCTCCTGGGAGTACAACGACGTGATCGACCTCAACCGGCTGGGCGGGCTGGTCGCCAAGACGATCTGCCGCGAGCCGAGGCTCGGCAACCCGACGCCGCGCATGGCCGAGACCGAGGCCGGCATCATCCAGTCGATCGGGCTGCCGGGCAAGGGCATCGAGTACTTCATCGACCACATCGTCCCCGAATACGCGAAGTTCAAGCCGCCGCTGATCGTGAGCGTGTCGTCGGAATCGATCGAGGATTTCGCCGCGCTCGCGCGCGAGCTCAGCGTGCCCGACGTCGACGTGATCGAGGCCAACATCTCGTGCCCGACGCGGAACTCGACCGGCGGCAATTTCGCGATGCACGAGGATCACACCAAGAAGGTGATCGACGCGATCCGCGCCGCCACCAACAAGCCGCTCTGGGTCAAGCTCTCGCCGAATGCGGGCGACATCGTCTCGATCGCGCAGGCCGCGGAGGAGGCGGGCGCCGATGCGCTCGTGATCGCCAACACCTTCCTCTCGCTCAAGATCCGGACCGACAATTTCCGCCCCGCGCTCGGCAACAAGTTCGGCGGCCTGGTCTCGCCGGCACTGAAGCCGATCGTGCTCCGCATGGTCTACCAGGTCGCCAAGGTCGTGAAGATTCCGGTGATCGGGATCGGCGGCGTGACCAAGGCCGAGGATGTCGTCGAGTACATGCTGGCCGGCGCATCGGCCGTCGGCATCGGCTATGCCGGGTTCCGCAACCCGACCGCGCTCGTCACCATCATCGAGGATCTCGAGGCGTGGTGCGACGCGCGCGGCATCAAGAAGGTGACCGAGCTGATCGGCGCGATCCGCGACGACGACATGGAGACCGACACCCTCGTCGCCGCCTCGGTCGGCGTCTGAGCACGCGTCACTCTCCGTCAACCGTGGCGTCGGATCCGCGGCGGATGGTCGTTCGCGCGGCCATCGTCCTCGCCCTCCTCCTCATCGCCTGCCCGGCCGCTGCCGCCGACCACTGGGGCACCGTCGGGCGCCCGAGCGCGGGCCCGGCGCGCGTCATCGGCGGCCCGGCCAATGGCTGCATCGCGGGCGCCGCCGCGCTAGCGACCGACGGTCTCGGCTTCCAGGCGATCCGCGTCGCACGCAACCGGCACTGGGGCCATCCCGACGTCATCGCCTTCGTCGGCCGTCTCGGCGCCGGCGCGGCGGCGGCCGGGCTCGAGCCGTTCTATGTCGGCGACATCGCGCAGCCGCGCGGCGGGCCGATGACCTTCGGACATGGTAGCCACCAGAACGGCCTCGATGTCGACGTGTGGTTCAACCTCGACCCCAAGCCGCGCCTCGTCGCCGCCGAGCGCGAGGAGGTGAGGCTGCCCTCGATGGTGCTCGCCGACCAGAGCGCGATCGACCCGGCCCGCTTCGGCGCGGCGCAGGTTCGCCTGCTCCGGCTCGCCGCGCGCGATACCCGCGTCGACCGCATCCTCGTCCACTGGACGATCAAGCGCGCGCTCTGCGACAATCATCAAGGCGCCGGCGCGGGCGATCGGTCGTGGATCGGCAAGGTGCGACCGTGGTACGGCCACGAAGCGCATTTCCACATCCGGCTCTCCTGCCCGGCCGATTCGCCCGACTGCCAGGGCCAGCCGCCGGTGCCGGCGGGCGACGGCTGCGATGGCTCGCTCGACTGGTGGTTCGGCCCCAAGGATCGCGCGCCGGCGCCGCCCGGTCCGCGCCCGCCG
>VGEU01000123.1 GCA_016869145.1 Alphaproteobacteria bacterium | reverse complement strand
TCGCGATCGATGGTCGCCCGCGCGGTCTCCGCCGCCACGGGCTCGCCCCGCCCGGCATCGTCGCGACCGCCGCCCGGTATCCGCAGGACCTGTCCGGCGCGGATCAGGAACGGCGGCTCGATCCCGTTCGCCTGGGCGAGCGAGGCGAGCGGCACGCCGGTCCGCTGCGCGATCTGGGAGAGCGTTTCGCCCGGCCCGACGCGCCAGGTGCCCGGCGCCTGCGGCATGGTCGCGGCCCCGGTGGTCGTGCTCGCCGCCGGCCCGCGCGGCTCGAGGATCAGAAAATGGTCGAATCGCGCGCACGCGGCGAGCACGACCGGAACCGCGATCAAGGTGAGAGTTCGGATCGTTGCAGGGTGCATCATGACCGCTCCATCCGTGCGGGTAGAGGCTCGGCGAGGTCGCTGATCAACGGCACGAAACGGACGGGGCCGAGATCCTCGGTGGTGAAGCCGGCGTCGGTCCGCGTGACACGCATGAGCTGCTGGTCGATCGGCGTCGGCCCGATCGGTATGACCATGATGCCACCCGGGCCGAGCTGTTCGGCGAGTGTCATCGGCAGCGCCGCCGCCGCCGCGGTCACAATGATCCGCTCGAACGGCGCCTGCTCCGGCCATCCCTTGGAGCCGTCGCCGAGACGCGTCGTGATGTTGCCGAGGCGGAGCCGCTTGAAGCTCTTCTCGGCGGCGCTGAGGAGCTCGCGATTGCGCTCGATCGAATAGACCCGGCGGCAGAGCCGCGACAGGATCGCCGCCTGGTAGCCCGAGCCGGTGCCGATCTCGAGCACCTTCATGCGCGCGCCGACCTGGAGCGCCTGGGTCATCATGGCGACGACCGTCGGCTGGCTGATCGTCTGGCCGGCGAAGATCGGAAGCGCCGTGTTCTCGTAGGCGCGGTCGCGGAAGGATTCGGGCACGAATTCCTCGCGCGGCATCCGCTCCATCGCCGACAGCACGCGAAGGTCGCCGATCCCCTGGCGACGGAGCTCCATGAGGAGGCGAATGCGGGTTGCGTCGCTGGTCACGGGAAGAGTCGCTTGAGCGCGGCCATGGTGGGCCGGTGGGTGAGATCGAGGCAGAGCGGCGTGACCGAGATCGCGCCGGCATTGACGGCCGCGAGATCGGAGCCGGCGAAGGAGGCGTCCTCGTCGCGATCGGCGCCGATCCAGACATAGGCATGGCCGCGCGGATCGACGCCGTCGGTCACCATGTCGCCGACCTTGCGCCGGCCCTGGCGCGTCACGCGGATGCCGGCGACCGAATGGGCGGCGACATCGGGGAAGTTGACGTTGATCAGGACATTCCTCGGAAAACCTGCAGCGCACAGGCGCTCGACGATCGCTGCGCCGTGCTCGGCCGCCGTCCCCCAGTGGATCGGATGACCGCTCCGGCGCATCTGGCTGAGCGCGATCGCGGGAATGCCGAGAAGCGTCCCTTCCATCGCCGCCGCGACGGTTCCCGAATAGGTGATATCCTCGCCGAGATTGCCGCCCGAATTCACGCCCGACAGGACGAGCTCGGGCGCCTTGCCGCGGACGATGCGCTTGATCGCGAGGAGGACGGAATCAGTCGGCGTGCCGTTGACAGCGAAGCGCCGCTCCGAGATGCGGCGGATGCGGAGCGGCCCGGTCAAGGTGAGCGAGTGGCCGGATGCGCTCTGCTCGCTCTCGGGCGCGACGACCCAGACATCGCGCGAGAGCGTGCGTGCGATCGTTTCCAGAACCTTGAGCCCCGGGGCGTGAATGCCGTCGTCGTTGGTGACGAGAATGCGTGCGCCGGCGAGCCCCATGGCGCTCACCGGCCCGGCGCGATCGCGTCGAGACCGTCCATGTAGGGCCGGAGCGCCGGCGGCACCACGACGCTGCCGTCCGCCTGCTGATAGTTTTCGAGCACCGCGATGAGCGTGCGGCCGACCGCGAGCCCCGAGCCGTTGAGCGTGTGGACGAAGCGGTTCCCCTTCTGGCCGGTCGGGCGGAACCGCGCCTTCATCCGCCGGGCCTGGAAGTCGCCGCAGTTCGAGCAGCTCGAGATCTCGCGGAACGTCTCCTGGCCCGGCAGCCAGACCTCGATGTCGTAGGTCTTCTGCGCCGAGAACCCCATGTCGCCGGTAGAGAGGACGATGACCCGGTAATGGAGGCCGAGACGCTTCAGGACCTCCTCGGCGGCGCCGGTCATGCGCTCATGCTCGGCTGCGGACCGGTCGGGGTGGACGATCGAGACGAGCTCGACCTTGTTGAACTGGTGCTGGCGCAACATGCCGCGCGTATCGCGCCCGGCCGCGCCCGCCTCGGAGCGGAAGCACGGCGTGTGCGCGGTGAAGCGGAGCGGAAGGTCCGCCTCGTCGAGGATCTCGTCGGCGACCAGATTGGTCAGCGGCACCTCGGCGGTCGGGATCAGCCAGTGATCGGTGGTGGTCCGGAACAGGTCGTCGCCGAACTTGGGGAGCTGGCCGGTGCCGAACGCGGTCGCATCCTTGACGAGAAGCGGCGGGTTCACCTCGCGGTAGCCGAACTCGCGGGTGTGGAGATCGAGCATGAACGCCGCGAGCGCGCGCTCGAGGCGCGCGAGCGCGCCGGTGAGGACGACGAAACGGGCGCCCGAGAGTTTCGCCGCGCGGGCGAAGTCCATCAGCCCGAGACGCTCGCCGATCTCGACGTGATCCTTGGGCGCGAAGCCGAACTCGGGGCGCGTGCCGCCGACGCGGAGCTCGCGGTTGGCCGCGGCATCGGCGCCGATCGGCACGTCGGCCCCCGGCAGGTTGGGCAGGGTGAAGAGCTCCGCCTCCACCGCGGCCTGGGTCTCCGCGACCGTCGCCTCGAGCGCCTGCATCCGGTCCCGGATCGTCGCGACCTCGGCCATCAGCGCGGTCGCGTCCGTCCCCTTGCCCTTGGCGATGCCGATCTCTTTCGAGGCCTCGTTGCGGCGGCCCTGGAGCGTCTGGAGCTCGGTCACCGCCTCGCGGTTCCGGCGGTCGAGCGCGATGATCCCGGCTGCGGCCGGCTTCATGCCGCGCGCGGCGAGCACGGCGTCGAAACTCTCCGGATTGTCGCGGATCCAGCGCAGGTCGAGCATGAGAAACGCCAGGGCAGAGGTGCCCATCTTATCGTACAGATCGCAGATTCACACAATCTTAGGTCCCGCTGGCAGAGGTCCCGCTGGCGAGACCCCAGCCGGATCGTCGGCGGTCGCGGCTCAGGTCGCCATGCCCTCGGCGGCCTCGGCCTCGGCGCGACGCTTCTCGATCACCCGCCCGATCAGGATCGATATCTCATAGAGCGCGATCAGCGGCACGGCGAGGCCGATCTGGCTCAACGGGTCGGGCGGGGTCAACACGGCGGCGACAATGAAGGCGAGCACGATCGCATAGCGGCGCTTCCGGACGAGCGAGTCGACCGAGAGGATGCCGGTCCGGATCATCAGGAGAAGCCCGACCGGCATCTCGAACGCGAGCCCGAAGGCGAAGATGAGCTGCATGCTGAGCGAGAGATACTGGTCGACCTTCGGCTCGACCTGGATCGGCAGCGTGCCCTCGCCGCCCGGCGTCTGGAACTGGAGGAGGAAGTGCCAGGCGGCCGGGAAGATGAAGTAATAGACGAGCGCGGCACCGGCGATGAACATCACCGGGGTCGCGACCAGGAACGGCAGGAAAGCCTTGCGCTCGTTGCGATAGAGCCCGGGCGCGACAAACATCCAGACCTGCGAGGCCATCATCGGGAACGAGAGACTGATCGCGGCGAAGAACGCGACCTTGATGTAGGTGAAGAAGGCCTCGTGCAGCGCGGTGAAGATCATCCGCGCGTCGGCGCGCCCTTCCATCACGTGCGCGAGCGGGCGGATGAGGAACTGGAAGATGTGCTCGGCGAAGTGGAACGACACCAGAAACGCCAGCACGAAGAACCCGATGCAATAGAGGAGACGCTTGCGCAGCTCGACCAGATGGTCGAGGAGCGGCATCTTCTTGTCGTCGGACGGGCCGTCTTCGCTCACGACGCGGTGCCGGCGCGGGCCGGCTGGTCGGCGGTCTTCGGCGCACCCGTCTCCGCCACCGGGCCCGGCTCCGGCGGCCGTGCGGCGGGCGGCGCGATCGCCGGGATATCGTGCTCCGGCGGCGTCTTCGCGATCTCGCGAGCGATTTCGGGATCGTAGACCGGGCGGTCGGGCGGCGCGTCGAGGGCACCCCTGATCTCACGGCCGGGATCGATCCGGTTCTCGAGATCGCTGCGCACCGCCTCAACGTCATTCCGGATCGCGTTCTTGAGCTCGTCGGCCTGCATCGAGGCGCGAAACTCCGCCTTCAGCTTCTCGATTTCCGCCTCGCGCGCGATGTCGTCGAGCCCGCCCTGGAACTCGCGCGCGAGCTCGCGGGCGCGGCGCATCCACATCGATACCGACCGGATCGCGGCCGGCAGCTCCTTCGGTCCGAGCACGACGAGCGCGACGACCAGGATGACGAGAAGCTCGGACCCGCCGATATCGAGCATGTCGACCTGACGACCGGCGCGGTGCGCCGATCAGCCCCTGACGGTCTCGTCCCGCTTGACGCCTTCGACCACCGGGCCGGTGCCGGGCGTCTGCAAAGGCTTGGGCGGCTCGGTGGCGGTCTGGCCCGTGGTGGCCGTGGTCGCGGCCGCCGCTTCCGCCTCGTTGCCGTCCTTGAGCCCTTTGCGGAACGACGTGATGCCCTTGGCGAGATCGCCGGCGAGGCGCGACAGCTTGCCGCCGCCCCCGAACAGGATGAGCACGACGACGAGCACGATGAGCCAGTGCCAGATGCTGAACGATCCCATGACCGGTACTCCTCGCTCCGTCGCAATGGGCGGCCGATGATGGCAGAAAGCCCCCACCCCCGCAATCTTACGCCGCCCGACTTATGCCGCCCCACTGGCAGCCACCCTCAAGATGTCGTATCCGCGAGCGGAAAAACAAAGGCCTGGTCGGGATCGATCGTGATCCCGACCTCCTCGCGCTCGGCGTGGCGGTGGACGCCGGCGACACGGGCGTGCACGTGGACCATGCCTTCGGTGTCCGGGATACTGAGGTGTATCAGGCTCGCGCCGCCGAGCATGCGCGCGGCTAGGACCGTCCCGACGGCGGCCCGGTTGCTGGCGGTCGCCGTCGGCCCGAGCGCGATGCCCTCCGGCCGCACCAGCACCTCGACCGGGGTGCCCTCGGCAAGCGTCGGGGTGCAGAGGACGCCGATCGCGGTCCGCACGTGACCGGAGGCGACCCGGCCGACCAGGCGGTTGACCTCGCTGAACAGTCCCGCGACGAAGGCGTTGACCGGGCGCCGGTAGAGCGTCTCGGGCGGCCCCTCTTGCACGATCCGTCCCTTGTCCATGACCGCGATGCGGTCGCCCATGAACATCGCCTCCTCCGGGTCGTGGGTGACCATGAGGGTGGAGGCGGTGGTGTTCTTGAGGACGTGCAGCACCGTATCGCGAAGCTGGTGACGCAGCCTGACGTCGAGATTCGAGAACGGCTCGTCCATCAGGAAGAGCCGCGGGCGCGGCGCGCGGGCGCGGGCAAGCGCGGCGCGCTGCTGCTGCCCGCCCGAAAGCGTCGCCGGGTAATGGTCGGCGAGATCGAGGATGCCGAGCTGATCCAGCACCTCGCGCACGCGATCGGCGCGCTCGGCGGCGGCGAGATGGCTGATCCCGAAGGCGACATTCTCGGCGACCGTGAGATGCGGAAACAGCGCGAAGTCCTGGAACAGGAGACCGACCGCGCGCGCTTCCGGCGGCACATGGACGCGCGGCGCGGCAACGAGCCGCCGATTGATGACGACGCGCCCTTTCTGCAACCGCTCGATGCCGGCGAGCACGCGGAGCATCGTGGTCTTGCCGCAACCGGACGGACCCAGGAGGCAAACGAGCTCGCCCGGCGCGATACGGAGGCTCACGTCATCGAGCACCGTCGTCGCGCCATAGGCGTGGCTTACGGTCTCGGCGACCAGACCGTCCGGCAACTCGGCGTGATGATCACGAAGCGGTTCTGCCATGGTCCCCGGGCAGCGGCGTTGCGCGACAACCCGGCGACCGTATTGCAAACGCTTCGCATTTGCAATCTACGACGCTCCCAGCGACGCCTCGAGTGACGTCCCGCGTTAGTCGGCCCGCGTCGCCCGCGTCGGCCGAGGCCCGTCATCTCCGAGCGGCTCATCGCCGGTCTCGTCTCCGGCATCGTCCTCCTCGCCCACGGTGCCGGGGCCGAGGATCACGCTCGCCGGTCGCGGGTCGAGAAGACCGGCCGCCTTGAGCTCGTCGACGCCGGGCAGATCGGCGAGGCTCGCGAGCCCGACCTCCTGGAGGAAGCGTTCCGTCGTCCCCCAGGTCGTCGGCCGGCCCGGTGTTCGGCGGCGTCCGACCGGGCGGATCCAGTCGGCATCGAGAAGAATGTCGAAGGTCCCCTTGCTGATGGCGACGCCGCGTATCTCCTCGACCTCGGCGCGGGTGACGGGCTGGTGATAGGCGACGATGGCGAGAGTCTCGATGGCCGCCCGCGACAGCTTGCGCGGGGTCATCTTCTCGATCCTGAGCCGCGAGGCGAGATCCTCGGCGGTGCGGAAGACCCACTTCCCGGCGACCTGTCGGAGCGTGATGCCACGACCGGCATAGTGGCCGGCGAGTGCGGCGAGTATGGCCGCGACGTCGGCGCCCTCCGGCAGATGCGCGGCAATCTGCGCCTCGTCGAGCGGCTCTCCGGCTGCGAACAGGAGCGCCTCGACGAGGCGGAGGTCGTCGCCCTCGGTCATTGCCTGTCCTCCGGCAGACGACGGACATAGATCGGACCGAATGCCTGGCTCTGGCGGAGCTCGATCCGACCCGATCGCACGAGCTCGAGGCTCGCGGCAAACGTCGCCGCGACGGCACTCCGGCGCAGGAGCTCATCGCCGATCTCGGGCGGCAGATAGCTCACCAGCGTCTTCCACTCGATCGACTGTCCGAGGAGCTCGTTGAGACGCTTGAGCGCATCGTCCATGGAGTAGAGCGTCGATGCGGCGAGATGATAGCTCTCGGCCTTGATCTTGCGCCGGCGCTGATCGCCATAGGCCTTGAGCACGTCATAGAGCGTGACGCGGTAGACGACGCGGCGCACCACCTCGATGCCGTCGGGCGCGCCGCGCTCGAAGACGTCCTGGCCGAGGCGGGGGAGCGACATGATCTTCGTGCCGGCTTCGCGCATCGCCTCGAGCCGGCGGAGCTGGAACGTGAGCGCCTCGGCCATCTCGGGTCCGCTCGGCGCATCGTCGGCAGGCGGCTCCGGCAGGAGGAGCCGCGATTTGAGAAAGGCGAGCCACGCCGCCATGACGAGGTAGTCGGCCGCGATCTCGAGCCGGAGCCGTCGGGCGGCGGCGATGAAGGCGAGATACTGGTCGGCGAGCTGGAGGATCGAGATCTTGGCGAGGTCGACCTTCTGCTGCCGCGCGAGGGTCAGCAACACGTCGATCGGGCCCTCGTAGCCGTCGAGCGCCACGACGAGCGGGGTCGCCGGGTCGACGGCGGGCGCGGGATCCTCGAACGGTTCTTCGTCGGCCATGGAGCGTCCTACCTGAGCCCGGTGATCCGGACAACAACATCGACGAGAAAGGCGACCGGCCGCTCCACCAGCAACCCGAACAGATCGATCCGGACGCCGAGCGTCTGGCCGAGCCAGGGCAAGAGGAAGAACAGCGCGATCACGATATAGAGCCCGAGAGGCTCGAGCCGCGCCAGCGGATAGGCGAGCGCGCGCGGCAGCACCCCGACCGCGACGCGGCCTCCGTCGAGCGGCGGTATCGGCATCATGTTGAACACCGCCAGCACCAGGTTGACCAGGATCGCGTTGCGGAGATTGGCGATCAGCCAGTCGCCGGTCGATCCCGGAACCATCAGCGCGAGATGGACCAGGAGTGCCGCCACGATCGCCATGGCGAGGTTGATGCCGGGCCCCGCCGCCGCCACCCACACCATGTCGCGACGCGGGTTGCGCAAATTGCGCGGGTCGACCGGCACCGGCTTCGCCCAGCCGAAGACGAACGAGGTCGTGATCAGGAGAACCGCCGGGATGATGACCGTGCCCCACGGGTCGATGTGCCTCAGGGGATTGAAGGTAACACGGCCGAGCATGAGCGCGGTGTGATCGCCGAGCTTGCTCGCGATGAAACCATGCGCCGCCTCGTGCAGCGTGATCGCGAGCACCACGGGAAGCGCCCACACCGAGATCGCGAACAGAAAGGTCTCGATCGACACGCGGCGTCACGCGACCAGCGGTGCAAGCAGCGTCTCGAGCCGTGCGAGCGCCGCCGAGCGGTCGAACGGCGACGGCGCCGATCGCCAGGCGCGCGCCCGCGCGAGGCGGCGGAGCGCCGCGGCATCGAGCGGCCGTGCCGCGTCGGCGATCGCCTGCGCCTCGGCGAGATCGCCTGAGCAGTGGAGGACGACGTCGCAGCCGGCGGCGAGGATCGCCCGCGTCCGTTCGGCGAGCGTCCCGGAGAGCGCGCCCATCGAGATGTCGTCGCTGAGGAGGAGACCGTCATAGCCGATCTCGCCGCGTATCACCTCGCCGATCACCCTGGGCGAGGCGGTCGCCGGCAGCGCGTGATCGATCGCGCTGTAGACGACATGCGCCGTCATCGCCCACGGGATATCGCGGAGCGCGCGGAACGGCGGGAAGTCGAACGCCCGGAGGCTCGCGAGCGTCGCCTGGACGACCGGCAGCGCGACATGGCTGTCGACCCGCGCGCGGCCGTGGCCCGGCATGTGCTTGATCATCGGCGCGACGCCGCCCGCGGCGAGGCCCTCGGCGAAGGCGCGCGCAAGCGCGATCACCGGCGGCGGTTCCGTGCCGGAGGCCCGGTCGCCGATCACGTCGTGGCCGTCGGGCGCCGGCACGTCGACGACGGGCGCGCAGTCGACGTCGATGCCGAGGCTCGCGAGGTCGTCGGCGATCAGTCGCGCATGAAGCCAAATCGCCTCGACGCCGGCGCCCGGATCGCGCTTATGGAGATCGGCGAAGGCGCGCGCCGGGCGGCCGGCATACCAGTGCGGCGGGCGCAGCCGCGCGACGCGGCCGCCCTCCTGGTCGATCAACACCGGCGCGTCGGCCGACCCGACCGCCGAACGCAACTCGGCGACGAGGGTGCGAACCTGGCCGGGGTGCTCGCAGTTGCGCGCGAACAGGATGAAACCGAGCGGGCGCGCCTCGGCGAGAAAGCGCGCCTCGTCATCGCCGAGGCGCGGTCCGGCACAACCGACGATCAGCGCGAGCGGCGGCCGTGACGGGTCGTCACGGCTTGACAACGAAGCACTCCACCCGTCGCTCGCGCGCCTGGCGGCACAGCCGGTCCGCGCTCCCCACGTCGGCGAGCGGGCCGGTATATAGCCGGTAGAACGATCCGCGCTCCGGCCCGAGATCGATCCGCACGACATCGACGCGCAGCCGACCGAAGATGTCGGGGTTGTCGGCCTGCGCCCGCGCCCATTCGCGGCGCACCATCTCCTCGGTGCGGCCGGCGAGAAGCTGGACGCGGACCGGACCGGCCGTCTGCGCCGAGGCGATCGCCGCCGGCGGCTCGGCCGGGCGCGCGGCGACGGCGGCGTCGGCGGGCGGCG
>VGEU01000122.1 GCA_016869145.1 Alphaproteobacteria bacterium | reverse complement strand
CGGCGCGCCGATCGTCGAGCTCGACCTCGACCGCGTCGGCGAGGAGGCGGGTCCGCCAGGCGAGCGGGCCCTCGGCCTCGCGCTCGCCCTCGGCGGACGCGCACGCGACGACGAGGCCGGCGCACGCCAGCGCGACGAGCCGACGCCCGCCACCAGGGACGGTCCACGACGAGAGGTTGCGTCTGTCGAACATCGAACGGTGTCGCCTCCGATCCGCCAAGGTGGTGCGGGAATCGCGCGAATTTGTGGCAAGGTCGCGATCATTCGCGGCGATCGACGCACGACCTGTCGGCCATCTTTACAACCGGCCCGGCGCGCGGGTCGCGTTAACCAGCTAGGGCCCTGAACCCGGCCCCATCAGCCAGACTGGCACCGCGTTTGCTTCACGTTGGGGCGAGCACCGGGTGCCCGCTCTCTCCCCCTTGAGGGCGCCCGGTCGCGGTCGGCGGCGGAGGATGGGCGATGCGTCGGATCACCATCGTACTCGATGCGATACGCGCAACCCTGTTCCTCCGGCGCCCGGCCGTGCGCTCGGCCCGCGCGGGTCGGGTCGTCGTCGCGCTCCACATGCTGGAGGCGACACGACGCGCCGGCGGGTTGTGATCCCGTCAGTCCCTCCAACTTCGGCGGCGGCCTCGGTCGCCGCCGCTTTTCTCGCGCCCGTCACGCGGACGCGGCGCCGATGAAGCCGACCGCCTCGATCTCGACCCGCATCTCGGGATGCACCAAGGCCTTGATCGCGAGCAGCGTCGAGACCGGGTAGTCGCCGGCGAAGAACTCGCTCCGCGCCCTCCACACCGCCTCGCGGTCGTTGATGTCGGTGAGGAAGACGTTGAGCTTGACGACGTCGTCGATCGCACCGCCGGCGGCCTCCATCAGATGCTTGATCTTGGCGAAGATGGCGCGCGCCTGGGCGTAGGCGTCGGCATTGGCGACGGTATGGAAGTCGCCGCTCCGTGCGGTCATGCCGGCAATGAACACCTGGTTGCCGACGACGATGCAGTTCGACCAGGTCTTGGGCGGCGGCTCGGTGACGTGCGGGCTCGAGATGCGCGTCTTTCTCATGGCGGGTCTCCATCGCTGGTGGGGCGAGAATAGCGCGGGCCCTGCGCGAGCGTCATCCGACGGCGCGCCACCGACGCGGATAAAACAAATCCGACCGCGGGGCGGTCGGACCTGGAGCAGTTGGTCGTCGACGGTTTTATTGGCAGGTGTCGTGTCGGCAGGTGTCGTATAGGCAGGTCTCGTATAGGCAGGTCTCGTCTGGGCAGGCGTCGTCGGTCGCGTCGCGGTCTCAATCGGCCGCGGTCAGACCCTCGGCCTTGACGCCGCGCCGATCGGGTACGGTTTCGAACTTGAGCCGCTGGCCCTGCTGCAGCGTGTCCATGCCGGCGCGCGTGACGGCGGTGATGTGTACGAAGACATCCTTGCCACCGTCGTCGGGTGCGATGAAACCGTAGCCTTTCTTGGCGTCAAACCACTTAACAGTCCCCGTCGCCATCATCAGTCCTTTCGTTCGAGTGACGGCGACACCGAACGCGGCGGACGGCCGGTATCGCGTGGCCCGTATCGCTGGGCCGGAAGCGCATCACGACGGCGCAACGCGACAAACTTCGGCAAGAAGCGCCGAGCCAGCACGCTTCCAGCGTGCGATGCTACGCGAACGGCGAGGGTGCACAAGGGAAAAAAACGAAACGGCGCGTCTGTATCGCGTCGATCGCAACGCGCGATCGCCGACACGCTCAGCCGGCGAACAGCACGTCCTTGGCATCGCGGATCGTCGCCGTGAGAACGGTGTGGAGCTTGCCAAGCGCGCGCTTCTCGAGCTGACGCACGCGTTCCTTCGAGATGCCGAGATCGCGACCGAGTGAATCGAGCGTCTCGCCGTTCTCGCGCAAGCGGCGCGCGACGACGATGCGCCGTTCGCGTTCGCTGAGACCGGCGAGTGCCTGCTCGATCGAGCGATGCGCCAGCCGTTCGATCTCGGCATGCGCGACGACGTCCTCCGGCAGCGGGCGCGAATCCGCGATGGTCTCCTGGCGCTCGCGCTCGCCGTCCTTCGCGGGCTCGTTGATCGACCGGTCGCGCCCGGCGAGCACGACCTCCATCGATTCGACCTCGGCGACGTCGATCCCGAGCTGCGTCGCGAGGCGCTCGCGCTCGACGGCCGGATCGCGCGCGCCGCCGCTCTGATCGATGCGCGCGCGGATGCTGCGGAGCTTGAAGAAGAGCGATTTCTGCATCGTGGTCGTGCCGGTGCGAACGATCGACCAGTTGCGCAGCACATATTCCTGCATCGCGGCCCGGATCCACCATTGCGCATAGGTGGAGAAGCGGACGCCGCGATCGGGCTCGAAGCGATCGGCGGCGAGCAGCAAGGCGAGATTGCCCTCCTGCACCAGGTCCTCGACCGGCAGGCCGAAGCGGCGGAACCGCGCCGCGTGGCCGAGGACGAGCCGGCCATAGGCGAGCACGATCCCATGCAGCGCCGCCTCGTCGCGGTCGCGGCGCCAGCGCCGCGCCAGCGTCTGCTCGCGCTCCGGCGTCAGGAGCGCGAGCCCCATCATGTGGCGGGCGAAGGCGCGGTTGGCCGCGTCGTCAGCGCGGACGGGGGCACGGTTGGGGAGGCGGCTGGGCATGCGGTCCTCGTGCGGGCCTGTGGCGGGCAGGCCTGTGTACGCGCTTGCCGAACGAATGGATCACCGCGAGGTCGGGAATGCCGCGAACGGCATCAGGCGGCCGCAGGCGCGGCGGCGACCAGAGCGAGTGCGGCTCGGATCACCTCGGGGCCGGCGCCGGGGCCGTGCCCCGCCTCGCTCAGATGGCGGCGCCAGCGCCGCGCGCCGGGCCGGCCCTGGAACAGGCCGAGGAGCGGCTTGACGAGCCGCGACAGCGGCACGCCGTCGGCCCGCATCGCCTCGACATGGTCGAGATAAGCGAGGACCGCGCTCGCCGGGTCGGCGGCGGGCCGGCCGGCGAGAACCGCGCGCTCAAGCCGGGCGAGGAGCCACGGGTTCTGATAGGCGGCGCGGCCGATCATCACGCCGTCGAAGCGCGCGAGCGCCTCGCGCGCCGCGGCCTCGCTGGTGATGCCGCCGTTGAGGACGAAGACGAGGCCGGGAAACTGGTCCTTGAGACGCGCCACGACGTCGTAGCGGAGCGGCGGGATCTCGCGGTTCTCCTTCGGGCTGAGGCCGGAGAGGATCGCCTTGCGGGCGTGGATCACGAAGGTGGTGCAGCCGGCCGCCGCGATCGCGCCGACGAAGTCGACGAGGGCGGCGAAGGAATCGTTGTCATCGATCCCGATCCGCGTCTTGACCGTGATCGGGCGCTCGGTCGCGCTGATCATCGCGGCGACGCATTCGGCGACCAGCGCGGGCTCGGCCATCAGGCAGGCGCCGAAGCGGCCGCTGGTCACGCGGTCGCTCGGGCAGCCGAGATTGAGGTTGATCTCGTCATAGCCGTACGCGGTTCCGATGGCGGCGCTGCGGGCGAGCTGGTCGGGATCGGATCCGCCGAGCTGCAGCGCGAGCTTGTGCTCGCACGGGTCGAAGGCGAGGAAGCGGTCGCGCGCGCCGCGCAAGATCGCACCCGTCGTCACCATCTCGGTGTAGAGGAGGATCGACGGCGCGATCAGTCGCATCAAGGTGCGGCAGTGGCGGTCGGTCCAGTCCATCATCGGCGCGACGGCGATGCGCCGGTCGATCGGTTCGCGCTCGATCGGTTCGCGCTCGATCGGTTCGCTGGCGATCGGTTTGGTCGGGCGGGTCATGGCGGCGGCAGTCTAGCACGGTCCCATTCGGCGGCGACGGCGGGGTCGGTCTCGGCCGGGGCGCGGCGGGCGCGGAGATGCTCGAACGCCGCGCGGTCGGCGAGCCGGCCGAGCGCCCACACGGCCATGGCGCGAACGAGCGGCGAGGGATCGTCGAGATGACGCGCGGCAACCGGGACGAGCGCGGCCGCGCCGCTGTTGCCAATCGCGATCAGGACGTTCCGCAGGAAGCGGTCGCGCCCGATGCGCTTGATCGGCGAGCCGGCGAAGGCGGCGCGGAAGCCCGCGTCGTCGAGCGCGGCAAGCGCGGCGAGGCGGGCGGGTGCGAGCGCGGCGCGGGTCGCGAAGGCCGCCTCGCGCGTCGGCCGCGCGAACTTGTTCCACGGGCAGACCGCGAGGCAATCGTCGCAGCCATAGATGCGGTTGCCCATCGCGGCGCGGAGCTCGGGCGCGATGTGGCCCTTATGCTCGATGGTGAGATAGGAGATGCAGCGCCGCGCATCGAGCCGATAGGGCGCCGGAAACGCATCGGTCGGACAGACATCGAGGCAGCGCCGGCATTCGCCGCAATGATCGGTCTCGGCCGCGTCGGGCGCGAGCGCGAGATCGGTCATCACGGCGCCGAGGAAGAGCCACGAGCCGTGGTCGCGCGAGACGAGATTGGTGTGCTTGCCCTGCCAGCCGATGCCGGCCAACGCGGCGATCGGCTTTTCCATCACGGGCGCGGTGTCGACGAAGACCTTGACCGCGGCGCCGGTGCGATGCGCGATCGCCTGGGCGAGCGTCTTGAGCCGGCCCTTGATCACATCGTGGTAATCGCGCCCTTGCGCGTAGACCGAGACCGCGCCCTCCTCACGCCGCCCGACCGCGGCGAGCGGGTCGGCGTCGGGGCCGTAATTGAGCCCGACGACGACGATGCTCCGCGCCGCCGCCCACAGCACGCCCGGATCGCCGCGGCGCGCGGCGGTCGTCGCGAGCCAGCCCATGTCGCCGTGCCAGCCGTCGGCGAGGAACGCGGCGAGGCGGTCGCGGGCCTCGTGACCGAGCGCGGCGGGCGCGAAGCCGACGGCGTCGAAGCCGCGGGCGAGCGCCGCGTCGCGAATGAACGCCTTGGCGTCCGCCGCGTTCAGCCGCGCCCCCGATAGGGGGCGACGCCCTGGTCGGGAAGCCAGAGACCGGCCGGCGGCGCGCCGGTCTGGTAGAAGACGTCGATCGGGATGCCGCCGCGCGGATACCAGTAGCCGCCGATGCGGAGCCACGCCGGCGCCGCCGCCTCGATGACGCGTCTCGCGATCGCGACCGTGCAACCCTCGTGGAACGCGCCGTGATTGCGGAACGAGCCGAGAAAGAGCTTGAGCGACTTGCTCTCGACGATCCGCGCTGCCGGCACGTAGTCGATCACGAGATGGGCGAAATCGGGCTGGCCGGTGATCGGGCAGAGCGCGGTGAACTCGGGGCAGGTGAAGCGGATCAGATAGGTCTCGACGGGATGCGGATTGGCGACCGTCTCGAGGATCGCGGCCTCGGGCGAGGCGGGAAGGGCCGCCGCCCGGCCGAGATGGGTGAGCCCCTCGCGCGCATCCGTCATGCCGTCTCCTCCGGCTCGTCGCTGGTTCCGCGGGCGGCGTGGCGCGCCGCATAGGCGGCGAGCGAGCCGGTCTCGATCGCCGCGCGGAGCTCCGCCATCAGCGTCTGATAGTAGAACAGATTGTGCTGGGTCAGAAGCATCGGACCCAGGATCTCCTTGGCGAGGAAGAGATGATGGAGATAGGCCCGGCTATAGCCGCGGCATGTCGGGCAGGCGCAGGTCGGATCGAGCGGGCCGGGGTCATCGGCGTGGCGCGCGTTCCGGAGATTGAGCTTTCCCGCGCGCGTCCACGCCTGCGCCGTCCGGCCCGAGCGCGTCGGCAGGACGCAATCGAACATGTCGATGCCGCGGCTGACCGCGCCGACGAGGTCGTCGGGCGTGCCGACGCCCATCAGATAGCGCGGCCGGTCGGCGGGGAGATGCGGCAGCGTCGCCTCGATCACGCGAAACATCTCCGCCTGGCCCTCGCCGACCGCGAGCCCGCCGATCGCGTAGCCGTCGAAGCCGATGTCGACGAGGGTTGCGGCCGAGGCGCGGCGGAGGTCGTCATAGACCCCGCCCTGGACAATCCCGAACAGCGCATAGCCCGGCCGCGCGACGAAGGCCTTCTTCGATCGCGCCGCCCAGCGCATCGAGAGCGCGAGCGAGGCGGCGGCGTCGGCGTGGGCCGCGGGAAAGGGCGTGCACTCGTCGAAGGCCATCGTGATGTCGGCATCGAGAAGATGCTGGATCGCGATCGAGCGCTCAGGCGAGACCGCGTGCGCGCTGCCGTCTATATGCGAGCGGAAGCTGACGCCGTCCTCGCTCACCGTGCGGAGCCCGGCGAGCGACATCACCTGGAAGCCGCCGGAATCGGTCAGGATCGGACGCGGCCAGTTCATGAACCGGTGCAGCCCGCCGAGCCGCGCAATGCGCTCGGCGCCCGGACGCAGCATCAGATGATAGGTGTTGCCGAGAACGATCTCGGCGCCGGTCGCGGCGACGCCCTCGGCCGTCATCGCCTTGACCGTCGCGGCGGTGCCGACGGGCATGAAGGCCGGCGTCTCGACCGTACCGTGCGCGGTCGCGAGGCAGCCGCGGCGCGCGCTGCCGTCGCGGGCGAGGAGCGTGAAGCCGAACGCGCTCACGGCGCGCCCTCGGGCAGGAGGAGCGTCGCGTCGCCGTAGGAATAGAACCGGTAGCGCTCTGCGATCGCATGCGCATAGGCGGCGCGGATCCGGTTCTGACCGGCGAAGGCCGCGACCAGCATCAGGAGCGTCGAGCGCGGCAGATGGAAATTGGTGAGGAGCGCATCGGCCGCGCGGAACCGGTAGCCGGGCGTGATGAAGAGCCGCGTCTCACCGCCGAACGCGGCGAACACGCCATCGTCGCCGCACGCGGTCTCGAGGAGGCGGAGCGAGGTCGTGCCGACCGCGACGATGCGCCCGCCGGCGCGCCGCCGCGCATTGAGCGTCGCGGCCGCGGCGGCGTCGAGGAACCCGGTCTCGGCGTGCATGCGATGGTCGGCGATGTGCTCGACCTTGACCGGAAGAAACGTGCCGGCACCGACATGGAGCGTCAGCCGGACGAGCGCGACGCCGCGCGCGGCGATCGCCTCGATCAACGCGTCGGTCAGATGAAGCCCCGCCGTCGGCGCCGCGACCGCGCCGTCATGGCGCGCATAGACCGTCTGGTAGTCGCGCGCGTCGCGCTCGTCGGGGAGGCCCGCGCGCGCGATATAAGGCGGCAGCGGCATCCGTCCGTGGCGCGCGAGCCCGGCCCGGAGCGCGTCTTCGGAGGCGAAGGCGAGCGTCACGGTCCCGTCCTCGTTCCGCGCCAGGACCGTCGCCGCGAAGTCGTCGGCGATGTCGATCCGGTCTCCCGGCCGGAGCCGCTTCGCGGGCCTGGCGAAGGCGTGCCAGGTCCGGCCGTCGAGT
This sequence comes from Alphaproteobacteria bacterium, assembly GCA_016869145.1. GTDB lineage: Bacteria > Pseudomonadota > Alphaproteobacteria > MPNO01 > VGEU01 > VGEU01. The sequence continues at coordinate 2,827 of VGEU01000122.1, read as the reverse complement.
GCCTGGTGCAGCGTGATGCGGATGCGCGCCCCGCCGCGACGGCCTTCGATCAGCGCGGGGATGACGCGCGTCTCGTTGACGACGAGGCTATCGCCGTCGCGGAGATAGTCCGGCAGGTCGCGCACGAGGCGGTCCTCGAGCGCCCGGCCGACGACGAGAAGCCGTGCCGCATCGCGCGGCTCGGCCGGTCGGTCGGCGATCAGCGCGCGCGGCAGCACGTAGTCGAAGTCGTCGGTGCGGAGCGCGCGAACGGTCGCGATCGGGACGTCCGAACGCGCACTCACGTGCGGTTCAGGACCGACTGCGCATGCGCGGCGACACGCGCGTAGTGCTCGTTGCGGCGGAGTTGCGCGTCCTGGCCCGAGATCAGCCGCCGCGCGCGGTTCCGGCCCCACTCGATGATATAGGCGCGGAGATCGGGGTCGGTCATGATGAACGTGAAGATCGGGTTGAGCACGTCGATGTCGTGGTCGCGCCGTCCGGTCTCGGCGGCCAGCAGCGCCTTCGCGTAGGCGGTCGCGTCGAGGATCAGCGCCGCCTCCTCGAAGCTCCAGCCGCGATCGGCATCGAAGAGGTTGCGCTTGAGGAGCTGGATCTGCTCGGACGTGATCGTGCCCGGGGTGCCGAAGCGCGGCATCGTCGGGCGCGGCTCGGTCGAGGCCGGCCGGGTCCGCATCGCGCGGCGCGCCTGCACCATGCGCCAGTGACGCATCATCGCCCACACCATCAGTGCGACGATGATCGCAAGGACGAGGTTCTCGGTCAGGACGACCTCCCGCCGCCCGCGCGGCGTTGCGTGGCCGGCGCCGATATGCGCTAATCCCCTTTGTAGCGGCAACGCCGCCCCTCGCCAACCAGCTTCCGGATGCCCTTCGGCGCCTTCTACGCAAGCCTCACGCCCACGCTCCGGGGCATGCTCTTCATGGGCTGCTCGACGATGGCGGTCGCCTCGATGAACGGCGTGATCCGGTTCCTGACCGCCGAGGTCCATCCGTTCGAGATCGCGTTCTTCCGCAATTTCATCGGCGTCTTTCTGTTCACGCCGATGTTCATCCGCCACGGCTTCGCACCGCTCAGGACGACCAAGCTCTCCTGGCACGCGCTCCGCGCCTTCCTCAACGTCATCTCGATGCTGACCTTCTTCGTCGGTCTCAAGCTCGAGGTGCTCGCCAAGGTGACGGCGCTCAGCTTCACCTCGCCGTTGTTCGCGAGCATGCTGGCGATCATCCTGTTGCGCGAGCGGGCGCGGATGCGGCGCTGGGTCGGGCTGTTCGTCGGGCTGTCGGGCGCCCTGATCATCCTGCAGCCGGGGATCGAGCCGATCTCGCTCGGCGCCTCGCTGGTGCTGACGTCCTCGTTCATCTGGGCGATCGCGCTGATGGTGATCAAGGTCTTGTCGCGCACCGATTCGGCGCCCACGATCGCGTTCTATGCCGCGCTCCTGATGGTGCCGATGTCGTTCGTGCCGGCGCTGTTCGTGTGGAGCTGGCCGACGCCCGAGCAATATTTCTGGCTGGCGCTCGTCGCGGTCTTCGCGACCATCGGCCAGGTCTGCCTCGCCCAGGCGTTCAAGGAGGCCGACGTCACGGCGGTGCTGCCGGTCGACTTCACCAAGCTGATCTGGGCGGTCGGCATCGGGATCGTGTTCTTCGCCGAGATCCCGACGATCTGGACGCTGACGGGCGGTGCGGTGATCGCGGGCAGCGTGATCTATGTCGCCTATCGCGAGCGGATCGAGCGCGGCATCGCCGAGCGGCACGGCGCGGGCGAGCCCTGATCGGGTCACGATCGCGCGTCGATAAGTGTTGCGGCGGCTGGTCCCATCGCCGAGACTCGGGCCTCGCTGATCATCGCGCCAGGGAAACGCCGCCGTGAAGGTCTATCGCAACTACACTCAAGCCGAGCTCAACACCCAGTACAACCACCGCGAATTCGTCCTCGACGCCGACGACTACATCGTGCGGACCGAGAGCGAGAGCAAGCGCGTCCGCGGCCTCCTCGAGGTCAAGCTCGACGTCCGCTACGGCGCCACGCGCGAGGAGAAGCTCGACATCTTCCCGGCGAAGAAGCCGCGCGCGCCGATCCAGGTCTTCTTCCACGGCGGCCGCTGGCAGATGCAGAACAAGTCGGTCGCGAGCTTCCCGGCCGAGCACTTCGTCGCCGCGGGCGCGATCTGGATCGCGGTCAACTTCAATAAATATCCCAAGGTCGCGATCGACGATGTCGTGCGCGACTGCCGCACCGCGATCGCCTGGGTCTACCGCCACGCCGAGAGCTTCGGCGGCGATCCGGCGAAACTCCATATCAGCGGCCATTCCTCGGGCGCCCATCTCGTCGCGATGATGCTGACGACGGACTGGGCCGGCGAGTACGAGCTGCCGGCCGACGTGATCAAGGGCGCGAGCGCGATCTCGGGCATGTACGACCTCGAGCCGGTGCGGCTCTCGAACCGCAACGACATCCTGAAGCTCGACATGGCGAGCGCGCTCCGCAACAGCCCGATCCACCGCCTGCCGGCCAAGTCCTGTCCGCTGATCCTCGGCGTTGGCGGCATCGAGACCGACGAGTTCCGCCGCCAGGCGCACGAATTCGCCGCCGCCTGGTCGGCGCGCGGCCTCGCCCTCGATTTCCTCGAGCCGGCGGGCCTCAACCACTTCGACACCATGGCGCTGTTCGGCGACGCCAAGGGACCGATCGTCAAGGCGATGCTCGCCCAGATGGGTCTCGGCTGACGATGGGCGGGGCGCCGGCCATGCGCGGCGTGGCCGCCGCGGCGCTGATCGCGCTCCTCCTGGTCGCGCCGCCGGCGCCGGCGGCGGGCGGTGCG
>VGEU01000121.1 GCA_016869145.1 Alphaproteobacteria bacterium | reverse complement strand
CGGCGATCTGTTCGCGGTCGGCGCCTATGCCGAGGCGGCCGCCTCCGGCGCGCCGGCGCCGCCGCCGCGGCTCGTCTATACCGGCCTGTTCCCCGCCCTCGTCCGCCGCCTCGCCCGGACCTGGGAGGGCGGCCGCGCCGATCTCGAGCGCCTGTCGGCCGCGACCGAGACGATCTTCGACCATCTGCCGGTCGCGCTGGTGCTGGTCGATGCCGACCGCACGGTGGTCCGCACCAACGCCGCGGCCCAGGCTCTGGTCGGCAAGGACGTCCGCGGCGCCGATCTCGCGCTCTTCATCCGCGCGCCCGCCCTCCTCGAAGCGGCCGATGCGCTCCGGGTCGCGACGACCGCCGGCGGCGCCGAGCTCGAGGTCGAGTTCGGCGTTCTCCTCCCGGTCGACCGCAGATTCCGCGCCGGGCTGAGGCGGCTGCCCTCGCCCACGTTCCAGGGCGGGATCGTCGTCATCGCGCTGTTCGAGGAGACCGAGGGCAAGCGGACCGAGCAGATGCGGGTCGACTTCATCGCCAATGCGAGCCACGAGCTCCGGACGCCGCTCTCGGTCCTCGTCGCCGCGCTCGAGACGGTGCGCGGCTCGGCGCGCGACGACCCCGCGGCGCGCGAGCGCTTCCTCGCCATGATGGGGACCCAGGCGGAACGGATGACGCGGCTCGTCAACGACCTCCTGTCGCTGTCGCGGATCGAGCTCAACGAGAACGTCACGCCCTCGGGCACCGTCAGCATCCCGAGCATCGTCGGGCGCGCGCTCGACACGCTCCGCATCCCGGCGCAGGAGCGCGGTATCCGCATCGACAACAATTTGCCGGCCGATTTCCCGCCGGTGCGCGGCGATGAGAGCGAGCTGATCCAGGTCTTCGTCAACCTGATCGACAACGCGATCAAGTATGGCCGCCCGCAATCGACCGTCTACATCGAGCCGCGCGCGCTGGTGCGCGAGCACGCCCATGTCGTGCCCGAGCCGGGCAGTTTCGCCGGCATCACCGTGCGCGACGAGGGCGAGGGCATCGCCGATGAGCATCTGCCGCGGCTGACCGAGCGGTTCTATCGCGTCGATACCGCGCGGTCGCGGGCCGAGGGCGGCACCGGGCTCGGCCTCGCCATCGTCAAGCACATCGTGAACCACCACCGCGGCGGGCTGCAGATCGAGAGCCGGCTCGGCCGCGGCTCGAGCTTCACCGTCTATCTGCCGGTCGCCGGCGGCGGCGGCGCGCCACCGGGCGCCACGGCGCGGCGCTGAGGGAGCTGCGACCGCACGTCGCGGGGGCGGCGCGGTGCCGGCGCGATCATCGCTGTCATATAGATGCAACATAACGGTCATACTCCTGGAACCGGCAGGGGCGAGCGTCAGGCGCACGGGATCACTGGAGGGTCCCGCGTACGTGACACCCCCCTTTCCCAAGGAGATGCGCATGCTCAGGCGAACCTTCATCGCCGCCGTCGTCGCCGGTATCGCCCTGCCCGCCTCGGCGCAGGTCACCATCGATGCGGCCCTTCCCGGCTACACGCAGGTCAGCGGCGTGTCGGGCAATCTCAAGTCGATCGGCTCCGACACGCTCAACAACCTGATGACGCTGTGGGCCGAGGGGTTCAACCAGCGCTACCCCGCGGTCAAGGTCGAGATCGAGGGCAAGGGCTCCTCGACCGCGCCGCCCGCGCTGGTCGCCGGCACGGCGCATTTCGGGCCGATGTCGCGCCCGATGCGCGGCGCCGAGATCGACGGGTTCGAGAAGAAGTTCGGCTACAAGCCGGCGGCGATCCGCGCCGCGGTCGACGCGCTCGCCGTGTTCGTCCACAAGGACAACCCGATCCAGTGCCTCACTTTGCAGCAGATCGACGCCGTGTTCTCGAAGACCCGCAAGGGCGGCGCCGGCACGGACGCCGCGACCTGGGGTGATCTCGGCCTCACCGGCGACTGGGCGAACAAGCCGATCTCGCTCTATGGCCGCAACTCGGCGTCGGGCACCTATGGCTACTTCAAGGAAGTCGCGCTGTTCAACGGTGACTACAAGGACAGCGTGAAGGAGCAGCCCGGCTCCTCGACCGTCGTCCAGGGCGTGGCGTCGGACAAGTTTGCGATGGGCTATTCGGGGATCGGCTACAAGACGGCCGACGTCCGCACCGTGCCGCTCGCCGCGAGGCCCGGCGACAAGTGCGCCGATGCCACCGCCGAGAGCGCCTATGCCGGCGACTATCCGCTCGCCCGCTTCCTCTACATCTACGCCAACATCAATCCGAACGAGAAGCTCGACCCGCTGCGGAGCGAGTTCGTCAAGTTCATCTACTCTAAGGACGGCCAGCAGGTCGTGATCAAGGACGGCTACTTCCCGGTGACCAACGCGATCCGCGAGGAAGACCTCAAGAAGAAGGGCATCATCTAGCCCGATCGACGGCGGCGCGGGCGGCCGAGCGGTCGCCCGCGTCCCGCCGCATCCCCCGCCCCATCCGAGGAACGCCCGATGGCGAGCGTGATCGACAAGGATGGACCGGCCGCCGGCGCCAAGACCCTCAAGCGGCGGCGCAAGTTCGAGATGCGCCGGAGCGTGATCGTTGTCGACCGCATCGCCGACTGGACGATCTCGGTCGGCGGCATCTTCGTGATCGTCGCGGTGTTCGGCATCATGGCGTTCCTCGCCGAGGTCGTGGTGCCGCTGTTCACCGGCGGGCGCGTCGTCGCGGCGCCGCCCGCGGTCTCCAAGCCGCTCGCCGGGCGGACGCTCATCGACAAGGTCGACGAATACAACACCCTCTCGGTCGCGCTCTCCGACAGCGGCCAGGTGACCGCCTTCCACATCGGCACCGGCGCCGCGATCGAGGCGCCCGCGTTCGATCTCGGCGGCCAGCGCGTCACAGCCTTCGCCCAGACGCTCGACGGCGCCAATCTCGTCTTCGGCTTCGCCGACGGAAGCGTGCGGTTCGGCAGGCTCACCGTCGTCTCGAGCGTGCTGCCGCCGGGCGGCCGGCCTGCCGATCTCCGCCGGCTCGACGGCCGCGACGCGACCGACGGCAAGGCGATCTACTCGACGATCACCGACGGCCAGATCCGCCGCCTCTCGGTTGCGACCGAGCTCGAGCCGCCGCGCAAGATCGCCGACGACGGCGCCGCGATCGTCGCCATCGACTACCGGCTCGGCGGCACCGTCGAGCGCCCGACCAGGACCTTCGTCACCGTCGACGCCGAGCGCCGGACGCGGCTCAACCGCACCGAGACGCGGGTCAACATGCTGACCCGCCAGGCGACCGAGACGGTGCGCTCGGCGACGCTGCCGCCGCTCGCGGCCGGCTTCAAGGTCGAGGCGGTGCTGATCACCGACACCGGCGACCAGATCTACATCGCCGACCGGGCCGGCACGCTGCTGCGCTTCGACACGCGCAATTTCGACCAGCCGACGCTGGCCGAGACGATCGACGTCGTGCCCGGCGCGGTCGAGATCACGGCGATCGGCTTCCTGATCGGCGAGCAGTCGCTCGTCATCGGCACCTCGGAGGGCGCCGTCGACATCTATTTCCGCCTCCAGACGCCCGGTGCGCCGACCACCGACGGCTTCCGCATGATCCGCGCCAAGAGCCTCGAGCGACAACCGGCGGCGATCACCGCCATCGCGCCGAGCCAGCGCGGCAAGATGTTCGCGACCGCGGACCGGGACGGCGGCATCTGGCTCCGCCACGCGACGAGCGAACAGACCCTCCTCAGGCTCGCGCCCGCGTCCGACCGCGGCCGCTACCAGGCACTCGTGCTCGCGCCGCGCGAGGACGGCGTGCTCGCGATCGGCGAGAACGGCAAGGTCCACGCCTGGCAGATCGCGGTGCCGCATCCCGAGACCACGTTCGCCTCGATCTTCGGCAAGGTCTGGTACGAGGGCTATCCGGCGCCCGCCTTTACCTGGCAGTCCTCGTCCTCGACCGACAGCTTCGAGCCCAAGCTGTCGCTGGTGCCGCTGATCTTCGGCACCATCAAGGCCGCGTTCTACTCGCTCCTCTTCGCCGTGCCGATCGCGCTGCTCGGTGCGATCTACACCTCGGAGTTCCTGCACCACCGCGTCCGCGCGGTGATCAAGCCGGTGATGGAGATGATGGCCTCGCTGCCCTCCGTCGTCCTCGGCTTCATCGCCGCCCTCATCCTCGCGCCCTTCGTCGAGACCTGGATCGCCGCGGTCCTCCTCCTCTTCATCGTCCTGCCGCTGACGCTGCTCGCGGCCGCCCATGCGTGGCAGACGCTTCCCGAGCGGGCCGCGCTCGCTCTCGACGGCGTGCCCAAGTTCGCGTTCATGTTCGTCGTGCTCGGCATCGGCGTGTGGTTGACGACGCTCCTGGCCGCGCCGTTCGAGCGGCTCGTCTTCGCGGGCGATCTCAGGGCCTGGGCGAACGGCAACATCGGGACGGGCACCGCGTTCACGACGCTTCTCCTGTTGCCGCTCGCCTATGTCGCGGTGGCCTATGGCGGCGCGACGGCCGCGGGCACGCGCCTCGATGCGCTGTTCCGTCATGCCGACCGGCTTAAGGCGGGCGGTATGGCATTCGGTCGCTGGCTCGTCTATCTCGTGCTCGCGCTCGTTCTCGCCTGGATCGTCGCGAGCCTCCTGACCGCGATCGGACACGATCCGCGGGGCGGTGTCGTCGACACATATGTCCAGCGCAACACGCTCGTCGTCGGTTTCGCGATGGGCTTCGCCGTGATCCCGCTGATCTACACGATCGCCGAGGATTCGCTCAACTCGGTGCCCGAGCATCTCCGCGCGGCGAGCCTCGCCTGCGGGGCGACGCCCTGGCAGACCGCGGTCTGGGTGATCCTGCCGACCGCGGCGAGCGGCGTGTTCGCCGCGATCATGATCGGCATGGGCCGCGCCGTCGGCGAGACGATGATCGTCGTCATGGCCGCCGGCAACACGCCGGTGCTCGAATGGAACGTGTTCTCCGGTCTTCGGGCGCTGTCGGCCAATATCGCGGTCGAGCTTCCCGAGGCCGTCCGAGATTCGACGCTCTACCGGATGCTGTTCCTCGCCGCGCTGACGCTGTTCGTGATGACGTTCGTGATCAACACGCTGGCCGAGGTGGTGCGCCTGCGGTTCCGCAAGCGCGCCGCGCAGCTCTAGCCGGATGGAGGACCGCGTGCCCACCAGCATCACGATCGCCACCCCGAGCGCCCGGCCGGCCGTCGCCGCGCGGACGCGGCCGACCTCGCTCGGCGCGCGCGGCGAGCCGTTCCTGTGGGCGCTCGGCGGCGGGCTCGCGCTCGGCCTCCTGATGATCGTCGGCTTCCTGTTCCTCGTGTTCTGGAACGGGATCGTGACCTTCTGGCCGAAGCCGATCGAGACCGTGACGCTGCGCTCGGGCGCGATCGTCGCCGGCGAGCCGACGCGGAGCAACAACTACCGGCCCGGTCCCGAAGTCGTCGCGCAGCTCCCCGAGGCGGAGAAGGCCGCCCTCGCGCGGCGCGACGGCTATGCCGAGCGCACGCTCTATCGCACCGGCAATTACGACATCTACAACGAGGACTTCCGCTGGGTCTCCGACTTCGAGGTGGCGAAGACCGAGCGGCCGGGCGGTTTCTATTTTCTCGAGCGGCTCGAGTGGGGCCCGTGCGTCGGCACGATCAAGGCGGTCGAGGCGGGCGGCCGGAAGCTCGAGGGTGCGGCGATCAAGGACGAGGCGATCACGGCCCTCCACCGCACGGCGCGCGCGCGCTGGGCCGAGATCCGCGCGATCGAGCGCGGCCGGATCGGCGACGTCAACCACACGCTCGAGAAGGAGAGGCTTGCGCTCCGTCGCGTCGCGCTCGAGGCGGGCGCCGGGTCGGAGGCCCATCGCGCCGCGAGCGCGCGGTTCGAGGCGCGCGCGGTCGAGCTCCGCAAGGCGCACGAGACGCTCGCCGCAGAGGCCGCGGTGCTCAAGGCCGAGGACGCGAAGGACCGGATCACGCTCGCCGAGGTCGGCGGGCGCGAGAAGACGCTGGCGCTCTCGGCGGTGGTCCGCCTCTATCCGGCGAACGATCTCGATCTCGGCGACAGGATCGCGATCTATCTCGGCCGCTGGCTCGAGTTCCTGACCGACGAGCCGCGCGAGGCCAACACCGAGGGCGGCGTGTGGCCGGCGATCTTCGGCACCTTCGCGATGACGCTCCTCCTCGTCATCGCGGTCGCGCCGTTCGGCATCCTCACGGCCCTCTATTTGCGCGAATACGCCAAGCAGGGCCGGCTCGTCGCCATCGTCCGCATCTCGGTCAACAACCTCGCCGGCGTGCCCTCGATCGTCTACGGCGTGTTCGGCCTCGGCTTCTTCGCTTATATCCTCGGCGGCTCGATCGACCAGCTGTTCTATCCCGAGCGCCTGCCGAGCCCGACCTTCGGGACCGGCGGGCTCCTGTGGGCCTCGCTCACGCTCGCGCTCCTCACGGTGCCGGTCGTCATCGTCGCGACCGAGGAGGCGCTCGCCGCCGTGCCGCGCTCGATGCGCGAGGGCTCGCTCGCCTGCGGCGCCTCGAAATGGCAGACCATCCGCAACATCGTCTTGCCGCGCGCGATGCCCGGCATCATGACCGGCCTCATCCTCGCCATGGCGCGCGGCGCCGGCGAGGTGGCGCCCCTGATGCTGGTCGGCGTCGTCAAGCTCGCGCCCGAGCTCCCGATCGACGGCTACTTCCCGTTCATCCACCTCGAGCGCAGCTTCATGCATCTCGGCTTCCACATCTTTGACGTCGGCTTCCAGTCGCGCAACTCGGAGGCCGGCAAGCCGATGGTGTTCGTGACCACCATGCTGCTGATCGGCCTGATCGCGCTCATGAACCTGTGGGCGATCGTGGTCAGGAACCGCCTCAAGCGAAAATTCGTCGGCTCGAGCTTCTAGCCATCCGGAGCGCCCCATGGACACCGCCGCGATCACCGCGCCCGCCACCGGCAAGACCGCCTACCATGTCCGCAAGGGCGCGCATGGCGGTCTCGTCGACATCACCGGATTCAACCTCTGGTACGGCGCCGCGCAGGCGCTCTTCGACATCAACATGTCGGTCGAGGGCGGCATGGTGACGGCGCTGATCGGCCCGTCGGGCTGCGGCAAGTCGACCTTGATCCGCTGTCTCAACCGGATGAACGACCTGATCGACGGGTTGACGACGACCGGCCAGATCACGCTCGACGGCGCCGACATCTACGGCTCCAAGGTCGACGTGATCGCGCTCAGGAAGCGCATGGGCATGGTGTTCCAGAAGCCGAACCCGTTCCCGATGTCGGTCTACGACAACGTCGTCTATCCGCTCAAGGTCGACGGCGTCACCAACCGCACCGATCTCGACGAGGCATGCGAGAAGGCGCTCCGCGGCGCGGCGCTCTGGGCGGAGGCGAAGGATCGTCTCAAGGATTCGGCGCTCGGGCTCTCCGGCGGCCAGCAGCAGCGGCTCTGCATCGCGCGCGCCATCTGCGCCGAGCCCGAGGTGCTCCTGATGGACGAGCCGTGCTCGGCGCTCGACCCGATCGCCACCTCCAAGATCGAGGAGCTGATCGACGGGCTCCGCGGCCAGTACACGATCGTCATCGTCACCCACAACATGCAGCAGGCCGCGCGCGTGTCGCAGAACACCGCCTTCATGCTGCTCGGGCGCCTGATCGAGTACGGCGATACCGAGCAGGTCTTCACCGCGCCGCAGATGACCCAGACCCAGGACTACGTCACCGGGCGGTTCGGCTGAGACCCGACACCCCGGTCGCCGAGGAAGGATCGCGATGGTCGAACATACCGTGAAGTCCTACGAGGAGGAGCTGAAGCGCCTCCACAACATCATCGTGCAGATGGGCGGGCTCGCCGAGAGCCAGCTCGACGCCGCGATCCGCGCGATCGTCCGCCGCGATCCCGCGCTCGCCGCCAGCATCATCCGCGACGACAAGAAGGTCGACGACCTCGACCACGAGGTCGACACGCTGACGACCAAGCTCCTCGCCCTCCGCCAGCCGATGGCCGGCGATCTCCGCGCCATCATCGGCGCGATCAAGATCTCGGTCGATCTCGAGCGCATCGCCGACTACGCGGCCAACATCGCGCGGCGGGCGATCACGCTGACCCAGGCCTCGCCGGTCAAGCCCGTCTACGCCATCCCGCGAATGGCGCGGCTCGTGCAGCACATGATCAAGGACGTGCTCGACGCGTTCATCGCCCGCGACCTCGACCGCGCGCTCTCGGTCTGGCACGCCGACGAGGAGGTGGACGAGATGTACACGAGCCTGTTCCGCGAGCTCCTCACCTACATGATCGAGGACCCGCGCAGCATCACCTCGTGCACCCATCTCCTGTTCGTCGCGAAGAATCTCGAGCGCATCGGCGACCACACGACCAACGTCGCCGAGACGATCCACTTCATGGTCTCGGGCAAGCGGCTCCTCGTGACGCGCCCGCGCGGCCAGAAGCCGGAGGCGGAGTACGACATGTCGGGCATCGGCGATGAGGGCAACGACTAGTCATGAAGCCGATCATTCTGGTGGTCGAGGACGAAGCGGCGATCGTCACGCTGCTGCGCTATAATCTCGAGAAGGAAGGCTTCGAGGTGCTCGAGGCGAAGGACGGCGAGGAGGGCCTCACCATCCTCGCCGAGCGCCCGGTCGATCTCGTGCTTCTCGACTGGATGCTGCCGTTCCTGTCCGGCATCGAGGTGTGCCGCCAGATCCGGCGCCGGCCCGAGACGCGGAACGTGCCGATCATCATCCTGACGGCGCGTGGCGAGGAGGGCGACCGCGTGCGCGGGCTCAACGCCGGCGCCGACGACTACGTGCCGAAGCCGTTCTCGCCGGCCGAGATCATCGCCCGCATCCGCGCGGTGCTGCGCCGTGCGCGGCCGGCGATCGCCGACGAGCGGCTCCGGGTCGGCGACGTCGAGATGGATCTCGCCGAGTTCAAGGTGACGCGCGGCAGCCGCCCGGTCGCGCTCGGCCCGACCGAGTTCCGCCTCCTCCGGTTCCTGATGGAGCATCCCGGGCGGGTGTTCTCGCGCGACCAGCTCATCAACGCGGTGTGGGGCCACGATGCCTATGTCGACGAGCGCACCGTCGACGTCCACATCAGGCGGCTCCGCAAGGCGCTCAACGGCGAGGGCGAGGACGATCTGATCCGGACCGTCCGCGCGGCCGGCTACGCCCTCGAAGCGACCCGCAACGCGGCCTAAGAGGATCAGTCGCGCAGCCGGAGCCGGGTCAGGACGACGCCGGGGTCCTCGGCGTCGGTCTCGAGCGCAAAGCCGAGCTGGCGCGCGAGCGCGAGCATCGCCGTGTTCTCGCGGAGGACGTGGCCGTGGATCTCGGCGAGGCCGCGCGCGCGCGTGCCCGATCAGCCGCTCCATCAGCGCATGCCCGATGCCGCGCCCGGCCATGTCGGTCCGGACCGTGATTGCGTACTCGGCGCGCTCGTTGTCGGGATCGGCGACGATGCGGGCGATCGCGACGATGCCCTCGGGCGGGCGCGCCGCCGGGTCGATCGCGGCGAGCGCGATCTCGCGCTCGTAGTCGATCTGGGTGAGCCGCGCGGCGAGATGGTGCGGCAGCGCGCGGAGCGCCGAGAAGAAGCGGAGCCGGATCGCCTCGGGCGACAGGCGGCGGAACGCGGCCTGCACGGCGGGCTCGTCCTCGGGCCGGATCGGGCGGACGTCGAAGCGCGTGCCGTCGGCGGCGGCGAGCGTCGATTCGAGGCCGCGCGGATAGGGCCGGATGGCGAGCCGGCTTTGGCCCGGCCGGCGCGGCACCGCGATGCGGACGCGGGCGTCGAGCGCGATCACCCCGGTCGGATCGGCGACGAGCGGGTTGATGTCGAGCTCGGCGATCTCGGGCACGTCGATCAGGAGCTGCGAGACGCGCACCAGGGTCTCGGCGACCGCGGCGCGCGAGGCGGCCGGGCGGTCGCGATAGGCATCGAGGAGCCGCGACACGCGCGTCTCGCGCATCAGCGCCTCGGCGAGGCCGAGATTGAGCGGCGGCAGCGCGAGCGCCTTGTCGGCGATGATCTCGACCGCGGTGCCGCCCTGGCCGAACAGGACGATCGGGCCGAACTGCGCGTCGTCGGCGATGCCGACGATGAGCTCGCGCGCGTGGCGGCGGCGGATCATCGGCTGCACGGTGAAGCCGGCGAGCCGAGCGGCCGGCATCGCGGCCCGGACGCGCGCGGTCATCGCGACCGCGGC
>VGEU01000120.1 GCA_016869145.1 Alphaproteobacteria bacterium | reverse complement strand
GCGCGGCTCGCCGACGCCGACCGCGCGATCGCCCGCGCACTCGCGCCGCCGACCGTCATCGTCGACGAGAACAACCGCCCGGTCCACGTCAACGGCAACATCCGTCCCTATCTCTCGCTGCCGAACGGGCCGCTCGATCTCGACATCCTCGGGCTCGTCGATTCGTCGTCCAAGGGCGAGCTCCGCGCCATGCTGCTCCGCGCGAGGCGTGACCTCGTCGCGATCCGCAGCATGACGCAACGCGTCGAGTACGAGGGCGATCGGTGGTCCTACCGCATCGTCGTCACACCCTGCACCGAGGGGAGCGATGCCGACCCGCTCCTTCTGGTGTCGTTCGTCGCGGTCGCCGCGGAGGCGGAAACGGCCGCCGAAGCGCCGGCCGATGCCGGGCGCGTCGCCGAGCTCGAGCACGAGCTCGCCGTGCTGCGCGAGCATCTCCGCACCATGGTGAGCGAGATCGAGACGACCAACGAGGAGCTGCAGTCGACCAACGAGAAGCTGACGACGGTCAACGAGGAGCTCCTGGTCAAGTCGGAAGCGCTCAACGAGACGAACGCGAGCCTCGAGAGCATCATCGAAAGCGTCGCGGACCCGATCCTGGTCACCGATCGCGAGGGCCGGCTGCGGCGCTTCAACGCGGCGGCCTCGAGCCTCCTGCAGGTCGGCCGCGGCGATATCGGCAACCTCGTCGATACGCTGAAGCGCCGCCGCGGGCTTCCCGATCTCGAGCGCCTGGTGCGACGGGCGGTCACGGAGGAGAAGCGCCAGAGCCGCGCCATCCGCATCGCCGGGCGCCACTTCGCGCTACAGGTCGACCCCTGCATCGACGCCTCCAGCGAGCCGAGCGGGGCTGTCCTCCTGTTCAACGACGTATCGGCGCTCACGGTCTCCAGCGCGGCGCTCAAGCGGAGCGAGATCGAGCTGTCGCGCGCAGTCGCCCGCCAGCGCGCTATCATCGACACCATGCCGCCCCACATCGCGCTCCTCGATCGCGACGGGACCATCATCGCGGTCAACGAATCCTGGCGCCAGTTCGCGCGCGAGAACGGGATGGCCGACGCCGATGCCGCCGTCGGCACCAGCTATGTCGGCACCTGCGGGCGTTCGGCCGAGGATGGCTGCGCCGAGGCGACCGAGGCGGTCGAGGGCATCCACCGGCTACTCGCCGGCGAGGTCACGAGCTTCGAGATGAGCTATCCCTGCCACGCGCCCGATCGCGAGCGCTGGTTCAAGATGATCGGCGGCGCGATCGGCGAGGGTGACGACGTCGGCGGCACGGTGGTCGTCCACGTCGATGTCACCGACCGCATCCTCAACGAGCAACGCATGCGCGAGGCGATGGTGGCCGCGACGCGGGCCGACACGGCGAAGACCCGGTTCCTCGCCAATATGAGCCACGAGCTCCGGACCCCGCTCAACGCCATCATCGGCTTCTCCGAGATGATGACGCGCGAGAGCTACGGTCCGCACTCGAGCCCCAAATACATGGAGTACGCGCGCGACATCAACGACGCGTCGTGCCACCTCCTCACGATCATCAGCGAGATCCTCGACATCTCGAAGGTCGAATCGGGTACGCTTCAGCTCCGGACCGAGCTCGTCGACGTCGGCGCCTGCGCCGAGGCGGCACTCCGCATGGTCGGACCCGATGCCGCCGCCAAGGGGATCGCGCTCGAACGGCGGCTGGAGGCGCGCCTCCCCGCCGTCCGCGGCGATCCCGACGGTCTCAAGCAGATGATGACCAACGTCCTCGGCAACGCGATCAAGTTCACCCCGCCCGAAGGCCGCGTGACGCTCGCGATCGAGCGTGAGACGGGGGGCGCGCTCAAGGTTGCGATCAGCGACAATGGCGCCGGCATCGCGCCTGAGGATCTGCCCAACGTGACGCGGCCGTTCTACCAGGCCGAGCGCGACGACCAGGTCAGCGGTCCGTCGGGCGTCGGCCTCGGCCTCGCGCTCGTCCAGTCGCTCGCGCGCCTGCACGGCGCCGATCTCGCGATCGATTCGATCCTCGGCAACGGCACCACGGTGTCGGTGCGGTTCCCGCCGCAATGCCTCGACGAGGTCAACCCTTGAGGCAGTCCGCCATGAAGTTCCGCCGCGCGTCGCCCTGAAGGTTCTGGCGGCTCGCCTGGGCGTTGCAGGCGCGCATCCGGGCCTGCTGCGGTGAGGGCTGGGCGGCGGGCCTGCCGGCGAGACAGTCGCTCATGAATTTCTGCCGCGCGTCGCCCTCGAGGTTCTGGCGCCGTGCTTGGGCGTCGCAGCTCCGCATCCGGTCCTGCTGCGGGTTGTCGCCGCGCGCGGTGTCGCGCTCGTCCGGCTGACGCTCCATGTCGGTGCCGGCACGGAGGCAGGACCGCATGAAGCTCGTGCGCTCGTCGCCCTTTAGGCCCTGCTTCTTGGCGTCGGCGTTGCACTTCGCCATCCGCTCCTGCTGCGCCTTCTGTTGCGGTGTCGGCTGCTTGTCCTGGGCCGCGGCGGGACCGGCGGCGAGGATCGCGACGGCGAGCCCGAGGCGGAAGGCGGCGGAAATCCATCTCATCGGCTATGCTCCAGCGCTGGCACGACCGGCCGCAGGGTTCGCGGTCGCCACACGGCCCAGCGTTTAGCGCGACTCGGGGCGCCCGTCCCCGGCGGAACACGACCGCAAGAGGAGGAGCCGCACGATGTCGATGCGACCGGTGACGGACAAGGCCGAGGTGTCGATCGATTTTCCCGACAAGGCCTATATGGGCGCATTCGGGCGCGATTCGAAGTTCGACGCCCACGCCGACGACCAGGGCGTGATGCTCAGGCTTTCGCGGCCGGGCGAGGACAAGCGCGTGGTCGAGCTGCATCTGCACCACTACCTCTTCGCCGACGTGCTGCGCGCGCTCGCCGAATCGATCCGCGAGCGGCCACCGATCGACGCGGCGCATCTCGAGCACCGGGTCGACGGCGCCAAGGTGCTCCACGCCGCGCTCTCGCCCCGGCGCAGGAAATGACCGCCCCGCGGCGGGCGTGATCCGACCGCGGTCCGGGGCCGTATAACGGCTTGCGACCCGTGTCACTGGCCGAGGCCCGATGCCCCGCGACCCATTCCCAGCCCGCGCTCCGTCCGAGATCGCCGTGATCGGCACCGGCATCGCCGGCATGGCCGCGGCTTGGCTGCTCGCGCGGTCGCACCGCGTCACCGTCTACGAGAAGGCGCGCCGGATCGGCGGTCATTCCAACACCGTCGACGTGCCCGGGCCCGACGGTCCGGTCTCGGTCGATACCGGGTTCATCGTCTACAACGAGCCGAACTATCCCAATCTCGTCGCGTTGTTCGATCATCTCGGCGTCGCGACGCGGCCGTCCGACATGTCGTTCGCGGTCTCGCTCGACGACGGCCGCCTCGAATATTCCGGGACCGGCCTCGGCGGCCTGTTCGCGCAGCGGCGGAACCTCGTCCGGCCGCGCTTCTGGCGCATGATCCGGGGCATTACGCGCTTCTACCGCGAAGGCCCGGCGCTCCTCGCGCGCCCCGACGCCGAGGCCCTGACGCTCGGCGCCTATCTCCACCAGGCCGATTTCGGGCAGCCCTTCGTCGAGGATCATCTCCTGCCGATGGCGGCGGCGGTCTGGTCGACGCCGGTCGCCGACATGCGGCGCTATCCGGCGGCGTCCTTCGTGCGGTTCAACCTCAACCACGGCCTGATGCGGATCGGCGGCCGCCCCGAATGGCGGACCGTCGCAGGCGGCAGCCGCGCCTATGTCGAGCGCCTCACCGCGCCCTATCGCGACCGCATTCGGCTCGGGGCGCGGATCCGCGCGATCGCGCCCGCTGCGGACGGGCTCGCCGTCATCGAGCGCGACGGCAGGACGCAGCGCTACGACCACGTGGTGATCGCGACCCATGCCGACGAGGCGCTCGCCCTCCTCGACCGCCCGACGCCGGCCGAGCAGCGCATTCTCGGCGCGTTCTCCTATGCGCGGAACGAGGCGGTCCTCCATACCGATCCCGACCTCATGCCGCGGCGGCGGCGGGTGTGGGCGAGCTGGAACTATCTTCGCGCGCGCGGTGCCGAGGGCGCCGCCGCCGTCGCCGTCACCTACTGGATGAACCGGTTGCAGGGTCTCGATCCGCGCCGCGATATGTTCGTGACGCTCAACCCGCCGCGCGATCCGGCGCCGGAGAAAATCGTCGCGCGCTTCACCTATGACCATCCCGTGTTCGACCAGGCCGCGATCGCTGCCCAGGGTGCGCTCGGCGCCATCCAGGGCCCGCGCGGGCTCTGGTTCTGCGGCAGCTATTGCGGCCACGGCTTCCACGAGGACGCCTTCCAGGCCGGTCTCGCCGTCGCCGAGGCGATCGGCGGTGTGCGCCGGCCGTGGCAGGTCGCGGGCGAATCCGACCGGCTCGGCTGGGCCGTCGCGGCGCCGGCGGAGCTCGCGGCATGACGGTCTCGGCGATCTATCGCGGCGAGGTCGTCCACCTCCGCGTGCGACCGCGGCGCCACCGGCTCCGCTATCGCGTGTTCGCGCTCCTTCTCGACCTCGACGAGATCGACCGGCTCGCCGCCCGGCTCGCGATCTTCTCGCGCAACCGGTTCAACCTGTTCTCCTTCCACGATCGCGACCACGGCGCGGGCGACGGCGCGGCGCTCCGGCCGTGGATCGAGAGCCACCTCGCCGCCGCCGGCATCGCGCTCGGCGGCGGGCCGATCCGCCTCCTCTGCTATCCGCGCATCCTGGGCTACGTGTTCAACCCGCTGTCGGTCTATTTCTGTCACCGGTCCGACGGGACGCTCGCGGCGATCGTCTACGAGGTCAACAACACCTTCGGCGAGCGGCACTCTTATCTCATCCCGGTCGCCGAGCCTCAGGCGACGACGATCCGCCAGGCCTCGCCCAAGCGCTTCTACGTCTCGCCCTTCATCGAGACCGAGGGGCACTACGATTTCCGCATCCAAGCCCCGGGCGAGACCGTGCTCGTCACCGTCAATCACGGCGACGACGACGGCCTCCTTCTCCACGCCGCGTTTCGCGGCCATCGCGTCGCGCTCGGCGACCGCGCGCTCGCCGCCGCGTTCGTCGCCTTTCCGCTGATGACGCTCAAGATCATCGCCGGCATCCACTGGGAGGCGCTTCGGCTGTGGCGGAAGGGCATCGCGCTCCACCGCCGCCCGGCGCCGCCGGCCGAGCCCGTCACCCTCGTCGCCCCGGAGCCGCGCTGACATGTCGCTCACCGAACCCCGTCACCAGGGCGCGATCGCGCGTGCGCGGCGCCGCGTCGGCCGCGTCGATCCGTGGACGCCGATCCTCCTCCGTCTCGCGCGGCGGATCGCGGTCGGCACGATCACGCTGGTCCTTCCCGACGGCACGCAGCACGTCTATGCCGGCACGGCGCGGCCCGACTGTCGCGCGGTGATCGCGATCCGGCGGTCGCGCGCCGTGCGCCGCCTTCTCCTCGGCGGTCCGACCGAGTTCGCCGAGGCCTTCCTCGACGGCGACTGGGATTCGCCCGATCTCGTCCAGCTGTTCGCGCTCACGCTCGCCAACGAGCGGGTGCTGCGGAGCCGCCTCGGCGGCCTCGCGATCCCGCGCCTCCTCGACCGGCTGCGCCACCGCGGGCGCGCCAACACCCGCCGCGGCAGCCGGCGCAACATCGCGTTCCACTACGATCTCGGCAACGACTTCTATACGAGCTGGCTCGACGCCGGCATGACCTATTCGTCGGCGCTGTTCGCGACCGGCGCCGAGACGCTCGAGGCCGCCCAGGACGCCAAATATCGCCGCCTCGCCGGTCTCCTCGATTTCCGCCCCGGCATGCGCGTGCTCGAGATCGGCTGCGGCTGGGGCGGGTTCGCGACTCTCGCCGCGCGCGACTACGGCGTCGCGGTCACCGCGCTCACCGTCTCGTGCGCGCAGGCGGACTATGCGCGGGCGCGCATCGAGGCCGAAGGTCTCGCCGATCGCGTCGCGGTCCGGCTCGAGGACTATCGCGACGTCGCGGGCAGCTATGACCGGATCGTCTCGGTCGAGATGTTCGAGGCGGTGGGCGAGGCGTACTGGCCGGCCTATTTCGACGTCGTGCGCGACCGTCTCGCGCCGGGCGGCGTCGCCGCGCTCCAGATCATCACCATCGACGAGGCGCGGTTCGCCGACTATCGCCGGCGGGTCGACTTCATCCAGCGCTACATCTTCCCGGGCGGCATGCTGCCCTCGCCGCCCGCGCTCGAGGCGGCGATCGCGCGCGCCGGCCTCGCGGTCACCGACCGCTTCACGTTCGGGGCGAGCTATGCCGAGACGCTGGCGCTCTGGCGCGAGCGCTTCGCAGCCGCCTGGCCCACCATCCGCGCGCTCGGCTTCGACCCGCGCTTCCGGCGGCTCTGGACGTATTACCTCGCCTATTGCGAGGCCGGATTCCGCGCCGGCACGATCGACGTCACCCAGGTCCGTATCGAGCGTCCCTGACCGTGGCGGCGATGGCAGGCGATCGGATCGCGCCGCGGCGATTGCTCGCCTATGCCGCGCCGTCGCTCGCGCTCGCGATGCCGACGATCCCGGCCTATATGCTCCTGCCGACGTTCTACGCCGACACGCTCGGGCTCGGGCTCGCGGCGACCGGCGCGGCGCTGTTCGTCGCGCGGCTCACCGATGTCGTCACCGATCCGGTGATCGGCATCGCGAGCGATCGCATCGCCACCCGCTGGGGCCGGCGCAAGCCCTGGATCGCGATCGGCGCGCCGATCGCCGCGATCGCGCTGATCCAGCTCTTCACCCCGCCGGCGGCACCCGACGCCTTCCACCTCGCGCTGTGGGCGATCGTCCTCTATCTCGGCTGGACGCTGGTTGCGGTGCCCTATGCGGCATGGGGCGCCGAGATGTCGGGCGACTATCACGACCGGGCGCGCATCACGGCGGTGCGCGAGGGGTTCATGATCGCGGGCGTCGTCATCGCCCCGGCGACGTCCGCGATCGTCCTCGCCTCCGGCGGCGAGACGGCCGACGGCCTCGCCACGATCGCCTGGCTCGCGATCGCGATCGGCGCGCCGACGCTGTTCGTTCTCCTCCGCCGCGTCCCGGAGCCGGCACCACCGGCCGCCACCACCGCCACCACCCGGGCCGCGGGCGGCGGACGCGCCGCCATCGCGCTCGTCGCCGGCAACGGGCCGTTCCGCCGGCTTCTTGCCGCGTGGTTCGTCAACGGCCTCGCCAACGGCATCCCGGCGGCGCTCTTTCCGCTCTATGTCGAGTACGCGCTCGGCGGCGGCACGACGCTCAGCGGCGTCCTGATCCTTCTCTATTTCGCCGCCGGCATCGCGGCGATCCCGCTGTGGACCCGGATGAGCGCGCGCCGCGGCAAGCACGTCACCTGGTGCCGGGCCATGGCGCTCGCGATCGCGGCCTTCGTGTGGGTTCCGTTCCTCGGCCCGGACAGCGTCTGGCTGTTCGCGATCGTCTGCGTCCTGACAGGCATGGCGCTCGGCGCCGATCTCGCGCTGCCGCCGGCGATGCAGGCCGATGTCGTCGACTATGACACGCTCCGGAGCGGGCAGCCCCGCGCCGGGCTCTTCTTCGCGCTGTGGAGCATGGCGACCAAGCTCGCGCTCGCCGCCGCGGTCGGGATCGCCTTCCCGGCGCTCGCCTTGATCGGCTTCGAGCTCGGGCGCGACAATACCCCCGGCGCGATCCTCGCGCTCGCCCTGATCTACGCGGTCGTCCCCTGCATATTGAAGGCCGGCGCGATCGCGCTGGTCTGGCGCCACCCGATCACCGAGCGCCGCCAGCGCGCGATCCGTCGCCGGATCGAGGCCCGCGCGCGGCGAGCCGGCTGAGGCCGCGAACGAGGAGACGATGCAGCAGACCGCCGTCACGACCGAGGCCCCGACCCGTCTCCGTCTCGAGGAGTTCTTCCTCGGCCGCACGCGCGGCATCGGCATCGTCGAGGACCGCTTCGGCCGGCTGCGTCGGCGCTTCGTCTGCGACATGACGGGACGCTGGGAGAACGACCTCTTCGTTCTCGACGAGACCTTCGCCTATGCCGACGGCGCCCGCGACCACCGCGTCTGGCGCGTCCGCCCCGGCCCCGACGGCCGCTACGAGGGCCACGCCGACGACGTGATCGGCACCGCGACCGGCGCGGCGGTCGGGGATACGCTCGCCTGGGGCTATGTGCTGCGGCTCCCGATCGGCGGGCGGCACCACAACATCCGGTTCGACGACCGGATGTATCTTCTCGCCGACGGCCTCCTCCTCAACCGCGCGCGGATGTTCAAATGGGGCATCCGCATCGCCGAGGTGACGCTCGCCTTCCGGCGCCTCGAGCGCTGATCTCGCGCTCAGCGCCGCATAAGCCGGCGGGTGAGCGCAAAGAACAGCGGATAGGGCGCGGCGCGCAGGAGCTTCAGGAGGACGACGAAGCGGCGCGGGAAGGCGAGCTCGAAGGGGCGCCGCGCGAGCCCGGTGACGATCCGCCGTGCCGCGTCGTCCACCTCCATCAGGAACGGCATCGCGAAGTCATTGCGGTCGGTGAGCGGCGTCCGGACGAAGCCCGGATTGACCACCGTGATCGCGACGCCGGCCGCATCGAGCTCGGGCTTGAGCGCCTCGGCCATATTGATCAGCGCCGCCTTGGTCGCGCCGTAGGCGGCGGCCGAGGGCAGCCCGGCATAGCCCGCGACCGAGGCGACCACCGCGACGTGGCCGGCACGCCGCGCCACCATGCGCGGCAGGATCGCGGCGAGGCCGTGGACGACACCCATGTAGTTGGTCTCGACGAGAGTGCGGAAGGGTGCGATCTCGAACGCGGTCGCGTCGACCGGCATATGCGTGCCCGCGTTGAGGAAGGCGAGATCGATCGCGCCGAGGTCGCGCTCGATCGCAGCGACGGTGGCCGCGACCGCCGCGGCGTCGGTGACATCGAGCGGGAAGGCGACGATGCGGCCCGGCGCCGCCGCGGCCTCGGCGGCGAGGCTCGCGAGATCGGCCGCGGTCCGCGCGCTCGCCGCCACGATATGGCCGGCCTCGGCGTAGCGGCGTGCCACGGCGCGGCCGATCCCCTTGCCGGCGCCGGTGCACCAGACGATCACGACCGGCCGGGCCGGTCGGTGCCGCAGCGCTCGCAGCTATACTCGATCGTCGAGCCGTCGCGGCCGGCGAAGCGCATCTTCACCCAGCGCCCGGCCGCGTCGTACCAGACCTCGGTCTCGAGCTCGCCCGTGTAGACATGGCGGCGCGCCGGACGCTCGACGCCGCCGACCATGATCCGCTCCTCGCCGCGATCCTCGATCCGCACCCGGTTGACCCGTCCGCTGATCGTGTTGAGCACGCGATCGCGGCCCAAGACGCCGGCGTGCCAGTGATTGGTCGGGAACACGACGCCGCGCTCGCGCGTCATGCCCTCGTGCGTCGCGATGGTCAGCGTGTCGCCGTCGGCGCTCGCCTCGACACGGGCGATCCTGCCATTGTCGTCGGTGTCGGCGCGAAGCCGCCTCAGGCAGCCGTCCTGCCACACGTCCTCCGACGTATAGGTGAACCGGTAGGCGGTGAAGAAGAGGAACGGCACCGCGATCTCCGAGCGCGCGCGGACGACGATCGCAGGCCCCTGCCGCTCGAACTGCACCGTGTGGCTGCCGACCGGCGTGCCGTTCCGCACGATCGCAAAGCGCATCTCCGGACCATAGAGCGCGAGCGGATCGGGCATCGGCGGGCATGCGGTCTCGGCGCGCCCGGCGGCCGGCAATAGGCCGAGGACGAGTGCGGCGGCGAGGACGGTCGCGCGGCGCGAGACCATGCGCGCGCCCGCACGCTCAGAAGCGGATGAAGGGATTGGCGAACCGGCCGAGCATCCCGGTCAGCCGGATCGGCGCATCGAGCACGACAAGGCAGAGGCACTCGTCGTCGGGATCGACCACCGGCTGGTGGCGGTCGCTCGCATCGCGGCGGTCGAAATCGCCCGGTCCGAACGCCGCACCGCCGTCGCGGTAGCCGCCCGCCAGCACGAGCGTGAACTCCTGGCCGCGATGGGTATGCTCGGGCATCGCCGCCCCCGGCTTGAGCCGGAGCATCGCCGCGCGGAGACCGCCGCCCGAGACCGGCAGCCGCGCCTCCTCGATCGTGCGCGAGACGCGGCGCCAGCCGAGCGCGGCGAGCAGCCCGATCGCGCGCGCGAGCGCGGCCGGGAACCTCGGATCACGCGGCTCCGTCGACGCGCGCGCCGGCACCGCCGGCTC
>VGEU01000119.1 GCA_016869145.1 Alphaproteobacteria bacterium | reverse complement strand
CGAGACGATCTGGCCGCGCCCGGCCGCGCGCCGGCGGCGCGAGGTCGATCACGCGGCCGCCGCCGATCGTCCGTTGCCCGGACTGGTCGCGGAGCACGAACCGGTCTGCGAAGACCGCGCCGATCGGGCGGTCGAGCCGGAGCTGGGCGAGGCCGGCGCCGCCCGGCGCGATCGCCGCGCGATCGAGGAGCGCGACGCGGCCGACCGTCTCGGCGGCGCCGAGATGGACGTGGACAGGCGTCCAGTGGGCGAAGGGCCGCTTCTCGGATGCGAGCACCCGGATCTCGCCGTCGAGGCGCGCGACCGGTGCCGGCACGCCATCGGCGACGATCCAGTCGCCGCGCGCGACGTCGGCCTTCGCGACGCCGCCGGCGAGATTGAGCGCGATGCGCTGTCCGGCGAGACCACGCTCGGCCGGCCGGTCGTGGACGCGGATCGCGCGAACCCGGACCGGTGCGGCGATGGAAAGGACGTGGAGCGTGTCCCCGACGGCGACGTGCCCGGCGACGGCGGTTCCGGTCACGACGAGGCCGGCGCCCGCGACGGTGAACACGCGATCGACGGCGAGCCGGAAACCGTTGGCGTCGCTGCGGGCGCCGATCGTCCGGGCGGCATCCGCGAGATGGTCGGCGAGCGCGGTCATGCCGTCACCCGTGAGCGCCGAGACGGGGAAGGCGGGGATAAAGGCGAGCGGCGTCGGCGCGAGGAGCGGGCGCATCGCCTCGATCACCGCCGTGACGCGGCCCGGCTCGACCCGGTCGATCTTGGTGACGACGAGCGCGCCGCGACCGACGCCGAGGAGCGACAGGATGGCGATGTGCTCGCGCGTCTGCGGCATCGGGCCATCGTCGGCGGCCACCACCAGGAGCACGAAGTCGATCGCCGCGACACCGCACACCATGTTGCGAACGAAGCGTTCGTGGCCGGGCACGTCGACAAAGCCGATGCGATCGCCGGCTGGTGTCGGCCAGTAGGCGAAGCCGAGATCGATCGTCATCGCCCGCGCCTTCTCCTCGGGCAGGCGGTCGGTGTCGATCCCGGTGAGCGCGCGCACGAGGAGCGTCTTGCCGTGGTCGACGTGTCCGGAGGTCGCGACGATCATGGCAACGTCGCGAGGCCGGCGAGGTTGGCGACGAAGCCCTCGGCCTCGAAGAGCGTCCGGCAGTCGAGGATCAGGGCGCCGCTTTCGATCCGGCCGATGACCGGGATCGCGAGCGCGCGGAGATCGCTCGCGAGACGGGCGAGCGCGCGCCCGGCCTCGCGCCGTGCCGCCGTCGGCTCGAGCGCGAGGCCGCGGCTCGGCAGCGTCCGGGACGGGAGCGCGCCGGAGCCGATCTGGCTCGCGCAATCGACGAGACGGATCCTCGCGCGATCGCCGAGCCGGTCGCGGAGCGGGCCCGCGATGGTCGCCGCGACGGGGTCAATGTCGACGCGCGAGCGGGCGAGGAGACAGAGCGTCGGCAGACGCTCGGCGAGCCGGTCCGGGTCGCGGTAGAGCTTGAGCACCGCCGAGAGCGCCGCGAGCGTGAGCTTATCGACGCGGAGCGCCCGCTTCATCGGGTTGCGGTTGAGGCGCGCGATGAGCGCGGCACGACCGACGATGATCCCGGCCTGCGGCCCGCCGAGGAGCTTGTCGCCCGAGAACGTGACGAGGTCGGCGCCGGCGGCGATCGCCTCGGCCGGGGTCGGCTCGTGCGGCAGCCCATAGCGCGCGAGGTCGACCAGCGTGCCCGATCCGAGGTCGATCGCGAAGGGAACGCCGCGCTCCCGGCACAACGCGGCGAGCGCGCGCTCGTCGGCGGCGGCGGTGAAACCCTCGATCGTGTAATTGCTGGTGTGCACTTTCATCACCAGGCCGGCGCGCGGTCCGATCGCTTCGGCGAAGTCACGCAGATGGGTGCGGTTGGTCGTGCCGACCTCGCGGAGCTTCGCGCCGGCGCGCGCCATGATGTCGGGGATGCGGAACGAGCCGCCGATCTCGATCAATTCGCCCCGAGAGACCGGCACGTCCTTGCCGCGCGCCAGCGTGTTGAGGGTGAGCATCACGGCGGCGGCGTTGTTGTTGACGATGCATGCGGCCTCGGCGCCGGTCAGGTGGCGGAGGTCGTCGAGCACATGGTGGTCGCGCTCGCCGCGGGCACCTTCGGCGAGATCGTATTCGAGATCGGCCGGCGCGCGCGCGACCGCGATCATCGCCGCGATCGCTTCTTCGGGGAGCGTCGCGCGGCCGAGATTGGTGTGGAGGATGGTGCCGGTCAGGTTGTAGACGGGCCGCGGCGATGGACGGAGCGTATCGCTGAGGTGGCGGGCGACCGCGCTCACGATGAGGTCGGTGGCGGGGACGGCGCTCTCCCCATCGATCCGCTGCCGCGCCTGATCTAGTGCGCGGCGCACCGCATCGACGACGGCGGTGCGGCCATGCGCGGCCGCGAGGGCCTCGATGGCGGGGAGGTCGAGAATCCGGTGGACCGCGGGGAGCCCGGATCGCGGGCCGGTCTTCATGCGGTGGGTCGGGCGGCGGGCCACACCACGGGATACTGCTCGCTGTCGAGCGGGCCGCCGTCGACGAGGGTTCGCGTCCCGAATTGCGACGGGATATAGGGGCGGGGTTGCCAACGCGCGTCCTCGCCCGCGAAGCGGAGCGAAAGCGCGCGCCGGCGACGGTCCGCCGTCTCGTTCGGATGCGCCGCGTGCAGCGTCGCGGCGTGGAAGAAGAAGCAGTCACCCGGCTCGAGATCGTGCTCGACGATGTCGTAGGCCGTGGGCTCGGCATCGATGTCGGGGGCGGGACCGTCGAAAGCATCCGCCTCGGTCACCGCCTCGCCGAGACCGATCCGGATGGGGCGGAAGATCCGCCCCCATTGGTGCGAGCCCTTCACGAACCGCATCGTGCCGTTCTCGCGCGTGACCGGATCGAGCGGGATCCAGAACGAGCCGAACTGTCGTCCGCGCACCTCGTAATAGGGGTGGTCCTGGTGCCAGTAGGTCGGGTTCTCGGTCCCCGGCTCCTTCACCAGGAGGTGCTCGTCGACGAGGTTGAGCTTGCGGGCGCGGAGGAGGGAGGCGGCGATCGCGACCGCCGGTGAGTCGGCGATGAAGCGGCGGAAGCCGTCGTCGCGAAGCCGCATGTGGTGGTCGGTGAAGAACCGGCCCCGGCCGCCGCGGGCATAGTCCTTGGCGTAGCGACCGGGATCGCCGAGGATGCGCTCGGTCGCGGCGCGGAGCGTCTCCACCCACGACGCATCGAACGCGCGCCGCACGACGACGACGCCGTCGGCCTCGAACTGGTCCACGAGAGACGCGGGTACGGTCGGCATGAACACTCCTCCCCGACGAACCTAGCCGAACGCAAGGGCGGGCGGAATGGCCGTCAATTCGGACGCATCGGCGGCAGCACCGGGCGGCCGAGGATGAGGTCCGAGGCGCGGTCGCCTATCATGATGACGCCCGCGTTGAGGTGCGCCGAGGGCAGATCCGGCATCGCCGAGGCGTCGACGACGCGGAGCCGCTCGATCCCCCGCACCCGGCATTCGGGATCGAGCACGGTGTCGGGGCCGTTGCCCATCGCGCAGGTCGAGGCGGGATGCTCGACGGTGACCGCGGTCTTCCGGATCCAGGCGTCGATCTCGGCGTCCGTCCGCACCATCGGTCCCGGCGAGACCTCGGCGCCGCGAAACGGATCGAGCGGTTTCTGGTTCCCGACATCGCGCGCGATCTTGAACCCCTCGCGCAGCGTCGCGACGTCCTCGGGTTCGGCGAGCGCGTTGAACTGGATGCGTGGCGGATCGCGCGGATCGGTCGAGCGCAGCATGATCGCGCCGCGGCTCTTGGGATGGAGGAGCACCGGGCGGATCGCATAGCCGTCCTCATAGGCGGTGCGGATGCCGGGGAACCACATCCGCACGTCGGCGGGCGCGCCGCGGAACAGGAACTCGACGTCGGGCACGTCGAGCGCGGGACGCGTCTTGATGAAGGCGTGCATGCCGCCCGGCACGACGGTCGCCGGTCCGGTGCCGAAGAAATGCGCCTGCACCATCGCGCGCGCGATGCGGTCGAAGCGCATCAGGTCGCGGAACGGGCTGGTGTTGCGCGGCCGTGTCCACGCGACGGTCGTCGTCATGTGGTCCTGCAGGTTCTTGCCGACCGGCAGGTCGGCGATGCAGGCGAGACCCATCTCCTTCAGGTGTGCCGCCGGACCGATGCCCGACAGCATCAGGAGCTGTGGCGTGTTGATCGCACCGCCGGCGAGGATCACCTCGCGGCTCGCCGCGGCGCGCACGGTCTTGCCGTCGGCGACATACTCGACGCCGCTCGCCCGCGTGCCGTCGAGAACGACCCGGGTCGTGAGCGCCTTGACGACGACGGTGAGATTGGTGCGCCCGAGCGCCGGCTTGAGAAAGGCGCTCGCGGCCGACGAGCGCCGCCCGTCCTTGATCGTGTACTGGCTGCGGCCGAAGCCGATCGGATCGGGACCGTTATAATCGTCGGTATGCGGCCAGCCCGCCGCCTTCGCCGCCTCGATCCAGGCGTCGTAGAGGGGATCGCGGGTCTTGGCGTACTGCGTCCCGAGCGGCCCGTCGCCGCCACGCCAGCCGCTCGTGCCGCCTTCCCAGCTCTCGCAGCGGCGGAAATAGGGGAGGACATCGGCGAACGACCAGCCGGTCGCGCCGTTTCGAGCCCAGCGGTCGAAGTCGCCGGGATGGCCGCGCGTATAGGCCATCACGTTGATCGACGACGAGCCGCCGAGCACCTTGCCGCGCGGGACGTAGAGCCGTCGTCCGTCGAGCCCGGGAACCGGCTCGCTCTCATAGCGCCAGTCGTACAGGCGATGCTCGTGCATCTTGCCCATGCCGAGCGGGATGTGGATGAGGGGATCGCTGTCGCGCCCGCCGGCCTCGATCAGAAGGACCCGCGCGGCGCCGTCCTCGGTCAGCCGGTTGGCCAGCACGCAGCCCGCCGAACCGGCCCCTACCACAATGAAATCATACGCGGAATCCGTCATCGGTTGTCCCTGTCGAGGCCATTCCCCGGCCAGCCCACCCATGCTAGCGTCCCGGCCTGTTGTACGGAAGCAACCTGGTCCGCGAGGAGAGACGGCGCAGACGGTCATCCGTCCGCCCGCCGCGAGCCCTCCCGCCGGACACCGGGAGGCGCGCACGATGCCGTTCATCCGCAATGCCTGGTATGTCGCGGCTTGGGCCGACGAGCTCGGCGACCAGCCGCTCGCCCGCACGATCCTCGGCGCGCCGGTCGTCTTCTTCCGTCGCGCCGACCGAACGCCCGTCGCGCTCGAGGACCGCTGTTGCCACCGCGCGCTGCCGCTGTCGCTCGGACGCATCGAGGGCGATCGCCTGCGCTGCGGCTATCACGGGCTCCTGTTCGATGCGGCTGGGGCCTGCGTCGAGGTTCCCGGCCAGACGCAGGTGCCACCGGGTTCGCGGGTCAGGTCCTATCCGACGGTCGAGACCCTGGGCGCGGTCTGGATCTGGCCGGGCGATCCCAAGCGTGCCGATCGGGCGCTCGTGCCGGATGCGTACTGGCTCGATGATCCGGGTTGGACGACCGCCTCGTCCTATCTCCGTGTCGGCGCCGACTATCGGCTCCTCGTCGACAACCTCCTCGACCTCACCCATGTGAGCTATCTCCACCGCTCGACGCTCGCCGGCGACGACGTCGAGGCGGTGACGCCGGTCGAGACGCGGCGCGAGGAGAAGCGCATCGTCGTCGGCCGCTGGATGCGCAATGTGAGTGCGCCGCCTCTCTATACGGCCGCCTCCGGCATCGGCGGCACGGTCGACCGCTGGCAGTGGATCACCTGGAACCCACCGGGCAACGTCTTCTTCGACATCGGCTGCGCCAAGGCGGGCACCGGCGCGCCGGAAGGCGACCGGAGCCAGGGCATCTCGATGTGGTCGACGCATCTGATCACGCCCGAGACCGAGACCTCGAGCCATTATTTCTTCAGCTTCGTCCGCAACTACCGGCTCGGCGAGCCGCCGGTGACCGAGATCCTGCGCGACGGCGCGCGGCATGCCTTCCTCGAGGATCTCGGCGTGCTGGAGGCGCAGCAGAAGGCGCTGCTCGCGCGGCCGGACGCACCGACCGTCGACATCAATATCGACAAGGCGCCGCTCCAGTCGCGGCGGATCCTGGATGGGCTGATCCGCGCCGAGGCCCATGGCGAGAGCGCGTCACGCGCCTGACATCTCGGCGTCGTCCTATCCGCGGCGCCGGCCGCATGGGCCCACGAAGGACTTCCGATGCTGACGCTGCCCTTTCGCCGCTGGTTCCTGCCCTTGACCCTCGCCGTCGTGGCGACGATCGGCTTGGTGGCGCTCGCATCGGTCTGGCCGTTCGCGTGGTTTCTTGCCGCGGTCGCCGCGGCGCTCGTGATGCTCGGCGTCTACGACATCGTCCAGCCCGGGCACAGTGTCCTCCGGAACTATCCGATCGCGGCCCATCTCCGGTTTCTGCTCGAGGCGATCCGGCCCGAGATCCGCCAGTACTTTCTCGAAGACGACACCCAGGGCACGCCCTTCGCACGCCGCCAGCGCGCCGTCGTCTACCAGCGCGCCAAGGGCCAGCTCGACAAGGTGCCGTTCGGCACGCAGCTCGAGGTCTATGACCCCGCGTTCGAATGGCTCAACCACTCGATCGCGGCGAAACAACCGGCCAGCGAGCCGTTCCGCGTCCGAATCGGCGGACCCTTCTGTCTCAAGCCCTACGATGCCTCGGTCTTCAACATCTCGGCGATGAGCTTCGGCGCGCTCAGCGCCAACGCGATCCGCGCGCTCAACAAGGGCGCCAGGATGGGCGGGTTCGCGCACGACACGGGCGAAGGCGGCCTCAGCCCCTATCACCGCGAGCACGGCGGCGATCTCATCTTCGAGATCGGCAGCGGCTATTTCAGTTGCCGCGACGCCGATGGCCGCTTCTCGGCCGAGCGCTTCGCCGCGCTCGCCGCGCTCGATCAGGTCAAGATGATCGAGATCAAGATCTCGCAGGGAGCCAAGCCCGGCCATGGCGGTGTTCTGCCGGGTGCCAAGGTCTCACCAGAGATCGCCGCGACGCGCGGGGTGACGGTCGGTGTCGATTGCATCTCGCCGCCCTGTCACGGCGCGTTCTCGACCCCGATCGAGATGATGCACTTCATCGCCCTGTTGCGCCGGCTATCCGGCGGCAAGCCGGTCGGGTTCAAGCTCTGCATCGGCCAGCCGTGGGAATTCCTCGCGATGTGCAAGGCGATGCTGGTGACCGGGATCGCGCCCGACTTCATCGTCGTCGACGGCACCGAGGGTGGCACCGGCGCGGCGCCGCTCGAATTCGTCGACCATATCGGGATGCCGCTTCGCGACGGGCTTTCCTTCGTCCACAACGCGCTCGTCGGGATCGGGCTCCGCGATCGCATCCGGATCGGCGCGGCGGGCAAGATCACGTCGGCCTTCGACATCGCGCGGACGATGGCGATCGGCGCCGACTAGTGCAGCGCCGCGCGCGGATTCATGTTCGCGCTCGGTTGCATCCAGGCGAGGGCCTGCCACACCGACCGCTGCCCGACGGGCGTCACCACCCAGGATGCCGTGCGCCAGCGAGCGCTCGTCGTGGAGGACAAGGCCGAGCGCGTCTTCCGCTTCCACCAATCGACGATGAAGGCGCTCGCCGAAGTGGTCGCCGCGGCCGGCCTCGACCATCCGCATCAGTTCGCGCTGCATCACTTCATGCAGCGCGTGTCGACCGACCGGGCGGTGTCTTTCGCGCGGGTCTATTCGCCGCTCGCGCCGCGAGCGCTCCTGGCCGGCACCGACGATCCCCGTTTCGCGACCGCCTGGCTTCTCGCCCAGGCCGAGAGTTTCGCCCCCACCGCAGCGCCGACCGAGCGTCAGGCGGCGCCACCGGCCGCGCAGCCGACGTGAGGCAGGGCGGCGGTCGAGGCGCCGGTGCGTGGGCCTTCTCGAGGACGAGCGTGAGCCGGCGTTCTTCCGGCCGGACGGCCGCGCGGGCCGCCCTCAGGTCTTCGCAGTTCTCTCGGGCTTGGTCGAGAACAGGAGATAGGCGCGGTCCTTGACCTCGGGGAACGCCTCGAACCGACGCGCCGCGAAATCCCACCGGACCTCGTCTATGTCGTCGAGGTGGAGTGGCTTGCCGTAGGTGTCACGGATGCCGCGGAAGACGTAGCGAAAACGCCGGTCGCCCTTGCGCACCGGGGCGAGGACCGGCCGCGCGGTCCGGATCGTGCGCGGTTCCCCGTTGCCGCGGACGACGTGGTAGACGAGCTCAGGCTCGGTGCCCGGGTGGCTCCACTTGTCCCGGCCGACCGTGTGGCCGAGCACCGTCATGTCGATGCGCTCGCTCTTGGCCTGCCGGACGAAGAGGACGACGTGCCGGTCGATCAGGAACTCGAACTGCGGCTCGACACCGCTCTTCGGGCCGCGCAGCGCACGGAACGGATGGAAGCGATACATCTTGTAGTCGGCATCGCTCTCGGGAAAGCGCTCGGCCGCGGTCTGTCGTGTGTGGATCGCCGCGGCGCGGTCGCGCCAGGAGCGGGGGACGAGCGTCTGCTCGGCATTGGCGAGGTCGACGGCGGCGCGCTGCGGACTTTCCAGAAACGGGGGCATGGTCAGTCTCCCTGCGATACGGGAATGATCGGGTTCACGGCACGCCGGCGCGCTTGAGGCCCTCGATCAGCCGGCGCTGGTCGTCCGGGCGCTGATAGCGGGCGACACGCTCGGCGACGGCGAGGTGATAGGGCGCGAGATCGAGGCCGCGCCGCAACGTATCGAGGGCGCTCCGCGCCGCGCGGGCGTCCTGCGATCGATCGAGCCAGCCATAGGTCGCGACGAGGTGCACGAGCGCGGTCTGGTAGTCGCGGTTTCCCTCGCGGGCGGCTTCGAGCGTCGCGCGCGCCTCGCCGTAGCGTTCGAGCCCGAAATAGGCCTGGCCGAGATAGCCGAGATAGACCGCCGGATGTTTGGGATCGAGGCGGCGGGCGCGCTCGATGTCGGGGATAGCGGCGGCGTGGCGGCCCATGTGCACCAACAGGAGGCCGCGAAGCGCATAGCCTTCGGCGTCGTTCGGATCGAGCGCGACGGCGCGCTCGGCGTTCTCATGCGCCGCCGCGAAGCGGTCGTGCAGGAAGTGAAGCTGGGCGCGCACCTGATGGCCGATCGCCGACGGACGCACCATCGCGGCGCGCAGTGCGCGCTCGGCGCGGTCGAGCGCGGCGTATTGCTCGTCGAGACCGATATCGCGGTGCCAATAGAGGCGGAACGCGATCAGATAGACCTGGGCGAGCGCCGCGTGCGCGCGGGCGAAGCCGGGCTCGATCTCGACCGCGCGGTTGAGGAGCGCAAGGCCCTCGCGGAGGTCGCCCCGGGTCTGCCGGCGGACATGGGCGAGCCCCTGCAGGAAGGCGTCGTAGGCGGCGAGGCTGGTCGTGCCGCGATCGCCCAGCCGAGCCGCCTCGCCGGGCGCGAGCCGCACCTGCAATGCCGCGACGATCTTCTCGGTGATTGCGTCCTGCAACGCGAACAGGTTGCGCTCGCTCTCGTCGAACCGCTCGGCCCAGACATGAGCGCCATTGGTCGCGTCGATCAGCTGCGCGTTGATGCGAACCACGTTGCCGTGCCGCCGGAGGCTGCCCTCGAGCACGTAGCGCACGCCGAGCTCGCGGCCGACCTGGCGCACGTCGACGGCGCGTCCCTTGTAGGCGAAGCTCGAGTTGCGCGCGATGACCATCAGGCCGGAGAGCTTCGCGAGGTCGGTGATCAGGTCCTCGGTCATCCCGTCGACGAAGTAGGACGTCGCGGGGTCCTTGTCCTCGCCCGGCTCGAAGGCGGTGAACGGGAGGACGACGACCGAGGGACGGTCGAGCGGAACGGCGAGCGACGGCGCCGCGACCGCCGCCGGCGGCTCGGGGTTGCGGTCGAGCCATAGGACGGCACCAGCGGCGACGACCGCGCCTGCGACCAGCGCGGCGGCGATCGCGCGCTTCGGCGCCCAGCGCGCGGTCGTGTGGTCAGGGTGCGATGCGGTCGCCGCATCGGCCAATGGCGTCACCCGATAGACGCGGACCGGCGGCGCGATGTTCTTGAGACGATGCTGGCCGAGGTCCTCGAAGCCGAACCGCACGCGTCCCTGGACGAGCGGCAGCACTTCGCCCGACACCAGGGCCTCGCCCGG
Organism: Alphaproteobacteria bacterium; assembly: GCA_016869145.1. Taxonomy (GTDB): domain Bacteria; phylum Pseudomonadota; class Alphaproteobacteria; order MPNO01; family VGEU01; genus VGEU01. The sequence continues at coordinate 26 of VGEU01000119.1, read as the reverse complement.
CGCGGCGAACATCTCGATGCGGGCCG
>VGEU01000118.1 GCA_016869145.1 Alphaproteobacteria bacterium | reverse complement strand
CGTCACCGCCGTCGACCGCGCCGCACCGCGGCTCGCGCGGACGGCGGCTAACCTCGCCCGCGTCCACCTCGCCGCCGATTGCGTCGTCGCCGACGTCGGCGCGTGGCGGCCGGCCGCGCCCTTCGCTGCCGTCCTCCTCGATGCCCCGTGCAGCGGCACCGGCATCATCCGCCGCCATCCCGACATCGCCCACCTCAAGACGCCGGCCGACGTCGTGCGGCTCGCCGGCGTCCAGGACCGGCTCCTCGCCGCCGCCGCCCGCCTCGTCGCACCGGGTGGCGTCCTCGTCTACAGCGTGTGCTCGCTCGAGCGCGAGGAGGGCCCGGACCGGATCGCCGCCTTCCTCGCGGCCGACGCCGGCTTCGAGCGCCTCGTCGTCCCGGGGTCCGCGATCGCCGCGCTTCCCGGCGCCGTCACGCCCGAGGGCGACGTGCGCACCCTTCCCTACCACCGCGCCGCCGAGGGCGGCATGGACGGGTTCTTCATCGCGCGGCTCCGCCGCCGCGGCTGAGGCCTTCACGCCTCGTTCACGCGCCTCGGCTGTTCTCGGGATGGCGTAGGATGGTGGCCATGGAACCGACCCGACCGACCGAGACCACGACCGCGCGCGCATCGGGCAGCAGCGACCGCGGCTTCGGCCTCGTCATGGCCGCGGTGTTCGCGATCATCGGCGTTTGGCCCGCGCTCTTTTCCGGGCCGCCCCGGCTGTGGTCCCTCGCCGTCGCCGCCCTCTTCCTCGCCGCCGCGGGCGCGGCGCCGCGGCTTCTCGCACCGCTCAACCGCCTCTGGACGCGTTTCGGCGTCCTCCTCCATCGCGTCATGAACCCGGTTGTGATGGCGATCGTCTTCTACGGCACCGTGGTGCCGATCGGCCTTGTCATGCGCGCGCTCGGCAAGGATCCGCTCCGGCTCCGCCGCGACCGCGCGGCCACGACCTACTGGATCGCGCGCGAGCCGCCCGGGCCCGCGCCCGAGACGATGAAGAACCAGTTCTGAGGGGCGCTTCGATGGACTTCGTGCGCGAGCTCTGGGCGTTCATGCGCGTGCGGAAGAAGTTCTGGCTCCTGCCGATCATCCTGGTCCTCGCGTTGTTCGGCGGCCTCGTCGTCGCGACGCAGGGAACCGCGGTCGCGCCGTTCATCTACACGATCTTCTGACGCCACCCGTGCGCGTCCTCGGCATCTCCGCCTTTTATCACGACAGCGCCGCGGCGCTGGTCGAGGACGGCGCGATCGTCGCCGCCGCGCAGGAGGAGCGCTTCACCCGCGTCAAGCACGATGCATCCTTCCCGCGCCACGCGATCGGCTATTGCGCCGGGCTCGTCGCGGGCGGGCTCGACGCGATCGACCTCGTCGCGTTCTACGACAAGCCGTTCCTCAAATTCGAGCGCCTGCTTGAGACCTATGTCGCCTTCGCGCCGCGCGGCTTCCGGTCCTTCGCGGCCGCGATGCCGGTCTGGATCAAGGAGAAGCTGTTCCAGAAGACGCTCCTCGCGACCGAGCTCGCGCGGCTCGCGCCGGGGGTGCGCTGGACCGACCGCCTCGTCTTCGCCGAGCATCACCAGAGCCACGCCGCGAGCGCGTTCTACCCCTCGCCGTTCGAGGCGGCGGCGATCCTCACCATGGACGGCGTCGGCGAGTGGGCGACGACCTCGATCGGCACCGGCGCCGGGCGTGCGATCGACATCCGGAAGGAGATCCACTTCCCGCACTCGCTCGGGCTCCTCTATTCGGCGTTCACCTATTACACCGGCTTCAAGGTGAACTCGGGCGAGTACAAGGTGATGGGGCTCGCGCCCTATGGCGAGCCGCGTTACGCGCAAACGATCCTCGACAACCTGATCGACCTGAAGCCCGACGGCTCGTTCCGCCTCGATCTCTCTTTCTTCGACTATTGCACCGGGCTCCGCATGACGAACGAGAAGTTCCATGCGCTGTTCGGCGGCGCCCCGCGCGACCCGGAGAGCCTCCTCACCCAGCGCGCCATGGACCTCGCCGCCTCGATCCAGGCGGTGACGGAGGAGGTCGTGCTCCGCATCGCGCGCGCGATCGCAGCCGAGAACGGGACGCGCGATCTCTGCCTCGCGGGCGGCGTCGCGCTCAACTGCGTCGCCGACGGCCGGATCGTGCGCGAGGGCCTGTTCGATCGGGTCTGGATCCAGCCCGCAGCCGGCGATGCGGGCGGCGCGCTCGGCGCGGCGCTCCTCGCCTGCCATCACCACAAGGGCCTGCCGCGCGGGGTCGACAACCGGATCGACGCCATGCAGGGCGCCTTTCTCGGCCCCGAGTTCCCGACCGACGAGGCGGCGGCGCGGCTCCGCGCCGCCGGCGCGCGCTTTGCAGTCCTCGACCCGGATGCGGTGATCGAGCACACCGCGGACGCGCTCGTCGCGGGCAAGGCGGTCGGCTGGTTCCAGGGTCGCATGGAGTTCGGCCCGCGCGCGCTGGTTCGCGCTCGACGCCGACAGCCCCTACATGCTCGTCTGCGCCGACGTCGTGCCGGAGCGCCGGCGCGCGATGACCGAGGCCGAGGAGGCGCTGTGGGGCATCGACAAGCTTAACGTGCCGCGCTCGGAGATTCCGGCCGTCACCCATGTCGACTATTCCGCCCGCATCCAGACCGTGCACGCCGAGACCAACCCCCGCTACCACGCGCTGATCCGGGCCTTCGCAGAGCGGGCCGGCTGCCCGGTCCTCGTCAACACGAGCTTCAACGTCCGCGGCGAGCCGATCGTGCACACGCCCGAGGACGCGTTCCGCTGCTTCATGGGCACCGGCATCGAGGTCCTGGTCGTCGGTGACTGCTTTCTCCGCAAGGAGGACCAGGACCCATCGCTGGCGCTGGACTACCGCGGCGCGTTCGCGTTGGATTGAGACCCGCGCGCGGCGCGGGCCTCCGGGCGACGCGCATGATCCGACAGCTCCGCCATCCGACGATCCAGACCGTCCTCGCGCTCGGCGCCGCGCAGACGCTCGCGTGGGGCTCGACCTATTACCTCCCCGCGATCCTCGCTGCGCCGATCGCCGACGATCTCGGCCTCGGCACGAGCTGGGTGTTCGGCGCCTTCTCGGTCGCGCTCGTCGTCTCGGCCTTCGCCGGGCCGACGGTCGGACGCGCGATCGACCGCCACGACGGCCGCCTCGTGCTCGCCGGATCGAACCTGATGGCGGCCGCGGCGCTCGGCACGCTCGCGCTCGCCGAAGGACCGGTCGTCCTCTCGCTCGCCTTCCTGATGCTCGGCGCGGCGATGTCGATGGGCCTCTACGATGCCGCCTTCAGCGTGCTGACGCGCCTCTATGGCAGCGCGGCGCGCCGCCCGATCACCGGGATCACGCTCTTGGCCGGGTTCGCGAGCACGGTCGGCTGGCCGCTGTCGGCGCTGTTCGAGGCCGAGCTCGGCTGGCGCGGCGCCTGCCTCGTCTGGATGCTGCTCCACCTCGGTCTCGGCCTGCCGCTCAACCGGTTCCTGATCCCGAAGGCGCCGCCCCGCGTCGTGGTGCTACCAGACGCGGTACCACAGGGCGGGGCGACACAGGGCGCGGCCACGGCGGGCGGGACTGCGGCGGGCGATGAGCCGGCGCGCGATGCCGCACCGCCGCCGCCGCCGCACCACGCCATGGCGATCATCGCCTTCGTGTTCGGCGCGGCGTGGTTCTCGACCGGCGCGATGGCGGCGCATCTGCCACGGCTTCTCCAGGACATCGGCACCTCCGCCACCGCCGCGATCGCCGCCGGCGCGTTGATCGGGCCGGCGCAGGTCGCGGCGCGGCTGATCGAGCTCGGCGTCCTCGGCCGGTTCCACCCGCTCGTCACCGCGCGCATCGCGACGCTCGCCCATCCGCTCGGCGCCGCGCTCCTGCTCGCGATCGGCGCGCCGGGTGCCGCGGTGTTCGCGTTGATCCACGGCGGCGGCAACGGCCTTCTCACCATTGCGCGTGGCACGCTGCCGCTCGCCGTCTTCGGCCCGATCGGCTACGGTCGGCGCCAGGGCTGGCTCGGCGTGCCGGCGCGGCTGTCGCAGGCGAGCTCGCCGCTCCTGTTCGATCTCCTGCTCGACCGCTATGGCGGCGGCGCGCTCGTCGTCTCGGGCGCGCTCAGCGTTCTCGCCTGCGCCGCGCTCTTCGCGCTTCGTCCCGTCGCATCAACGCGTTAGCGGGAGCCCCAGTGGGTGCCCCGGTGGGCGCCTTGCCCCGATTCGGCGAAGTTGTTACCAAGACGGGATGCGACAGGGCCTGCGCATCGCGCCGTCCATCCTCTCCGCCGACTTCGCGCGGCTCGGCGAGGAGGTTCGCGCGATCACCGCGGCGGGCGCGGACTATGTCCACATCGACGTCATGGACGGCCACTTCGTGCCCAATCTCACGATCGGCCCCGACATCGTGCGCGCGATCAAGGGCGCGAGCGCGCTTCCCTTCGATGTCCACCTGATGATCGCGCCGGTCGATCCATTCATCGCGCGCTTCGCCGAGGCGGGGGCCGACATCCTGACCGTGCACCCGGAATCGGGACCGCATCTGCACCGGACGATCCAGCTCATCCGCGGTCTCGGCCGTCGCGCCGGCGTCTCGCTCAACCCCGCGACGCCGGTCGCGGCGGTCGAGCCGGTCTTGGGCGAGATCGACCTCGTCCTCGTCATGAGCGTCAACCCCGGCTTCGGCGGGCAGAGCTTCATCGCGAGCCAGCTCGACAAGATCCGGGCACTCCGCCGCCTGATCGATGCGAGCGGGCGCACCATCGACCTCGAGGTCGACGGCGGCATCAACCCGGCGACGGCGAAGGACGCGGTCGCCGCCGGCGCCGACGTGCTGGTCGCGGGCACGGCCGCCTTCGCTGGCGGCCCCGCGCGCTATGCCGACAACATTCGCCGCTTGCGCGAAGCCGGGAAGAACGGGCAATGACAGCGACGATGGCGATCCACGATCTCTACTGGCGACTGCAGCACTGGACGCCCGAGCGCATCATCTACACGCTCGGCCAGGCGTGGTTCAGCGGCCTCTATTATCCGAAGACGCTCGCCGTGCGGCGCTTCGGCGGCATGCTCCTGTCGGCCGCCGGGCCGTGGCCGGGCGATGCCGCGCGGGGCGCGCTCCTGATGCGGGCCGAGCTCGGCTTCGCGCGGAAAGAGGCCGAGCCCGCGGACGAAAGCGTGGCCGCGACGCTCCGCGATGCCGAGCTCAATGGCTTCGCCTGGCTCCGCGACGTCCAGGCGGTCGGCGGCGACGCCGCCCGGCGCGAGGCGCGGCGCCTCGTCGACGAATGGATCGAGCGCAACGGCCGCTGGCGCGCGCTGTCGTGGCGGCCCGACGTGCTCGGCACCCGGCTCGCGACCTGGCTCACGGCCGCGGAGTTCCTGGTCAACGGCGCCGAGGACCGCTTCCGCGCCCGCTTCGCCGACAGCCTTCTCCGCCAGACGCGCCATCTCGCCCGCGTCACGCGGCTCGCGCCGCCGGGCGCGGGACGGCTCCAGATCCTCCGCGCGCTGATCCATGCCGGGCTTTCCTTCCCGACCGAGCGGCCGCGGCTGCCGCGGCTGTTCAAGGCGCTCGAGCGCGAGATCGCGCAGCAATTCCTCGCCGACGGCAGCCATGTCGAGCGGAGCCCGGGCGTCCTCTACGGCGCGCTCCGCCACATGATCGAGATCCGGCTCCTCCTCGAGGAGGCGGAGCTGCCGCCGCTCCGCTGCGTCGACACCGCGATCGACCAGGCGGCGCCGATGCTGCACTTCTTCCGCCACGGCGACGGCGGCCTTGCGCTCTTCAACGACACCAACGAGGAGGACGGCTGGCTGGTCGATCTCGTCCTCGCCAAGTCGAACGTCAAGACGCGCACACCCAGGGATGCGCCGAACTCAGGGTTCCATCGTCTCGTCGCCAACCGCGCGGTCGTTCTCCTCGACGCCGGCCGGCCGCCGCGGCCGCCGCTCGATGCCCACGCGCATGCCGGCACGCTCGCGTTCGAGTTCTCCTCGGCCAAGGAGCGGATCGTCGTCAATTGCGGCGCGCATGCCCAGGGCGGCGCGCACTGGCTGATGGCGCAGCGGACGACCGCAGCGCATTCGACGGTGACGATCGACGACGTGAACTCGTCCTATCTTCTCGGCGGCACGATGATCGGCCACCGGCCGCGCGCGGTCACCGCCGAGCGCCAGGAGACCGACGGCAATATCTGGGTCGAGGCGAGCCACGACGGCTACGTGAAGGATCTCGGCCTCGTGCACCGCCGCCGCATATGGCTCGCGGCCAACGGCAACGATCTCCGCGGCGAGGACACGCTGACCGGCGATCGCCAGCACAAATTCGCGGTTCGCTTCCACCTGCATCCGAGCGTGAAGGTCTCGATGGTGCGGGACGCGCAGTCGGTCCTTCTCCGCACGCCATCGGGCGCCGGCTGGCGGATACGCGCCTCGGGCGGCGTGATCGACATCCAGGAGAGCGTCTATCTCGGCGTGCGCGGCGAGACGCGGCGCACCAGCCAGGTCGTCATCGCCGGCGCGACACAACCCGGCGCGACGCAGGTGAAGTGGGCCTTCGCGCGGCTGAACGGCTAGCATTCATCTTCCGACGTTGAACTTCGCCGCCGCTTGCCGGAAAATGTCCCCTGATCACGGTCGATCCGGCGCCACCACCGGATGCCTATAGCTCGACCAGCATCGATCTCACGCTCGACCCGCTGCTCAGCATCTTCAAGGACAACGCGCCCGGCATCGAGCAGATCGTCGACCCGGCATCTGCGACGTCGGGCGCGGACTCGATCGTGCAGCAGCTCACGGAAAAGCATGAGATTGGAGAGGCGGGGCGCGCGAGCACACCACGCCGGCTCGTCCTCGCGTGGACGCGCGAATATGTCAACCTCAAGTTCGACGCCCGCCTCGCCGCGAGGGTCGAAGGCAAGAGTTCGCTCTCCCGCCTCGGGCTCGCCGTGCACGTGACGGCGCCGACGATCCACTCCGGTTTCGACGGCCGAATCCGGCTCGAAATCATCAACCACGGACCGCTGCCGATCCGGCTACGCTCGGGCATGCGGATTTGCCAGTTGATCTTCGAGCAGACGCTCGGCACACCCGAACGCGGCTATCGCGGACAGTTCAGCGGCCAATCGGTCGGCTGAGCCGATCCGTCGAGGCCTACAGCGTCCAGCGCACGAGCCCGGGCGGCAGCGTGACGGCCCGCCACATGCCCTTGACGTCGGCGACGATGCCGCCGGGGACGAGGAGGCGGGCGAAATCGGCCGCGCCGAGACCGGCATAGGCCGTGTGCGGGACAGCGCCGACGACCGCGTGGTAGCCGGCCGCGCCCGCGATGTCGGCGAGGAGCGTGACGCCGTATTCGTGCGTCGCCTCCTTCGGATCGGCGAGCGGATCGGCGACATCGACCGTGCAACCGCGATCGGCGAGACCGCGGATGATCTCGATCACGTGCGAGTTGCGGAGATCGGGCACGTTCTCCTTGAACGTGAGCCCGAGCACGAGCACGCGCGCGCCGGCGCCGCGGCCCTGCGCGGCGAGCTCGCCCGCCACGCGCTCGGCGACATAGCCGCCCATCGCGTCGTTGATGCGCCGGCCGGCGAGGATGATCTCGGGATGGTGGCCGAGCGCGCGCGCGGCATGCGCGAGGTAGAACGGATCGACGCCGATGCAATGGCCGCCGACGAGCCCCGGCGTGAAGCGGAGGAAGTTCCACTTGGTGCCGGCCGCCTCGAGCACGTCGTAGACCGAGATCCCCATCTTGTGGAAGATCGTCGCCACCTCGTTGATGAAGGCGATGTTGATGTCGCGCTGCGCGTTCTCGATCACCTTCGCCGCCTCGGCGGTGCGGATGTCGCGCGCGACGAACACCCCGCCCGCGGTGATCGAGCCATAGACCTCGGCGAGGAGCCGGGTGACCTCGGGCGTCTGGCCGGCGACCACCTTGGTGATGCGGTCGATCGTGTGCTCGCGGTCGCCCGGGTTGATGCGCTCGGGCGAGTAGCCGAGGAAGAAATCGCTGCCGCAGGCGGGCCCGCTCGCGGCCTCGAGCTCGGGCCCCGCGACGTCCTCGGTGACGCCGGGATAGACGGTCGATTCGTAGACGACGATGGCGCCCTTCTGCATCACGCGCCCGACCATGCGGCTCGCGCTCCTGACCGCGCCGAGATCGGGACGCTTGTGCGCATCGACCGACGTCGGCACGGTGACGATATAGAGCGGCAGGCCGCGGATGCGCTCGACGTCGGCGGTGAATGTGGCCCGCGCGGCCTTGAGATCGGCGGACGCGATCTCATGGGTCAGGTCGTGGCCGTCCTTGAGCTCGGCGATCCGCCCCTCGTCGATGTCGAACCCGATGACGGGGTGCTTCTTCGCGAGCGCCACCGCGAGCGGCAGCCCGACATAGCCGAGGCCGACCACGGCGATCCGCAATCCGTCAGGCATGGCGCCTCTCTTTCAGGGGGTCCCGGACCTCTACGCGACAGAGTGGTACAAGTCAACGCGGCCCCGATTAACATTCGTTGAACGATGCGGGACCGATGCGGGAGGGAACCCTTGCGCGAGGCAGCGGCAGGCGGGCGGCGCTACGTGCTGCTCGACCGCGACGGCACGATCATGGTCGACAAGGGCTATCTCGCCGACCCGGCGGGCGTCGCGCTCCTGCCCGGCGCGCGCGACGGCCTCCGTCGGCTGGCCGGCCTCGGCCTCGGTCTCGTCATCCTCACCAACCAGTCGGGAATCGGGCGCGGCTATTTCACCGCCGCCGCCGCCGATGCGGTCAACGACCGGCTGGTCGCACTCCTCGCCGCCGACGGCATCGCGATCGCGAGCGTCCATGTCTGCCCGCACACGCCCGACGCGGGCTGCCTCTGCCGGAAGCCGCGGCCTGGGCTCGCCGAGGCGGCCGCGCGCCGGCACGGCTTCAATCCGGCCGCCGCCTTCGTGATCGGCGACAAGGCCTCCGACCTCGGCCTCGGTCGCGCGATCGGCGCCACCTCCGTCCTGGTGCGGACCGGCTATGGCCGCGATGAAGATGCGACCGGCGCCGATCTCGTCGCCGACGACCTCGCGGCCGCGGCGGCGGCGATCGAGGCCCGGCTCACAACGCGTTGAGCCGCGCCAGCACCTCGGGCGGAAGCCGCCGCCCGCTCGCGTCGAGATTGTCGGCGAGGTGGCGCGGATCGGTGGTACCTACGATCGCCGCCGCGACGGCCGGGTTCGCGAGCACGTAGGCGAGCGCGACGGCGGCCGGCGTCCAGCCCGGCACGTCGAGCGCGGCGCGGAGCGCGCGCGCCCGCACGAGGTCGGCGCGATGGCGCCCGAGCGCGCGCAGGAGATACCAGAGCCCGGCACGCCGCCACGGCCGGAACGCCGCCGGCGAGAACACCGCGTGCGCGAGCGGCGCGCCCGCGATCACGCCCTTGCCGGCCGCCGCCGCCGCGGCGATCAGCGGCGCCATCTCGCGGCGGAGTGCGTTATAGAGCGGCATCACGACATCGAACGGCGCCAGCGCGACGGCCCGCCACAGGACCGCGTCGTCGGCGTTGATCCCGACATGGCGGACGAGACCGCGCCTGCGGAGCGCCTCGAGCGCGGCGAGGAGATCATCGCCGAGATCGGCCTCGCGCGGCCCGTGGAGATAGAGGATCGCGATCGAATCGAGCCCGAGGCGGCGAAGGCTCGCCTCGACGCTCGCGACGACGCCCCGCGGCGTGAAGTCCTTGCCGAGCCGGCCGGCCGCGTCGCGGACGGTGCCGACCTTGGTCGAGACGACGAGACCCGCCGCGCGGCCCGCGAGCGCGCGGCCGAGCCGCGGCTCGGCGTTGCCGGCGGAATAGCTCGGCCCGGTGTCGAAGAGGGTGACGCCGCGGTCGATCGCCGCATGCACCAGCGCGACCGCGCGGCGCTCGTCGAAGGCGCGCATGCCCCAGTAGCTCGCGCAGCCGAGCCCGATTTCGGAGACGGTGAGCCCGGTCCGGCCGAGCGGGCGGTAGTGCACGTCGCGGTCCCCCGTGGTCGGCGCGACGATAGACGAGGACGCCGCCCCGAGGGAACCGTCGCCGCGGCCCGAGGTCGCATCGCGCCGAGCGCCGCGTGTCTCTAGCGTTGCGCGCCATGGAACAGCTTCCCGTGCCGCGCCGCCGCCGAACCCCGCATCGCATGCTGGGCGCGTGGCTCGCCGCGGTTGCGATCCTGATCCAGCTCGGCCTCCCCGCACACTGGGTCGCGGGCGCGGCGGCGCTCGGCGGGGAGACGTTCCTCTGCCACGCCGGCGTTGCCACCGCGGTGACGGGCGGCCCCGCCGACCAGGCGCCGGCGCCCGACGCGGCGGGGCCGCATTGCCCGCTCTGCGCCGTCG
>VGEU01000117.1 GCA_016869145.1 Alphaproteobacteria bacterium | reverse complement strand
CCGGGCGCGACGGCCTGACCCACGAGCTCGCGGCCATCCATTACCATCGCGGCAGCCTGCACTTCGCGCGCGGCCTGACCGAGGAATGCCGCGCGGCGCACGAGGCGGCGCTCGCCGCCGCGACCGCCGCGGATGCGCCGGAGCTGCAGGCGCGCGCTGAGCGGGCTCGGCGACGCGCTCTACGCGGTCGGGCGCATGCGCTCGGCGCGCGACATGTTCGCGCGCTGCGTGGCGCTGGCCGAACGGCTCGGCCTCGGCAGGGTCGCGGCGACCGGATCGCCTTGACGCGCTCGCAAGGTGGATAATAAGCTAACTAAGTATTTCCTGTCGCGCTTGCCCCGAACAGGTGGTGCCCATAGTTGGAGCACCGAGACCGCGGCCGATCGAGGCCACCCGACCCTCGGACCATGCGCGCGCGCCGGGGGCCCCGCGCTCGCAGAGGAGGAAGCCATGGCCAATTCGTTCTTCATGGATCGCACCGGGTACGCGACGCCCGAGTTGAGCCTGTGGCCGCCGGTCGTGATCCCGAAGGAGGCGATCGAGGCGGAGATCGCGCGTCTCGCCGCCGTGCCGCGGCCGGCCAACGGGCGGCGCCATTCGCTGATCGTCCATCCGCGCTGGACCGAGCTCGGCGTCGGTCCCGGCCTCGCGCCCGGGATCCGCGTCACGCTCGAGGTGCTCAATCCCGGCGAGCAGTCGGCCCCGATCCGCCACAACTCGACGCAGGTCAATTTCTGCATCAAGGGCGCCGGGCAATCGGTCGTCGGCGGCAAGCGCTTCGACTTCGCCGAGCACGACGTGTGGAACTTCCCGTCGATGCTGACCTATTGGCACATCAACAACTCGAAGTCGGTGCACGCGCGGCTCACCTATTCGAACGCGCCGCTCCTCGAGAAGATGAACGTCCACATCGTCGACGAGAACCCGCCCGCCGCCGTCGAGGCGGTCGGCGCGCCGCAGCATGACGCGAAGGACGACGATCCGACCGCGAAGAGCCCGTACGGCACCTTCCAGCTCACCGATGACGGCGCCTGGCTGATGCCCTACGAGATCCTGATCAACCCGCCGTCGGTCGAATCGAAGGCGCTGCACTGGGAGTGGGCCAAGGTGAAGGCGGAGCTCGACAAGCTCGTCGCGCTCGGCAAGGACTACAAGGGCCGCCGGCTCTATCTCCTGTGGAACCCGATGACCGGGCGCACCAACGGCACGACGCCCAATTTCTTCGCCACCATGACGATCCGCCCGGCGCATATCGTCGACCGGCCGCATCGCCACGTCTCGGCGGCGATCAACTACTACTTCTCCGGCCGCGGCCGCTCGACCGTCGATGGCAAGCAGTACGAGTGGAAGGCGGGCGATCTGATGCTGTCGGCGCCGGGCTGGGGCGTGCACAACCACGCCTCCTATGACGAGCCCGTCTACGAGCTCACCGTCCAGGACCAGCCGCTCAACATCATCATGGAATCGCTCCTCTGGCAGGAGGACCTCAAGCACCCGTGGCACGTGCTCGGCGCCGATGTCGGCTTCGACACCAACCGGGTCCAGGTCGTCGCAGGCAAGCGCTGAACGGGAGGGCGCGATGATCGAGCTGCCGAAGCGTTTCCTGCGCGGGTCGTATCCGCCGATCATCACGCCGTTCCGCGACGGCGCGGTCGACTACGACGCCTACAAGAAGCTCGTCGAGTTCCAGCTCGCCGGCGGCTCGCACGGCATCCTGGTCACCGGGACCACCGCCGAGCCGTCCTCGCTCTCGGTGCCCGAGCGCAAGAAGCTCCTCGAGATCGCGCTCGGGATCGCCAAGGGCAAGGTGCCCGTCGTGGCCGCCACCGGCTCGCAGAACCACGCCGAGACGGTCGAGCTCACGATGCATGCCGACAAGGCGGGCGCGGATGCGCTCCTGATCGTCACGCCCTATTACATCCGCCCGCCGCAGCGCGGGCTCGTCGAGTACTACGCCGATCTCGGCACGCGCACCAAGCTGCCGATGATGATCTACCACATCCCCGGCCGCGCTGCGGTCAACGTCACCGTCGACACGGTCGCGGCGATCAAGGAGCGCGTGCCGCATCTCGTCGGCATCAAGCACGCGGTCAACGACCTCGAGTTCGTCACCCACTGCCTCGCGCGCTTCGGGCTCGAGTTCCGCATGTTCGTCGGGCTCGAGGATCTCTCCTATCCGATGCTCTGCGTCGGCGCCTGCGGGTTGATGAACGCGGTCGGCAATCTGCAACCGCGGCGGCTCGCCGACATGTGCGAGCACGTGTTCGAGGAAAGGCTCCTGCCGGCGCGCGATCTCCATTATGCGCTGTTCGAGCTCAACCAGGCGGTGTTCTACGACACCAACCCGATCGCCATTAAGTACATGATGCGCCGGCTCGGCATCATCGAGCGGAACGAGCATCGCATCCCGATGGTGCCGGCGACCAAGGAGCTCGAGGAGCGTCTCGACGGCGTCTTGCGCCGCGCGAAGCTCCTCAACTAGCGCCGACCAGGGCGACCAGCGCGGCCGAGCCGGCCGAGCTCGAGCGTCTCGAGGAGCGCGGCGTAGCGCGCCGAGAGCCGGAGCGCCGGGCTCGCCGCATCGGCCACACACGACGCGCACATGTCGACCGGCGTGAACGGTGCGGCCTCGAGCGCGAGCGCGCGGTCGAGCGCGGCGCGCTCGGCCTCGGTCGCGGGCTCGATCCAGCGGCCCTCGGCGAGGATCGCCTGCATCCGCGCCGGCTCGCCCCCGGCTTCGCGCGCCAGCATCGCGAGCCAGAGGTCGTGGAACGCGCGCGCGCGCGCGTAATGCGCGCGGACGCAGCACGGCGGATAGCCGAGGAGCCGCGCCTCCTGCTCGATCGTCGGCCGCCCGGTCGCTCCGATCGCCGCGACCTCGTCGGCGACGGCGCGCGCGCGGGCGATGTACCAGGCCCGCCCGCCCGCGGTCTCGGCGCGGACATGATCGGCATACCAATCCGGCCACGCGCCCTCGCTCGCGGCCGCGGTCCAGAACGGGCCGGCGACGACATGAAGGCCGAGATCGCGCGCGGTGGCGAGCACGGCCTCGCGCCACGGGCCGTGGCCGTAGCCGCGGCCGAGGAGATAGACCGGCTTGATGCCGGCGAGGAGAGCGAGGAAGTCGAGCCGCTCCTGCGTCGCCTCCCTGGCGTCCGCGCCGTCGGCGCCGGGCGGCGCGACGGCGGCGAGCCGCCGCCACAGGCTCCGGAGCTGCGGCTTGCCGAGCGTCGGCATCGCGCTCAGCGCGTCCGCATCGGTCGGACGCGGAGGAACACGAGGAACGGCATCGTCGCGAAGATGATGCCGAGGAGAAGCGTGAAGTCGGCGATATAGCCCATCATCGCGCCCTGGCGCGCGATCTCGCGCGCGAGCCGGGCGAGGCCGGTCAGCTCGTCGAGCGACCACAGATCGGGGAGATACGGCTCGTTCATCATCGGATTGTAGGGATGGACGTGCTCGGTGAGCCGGGCGCTGACCTCGGTCCGGGTCGAGGATTGCAGGTTCGAGAGAATCGAGATGCCGACCGCGCTGCCATAGGTGCGCACCAGCGCCCACAGATTGGCCGCCTCGTTCCGGTGATGCGGCGCGAGCGTCGCGAAGGCGAGCGTGGTGAGCGGCACCCAGACGAGACCGGTGCCCGCGCCATTGAACACCGAGGCGATGATGAAATGCCCCATGCTCACGTCCATGGTCATGATCGAGAGCTCCCAGGACGAGTACGCGATCGCCGCGAAGCCGCACAGCACCAGGAGCCGCGGATCGACCCGGTTGACGAGCCAGCCCGCGAACAGGAGCCCGATGACCGAGCCGAGACCGCGCGGCGCCATGATGAAGCCCGCCATCATCACCGGATAGCCGGCGAGATTCTGCAGGAACAGCGGCAGGATCACGTTGGTCGCGAACACGATCATGCCGACGAGGAAGACGAAGATCAGCCCGAGCGACAGGTTGCGGTCGCCGAGGAGCCCGGGCGGCAGGAACGGATGATCGGTCGTCAGGCTGTGGACGACGAAGAGATAGAAGCCGAGCGCGGCGAGCGCGGCGTAGATCACGATCTCGCCCGAATCGAACCAGCCTTTGATCTCGCCGCGATCGAGCGTGAGCTGGAGCGCGGCGAGGCCGAGCGCGAAGGCGCCGAAGCCGAACCAGTCGAAGCGCCGCGTCGTGTCGCGCTCGCTCGCCGGCACCCAGATCCAGGTGCCGATGAAGGCGAGCACGCAGAACGGCGCGCCGAGGAGATAGATCGCGTGCCAGCTCGCGACATCGGTGAGCCAGCCGCCGACCACGGGGCCCATCACCGGCGCCACCATCACGCCGATGCCCCAGATCGACAGCGCCTGGCCGTGGCGCTCGCGCGGGTAGATGTCGAGGAGGATCGCCTGCGACAGCGGGATGATCGGGGCCCCGAGCGCGCCCTGGAGCGTGCGCCAGAAGATGATCTCGGCGAGGCTCGAGGACTGCGCGGCGAGGAGCGCGGTGACGGCGAGCCCGGCGAGCGAGATGAGATAGAGCCGCCGCCGTCCGATGCGCCCGGCGATCCAGCCGCCGCAGGCCGTCGTCAGCGCCTGCGACACGAAGAACGCCGTCATCACCCAGATGATCTGGTCCTGGCTCGCCGACAGGCTCCCCTGCATATGCGGGAGCGCGATCGAGGCGATGTTCATGTCGAGGACGATGACGATGGTCGCCACCGCGACCGTGATCGCGATCAGCCGCCGCTCGGACGGCGAGACGGCGACGACGGCGTGCTCGGTCATCGCCCGAGGCCGGTCCAGGCCACCGCGGGCGCGAGGAGATCGCCGAAGGTGAGCGCGCGCCCGGTGTCGATCTGGACGTTCGCGGTCATGCCGGCGCGGAGCAGCGGCTCGAGCTCGCCGCCGTCGATCTCGATGCGGAGCGGCACCCACTGCACGACCTTGACCCAGTTCCCGGTCGCGTTCTGCGGCGGCAGGATCGCGAACTCGGCGCCGGTCGAGGGGCTGATCGAGCGCACGCGCGCCTTGAGCGTCGCGTCGGGGAAGCTGTCGATGACGACTTTCGCCTCCTGGCCGACACGGACATGGGTGAGGCGGGTCTCCTTGACGTTGGCCTCGATCCAGAGCGCGCCGCGCTGGACGAGCGCGATGACCGAACGGCCCTTCTGGACGAACTCGCCGGGCTCGACGCCGACCCTGCCGGCGATGCCGTCGACCGGCGCGCGGATCACCGTGTCGCGGAGATCGAGCGCGGCGCGGTCGCGCTTGGCGACCGCCTCGAGATACATCGGATGGCTTTCGGTCGGGATGTCGTTGCGCCCGCCGAGCGCGGCCTGGATGCGGCCGACCTTCTCGCGCAGCATGCGAACGCGCTCGCGGCTGGTCGCGAGCTTGTTCTCGGCTTCGTCGAGCTTGGCGCGCGCGGCGACACCGGCGCCTTCGAGCGTGCGCTGGCGCTCGAAGCTGCGGAGCGAGAAGGCGAGGTTCTGGTCGGCCTCGGCGAGCTCCATCAGCGCCTCGCGATGGCTCGCGCGCATCACGCCGATCTCGTTGCGGATGCGCGCGAGCTCGGCCTCGGCCTTGGCGAGCTCGATCTGGAACGGCTCGGCATCGATGCGGAACAGGACATCGCCCGCGCGCACCGGCTGGTTGGTGTCGACGAGGACCGCGATCACGCGGCCCGCGACATCGGCCGAGACCGCGACCTGGGTCGCCTTCACATAGGCGTTCTCGGTCGTCACCCAGCGGCCGTTGGCGAGATAGATCTGGATCCCGATCGCGACCGCGGCGAGCGGCACGACGCCGAGAAGGACGATGCGGACGAGGAGACGACGAAGCCGGTACAAGACCTCAGCCTTCCGAACCGTCGGCGATTACCTCCAGGGCGCGTCCGCCGTCGGCCACCTCGCCTTCGGCGATAAGCCGCGCGAGATTGGCCTTGATGTGGAGGAGCGCATCGATCAGCCGGTCCTCCGCCCCGGGCGCGAGACCGGCGAGCGCATCGCCCTTCACGCCGGCGGCGAGCGTCATCATCTCGTCGATCAGCGCGCGGGCGCGCTCGGAGATGAACAGCCGCCGCGTGCGGAGGTCGCGGTCATCGGCGTGCCGCTCGACCCAGCCCTTCGCCTCGAGCCGGTCGACCAGCTTGCCGAGCGAGGGCTTCTCGATCTCGAGGACCTGGGCGAGCTCGGACTGGGTGATGCCCTGGCGCCGGTTGAGATGGGCGAGCACGCGCCACTGCGCTCGGGTCAGCCCGAGATGCTCGACCCGCCGGTCGTAGACGATGCGCAACAGGCGCGACACGTCGCCGAGCAGGAATCCGACGCTGCGTTCGAGGTCGTCGGCGCGTTCGCCGTCACCACGCATGACCCTGTCCCTTGGAGTGCCGGCGCGACGATCGACGGGACGCGATGCCGGCTTGCCAGATTTTCGTAAGCTAGCTTACTATCTTCCGGGCCGATGGCGCCAGTCCGGTGGCGGGTTGGCGCGCGACGGACCGAGCGGCATCCCCCCGGCGGGTGCTAAAATCGGCGGCCGGCCCAAGAACGAGGGAGCCCTCTGCCATGGCGACCATGTTGAAGCTCGATACGCGGCCGCTTTCGCCCGCGATCGGTGCCGAGATCCGCGGCCTCGATCTCGCCCGGCCGTTCGATGCGCCGACGCTCGCCCTGGTCCGGCAGGCCTGGCTCGACCACGCGATCCTCCTGTTCCGCGACCAGAAGCTCACGCTCGACCAGCAGGTCGCCTTCGCCACGCAGTTCGGCACCGTCGGCGAGCGCTCGCGTCCGCCCGAGCGGCGGCCCGAGGGTGTCGATTTCCACCCCGCGATCATGCTGATCTCCAACATTCGCGAGAACGGCAAGCCGATCGGCTCGCTGCCCGACGGCGAGATGTGGTTCCACCACGACATGAGCTATGTCGAGGCGCCCTATCGCGGCACGATGCTCTATGCGATCGAGCTGCCCTCGGTCGGCGGCAACACCAAGTTCGCCAACATGTACAAGGCCTATGACAGCCTCACGGCGCGCACCAAGGAGCGCATCCGCGGCCTCAAGGCGATGCACGTCTACGACTACGGCACCGCCGAGCAGGTCGGCCGCGACGTCGATCTCTCCAAGGTGAAGCATCACGCGCAGTCGATCGCGATCACCCATCCCTTGTCGGGGCGGAAGGCGCTCTACGTCAATCGGCTGATGACGCTCTGGATCGAGGGCATGGCGGCGAAAGAGAGCGATCGGCTCCTGTCGGAGCTCTTCGATGCGGCCGAGGATCCGTCGGTCTATTACGAGCATGTCTGGCGCGTCGGCGATCTCATGATGTGGGACAATTGGTGCTCGACCCATGCGCGGACCGATTTTCCCGCGCACGAGCGGCGGTTGCTCCGCCGTTGCACCATCACCGGACAGCCGCTCCACGAATAGCGAGGACCCGATGCCGATTTCCGTCGTGCCGCTCTCGCCCGCGCTCGGCGCCGAGATCCGCGGGGTCGACCTGTCGAAGCCGATCGACGCCGCGACCAAGGCGGCGATCCACCGCGTCTGGCTCGACAACGTGATCGTCCTATTCCGCGACCAGACGCTCGCCGAGATCGACCAGGTGAACTTCACGGCGATCTTCGGCGAGGTCGGCATCCGGCCGCGGCCGAAGGAGTTCCGCCCCGAATCGAACGACCTTCACCCGACCATCATGCTGATCTCGAACATCCGCGAGAACGGCCGGCCGATCGGCTCGCTGCCCGACGGCGAGATGATGTTCCACCACGACATGATCCACATCGCGACGCCCGACAAGGCGACCTGCCTCTACGCGATGGAGCTCCCGCGCGTCGGCGGCAATACGCTGTTCGCCAACATGTACAAGGCCTATGACACGCTGCCGGCGCACATCCGCGACCGGCTCCAGGGCAGGAAGGCCTATCACCACTACCACTACGGCTCGACCATCAAGGGCGACGACCGCGGCGTGCCGGCCTTCGGCGACAGCACCCACCCGGTGTTCTGGCGCCATCCCGAGACCGGCCGCACGGCGATCTATGTCAACCGGCTGATGACGCAGCACGTCATCGACATGCCGCGCGCCGAGAGCGATGCGCTCCTCGCCGCGGTGTTCGACCACTGCGAGCGGCCCGAGTTCGTCTACGAGCACCGCTGGCGCATCGGCGATCTCGTGATGTGGGACAATCGCTGCTCGATGCACGCGCGCACCGACTTTCCCGAGACCGAGCGACGGCTTCTCCGCCGCACCACGGTGCGCGGCGCCGACGTGCCGGCTTCCTGAGGGCGCCGCCGTGACGATCGCCGTCGTTCCGCTGTCGCCCGCGATCGGCGCCGAGATCCGGGGCGTCGACCTGATGCGCCCGGTCGACGCCGCGACCAGGGCCGCGATCCACCGCGCCTGGCTCGACCACGTCATCATCCTGTTCCGCGACCAGAAGCTCAGCGAAGGCGACCAGGTCGCGTTCACCGAGCTCTTCGGCGAGGTCGGCATCCGGACGCGGCCCAAGGACCTCCGCCCGGAAGCGCAGACCCTTCATCCGACGGTGATGCTGATCTCGAACATCCGCGAGAACGGCAAGCCGATCGGCTCGCTCCCCGACGGCGAGATGATGTTCCACCACGACACGATCCACATCAAGACGCCGGACAAGGCGACCTGCCTCTACGCGATGGAGCTCCCGAGCCGCGGCGGCAATACGCTGTTCGCCAATCTCTACAAGGCCTATGACGCGCTGCCGGCGCGCATCCGCGACCGGCTCGCCGACAAGAAGGCCCATCACCACTATAACTACGGCACGACCGTCAAGGGCGACAGGCGCGGCACCGAGGCGTTCGGCGAGAGCGTCCACCCGGTGTTCTGGCGCCATCCCGAGACCGGCCAGCGCGCTGTCTATGTCGACCGGCTGATGACCGAATACGTGCTCGACATCGCGCGCGCGGAAAGCGATGCGCTGCTCGCCGAGATCTTCGACCACTGCGAGCGGCCCGAGTTCGTCTACGAGCACCAATGGCGCGTCGGCGATCTCGTGATGTGGGACAACCGCTGCTCGATGCACGCGCGCACCGACTTCCCCGAGACCGAGCGGCGCCTCTTGCGGCGCACCACGGTGCGCGGCCACGACGTTCCCGTTTCCTGACCGACCGACGACGGAGCCATAGGATGGGCAAGGTACTCACCGACACCGAGGTGTCGCGCTACCGGGACGAGGGCTTCCTGTGCCCGATCCCGCTGTTCGGCGCGGCGGAGGCGCGGGCGATCCGCGCCAAGATCGAGGCGATCGAGGCGAAGACGGGCGACGAGGCGCAGAACCGCTTCCGGATCAAGGCGCATCTCCCGTTCCCCTGGCTCGGCGCGCTGATCTGCCACGAGCGGCTCCTCGATGCGGTCGAGGACATCATCGGCCCGGACATCCTGTGCTGGGGGTCGAGCTTCTTCTCCAAGAACGCGCGCGATCCGCGCTACGTGTCGTGGCATCAGGACACGACCTATTACGGGCTCAAGCCGCGCGACACGCTGACCGCCTGGGTCGCGCTCACCGATGCCAACACGCAGAACGGCTGCATGAAGATGATCCCGGGCAGCCATCGCAGCGGCGAGCAGGCCGTGCACGAGGAGACCTTCGACAGCAACAACCTCCTGACGCGCGGCCAGACCATCAAGGGCATCGACGAAACGAAGGCGGTCGATGTCGTCCTCAAGGCCGGCGAGTTCTCGTTCCATTCCGAGCTCACCTACCACTCCTCGCCGCCCAACCAGTCCGACGACCGGCGCATCGGCTACTCGATCCACTACATCGCCCCGCATGTCCGCCAGACGCTGTTCCCCGGCGCGACCGCGATGGTCTGCCGCGGCCGCGACACGTACGGGCATTGGCTCACCGAGCCGGCGCCGCGCGAGGACTTCGATCCCGTGTGCATGGCCGCGCTCGATGCCGCCTACGCCCAGTACAAGGCCGCCTCGCAGAAGGCGACCGCGGCGTGAGTCTTCCGCTCCCCTCGGGGGAGAGGGCGTCAGTGGCGCCGCTTCGGACGGCCTTGGTCGATGGCCTGACGCTCGCCTTCCGCGAGGCGGGCGCGGGTCCCGCGCTTGTCCTTCTCCACGGCATCGGGGGCTCGTCCGAGACCTGGGCGAACCAGCTCATGGGTCTCGGCGGACGCTTCCGTGTGATCGCGTGGGACGCGCCCGGCTATGGCGGCTCGGATGCGCTCGCGGCCGCGACGCCCGGACCCGACGACTATGCCCGCGCGCTCGCCCGCCTCCTCGATGACCGCGCCGTCGCGCGCGCCCACATCGTCGGCCAGTCGGCCGGCGCGCCGATCGCGGCGGCGTTCTGCCGCCTCTACGCCGCGCGCGCGGCGAGCTTCACGTTCTGCCAGGGCCTCGTCGGTCTCGCCGGGCTCGACCCCGCCGAGCGCGACGCGGCGGTGCGTGCCCGGCTCGACCCGTTCGCCGCGCTCGGGCCG
>VGEU01000116.1 GCA_016869145.1 Alphaproteobacteria bacterium | reverse complement strand
GCTGATCGGCTCGGCCGCCGCGGCGACGCGGGCGCCGCCGCCGCCGGACATGGGGACGGGGGTCTTCGTGCATGCCGGATCGTTCCGGAGCCCCGAGCGTGCCGAACGGCTGCGATCGCGCCTCGCCGCGCTCGGCGAGGCCCGCGTCGTGCCGGCCCGTTCGGGCGAGGCCGGCACATGGCGTGTGCGGATCGGACCGCTGGCGACGCCCGAGGTCGCCGAACGCGTGATGGATCAGGCCGTCGCCATCGCCCAGGCCGACGCGCGAACCGCGATCGACTAGGCTCAGCGAGGAGGGAGAGAGAGGCATGACCGCGCCACGCACCGTGATCGCCGCGCTCGCGATCCTTGCGCTGACCGGCGCGGCGGCGAGCCCGGCGCGCGCCATCGATACGCCGGCCAAGCAGGCCTTCATGATCGATGTCGCGACCGGGGCGATCCTACTCGACAAGCAAGCCGACGTCGCGATGCCGCCGGCCTCGATGAGCAAGCTGATGACCGCCTACATGGTCTTCGAGCGGCTCAAGAAGGGCACGCTCAAGATGCAGGACAAGCTCGCCGTGAGCGAGCGCGCCTGGCGCACGGGCGGCTCGAAGATGTTCGTCGTGCTCAATTCGGAGGTCAGCATCGGCGATCTCCTTCGCGGCGTGATCATCCAGTCGGGGAACGACGCCTGCATCGTGCTTGCCGAGGGCCTCGCCGGCAGCGAGGAGGCGTTCTCGCAGCAAATGACGCGCCGGGCGAGGGAGATCGGCCTCACCAGGAGCGTGTTCAAGAACTCGACCGGATGGCCCGATGACGGCCACGTGATGACCGCGCGCGAGATCGCGCTGTTGTCGCAGCGGCTCATCGACGAGTTCCCCGACTACTACAAGATCTACGCCGAGAAGGAATTCACCTGGAACAACATCAAGCAGGGGAACCGGAACCCGCTCCTCTACCAGAACGTCGGCGCGGACGGCCTCAAGACCGGCCACACCGAGGCGTCCGGCTACGGCCTCGCCGCCTCGGTCGTGCGCGACGGAAGGCGCGTGATCCTCGTCGTGAACGGGCTTTCCAGCATGAAGGCGCGTTGGGAGGAGACCGCGCGTCTCGTCAACTGGGCGTATCGCGATTTCGAGAACGTGACGTTGTTCCGGAAGGGCGACACGGTCGAGAAGGCCGACGTCTGGCTCGGGGCGGAACGCGCGGTGCCGCTTGTCGCCGACCGCGATATCGTCTTCACCCTGCCGCGCGCCGCGCGCGACAAGATGAAAGTGGCCGTGGTCTATTCGGGCCCGATCCAGGCACCGATCGCCAAGGGCGCCGCGGTCGCGCAGATCAGGGTCGAGGTGCCGGGTAATGCGCCGGCGAGCCTCCCGCTCGTCGCCGGCGCCGAGGTGCAGAAGCTCGGCCCGATCGGACGCATCGGGAGCGCGGTGCGCCATCTCCTCTGGGGCGCGTCGGGGTGAGCGCCGGATGTTTCATCACGCTCGAGGGCGGCGAGGGTGCCGGCAAGACGACGCAGCAACGGCTCCTGGTCGAGGCCATCCGCCTCACCGGGCGCGAGGCGGTCGCCACCCGCGAGCCCGGCGGCGCACCGGCGGCGGAGGCGATCCGCGCGCTCCTCGTGACCGGTGCCGCTGATCGCTGGCATCCGCTGACCGAGACGCTACTCCACGTCGCGGCACGCCACGAGCATGTCGTGCGCACCATCCGTCCCGCGCTCGAGCGCGGCGCGATCGTCGTGTGCGACCGGTTCTTCGATTCGACCATGGCCTATCAGGGCTACGGCCAGGGCGTGGCGCGCGAGACGATCGAGGCGATCCACGCAACCGTGCTCGGGACGCTCTCCCCCGATCTCACGGTGATCCTCGACATTCCGGTCGAGGTCGGGCTCGCGCGCGCGGCGCACCGCGGCGACGGGCGGACGCGCTACGAGGCGATGACGCCCGACTTCCACCAGCGCCTCCGCGACGGTTTTCTCGACATCGCGCGGCGCGAGCCGGGGCGGTGCGTCGTGGTCGATGCGACGCGGCCACCCGAATTCGTTCATCGCGACGTGCGCAAGGCCGCCTCGGCACGGCTCAGGATCGCGGGGCTCTGAGCGATCATGGCCGAGCGTGACGAGAAGCCCTCGATCCCCGCGCCGCGCGAGACGGTCGATCTTCTCGGCCACGCGGCGGCCGAGGCGGTGCTCCACGAAGCGTGGCGGTCCCGGCGGCTGCCGCATGGCTGGCTGTTCACCGGGCCGGAAGGGATCGGCAAGGCGACGCTCGCGTTCCGTTTCGCCCGCTTCGTCCTCGCCGACGGCG
Organism: Alphaproteobacteria bacterium; assembly: GCA_016869145.1. Taxonomy (GTDB): domain Bacteria; phylum Pseudomonadota; class Alphaproteobacteria; order MPNO01; family VGEU01; genus VGEU01. Next base: position 8,397 of record VGEU01000116.1, on the reverse strand, counting down.
GCGGAGAGGCGACCCTGACCGGCGGGCTGTTCGGTGACGGGCCGCCGGTGACGCAATCCCTTCGTCTCGCGCCGGAGCATCCGGTGTTCCGCCGGGTCGCCGCCGGCGGCCATCTCGATCTCCTGACCCTCGATCGACGGGAGAAGACGGTGATCTCGGTCGAACAGGTCCGCGCCGCGGTCGCCTTCCTCGCGCTGACGCCGGGCGAGGGGACGTGGCGCGTCGTCATCGTCGACTGCGCCGACGACATGAACGTCAACGCGGCCAACGCGCTCCTCAAGGTGCTGGAGGAGCCACCCGACCGCGCGCTCCTCATCCTCGTCAGCCATGCGCCCGGAAGCCTCCCGGCGACGATCCGCTCGCGCTGCTGCCGGCTCGCGCTCCGGCCGCTCGACGACGGCGACGTGCGGACGCTCCTCGACCGCATGCGGCCCGATCTCGCGCCGGGCGAGGCGACGTCGCTCGCGCGGCTCGGCGAGGGCTCGATCGGGCGTGCGCTTAGTCTTGCCGACGGCGGCGGGCTCGATCTCTATCGCCAGATCGTGGCGGTCGCCGAAAGTCTCCCGCGCCTCGATGTACCGGCTCTCCATGCGCTCGCCGATCGGCTGGGTCGCGCCGGGGCGGATGGCGCGTTTACCATGACCATGGACCTGTTGCGCTGGTGGATCGCCCGCCTGGTGCGGGCCGGCGCCGCTTCCCGCGGCGCACGCCTCGAGCTTCCCGGCGGCGAGGTCGTGCCGGGCGAGACCGACGCCGCGCGACGCGTCATCGGGGGCGGCGCGCTTGAACGCTGGGTGGATGTGTGGGAGAAGATCAGCCGTCAGGTCGCGCAAGCCGACGCGCTGAACCTCGACCGGCGCCAGGTGGTCCTTGGCGCCTTTCACGCTTTGGAAGAGGGTGCGCGCTAGCGCAAACATGTCCGGGCGCAGGACCTACTACCTGACGACGCCGATCTATTACGTGAACGACGTGCCCCATATCGGGCACGCCTACACGACGCTCGCCTGCGATGCGCTGTCGCGGTTCAAGCGGTTGGACGGGTTCGACGTGCACTTCCTGACCGGCACCGACGAGCACGGCCAGAAGGTCGAGAAATCGGCCGCCGCCGCCGGGATGGAGCCGCAATCCTTCACCGACAAGGTGTCGCAGAACTTCCGCGATCTCGCGCGGACGATGAACTACTCGAACGATGATTTCATACGCACGACCGAGCCGCGGCACATCCGCGCCTCGCAGGCGATCTGGAACGCGCTCCGCGACAACGGTCACATCTATCTCGGCACCTATTCGGGCTGGTATGCGGTGCGCGACGAGGCGTTCTACGCCGAGAGCGAACTCGTCGAGGGGCCTTCCGGCAAGAAGCTCGCGCCGTCGGGCGCCGAGGTCGAATGGGTCGAGGAGTCGAGCTATTTCTTCGACCTGTCGCAGTGGCAGGATCGCCTCCTCGCGTTCTACGACGAGAACCCCGACTTCATCGCGCCGCCGTCGCGGCGGAACGAGGTCATCAGCTTCGTCCGCCAGGGCCTCCAGGATCTGTCGGTCTCGCGGACGAGCTTCACCTGGGGCGTGTCGGTCCCGGACGATCCCGGACATGTCATGTATGTCTGGCTCGATGCGCTCACCAATTACTGCACGGCGGTCGGCTATCCCGACACGGACTCGGCCGATTTCACCAAATGGTGGCCGGCCGACCTCCACATGGTCGGCAAGGACATCGTCCGCTTCCACGCGGTCTACTGGCCGGCGTTCCTGATGGGCGCCGGGCTCGCGCCGCCGCGGCGCGTGTTCGCGCATGGTTGGTGGACAAACGAAGGCCAGAAGATCTCGAAGTCGGTCGGCAACATCATCGATCCGCTCGACATCGTCGCGCGCTACGGGATCGACCAGGTGCGCTATTTCCTCCTGCGCGAGGTGCCGTTCGGCAATGACGGCGATTTCTCGCACCGGGCGATCGTCGGGCGCATCAACGGCGATCTCGCCAACGATCTCGGCAATCTCTGCCAGCGCGCCTTGTCGATGATCGGTCGCTACTGCGATGGCGTGCTGCCCGAGCCAGGCCCTTACGGCGCGGCCGATCTCGCGCTCCTCGGCGCCGCCGATGGCATGATCGACGAGCTCCGCCACGAGATCGACGCCCAGGCCTTCAACGAGATGCTCGATACGATCTGGGTCGTCGTCCGCGCCGCCAACGGCTATGTCGACCACCAGGCGCCGTGGAAGCTCCAGAAGGAAGATCCGGCGCGTCTCAAGACCGTCCTTTATGTGCTCGCCGAGACGATCCGTGCGCTCGGGATCGTGTTGCAGCCGGTGATGCCGGACTCGGCTTCGCGCATGCTCGACCAGATCGCGCTCGCCGCCGACCGGCGGAGCTTCGCCCATCTCGGTCGTGCGCACGCGCTCCGGCCGGGCGCACGCTTCCCCGCGCCGAGCGGAATATTCCCGCGTCTCGTCGAGGACGAGAAGCCGGCCGCCAAGGCGAAGCGCTAGCGACCGGCGCGGATCGCGTCCCATGCTCGTCGACAGCCATTGCCATCTCGACTTCGATGTGTTCGACGCGGATCGCGAGGCCGTGCTCGCCCGCGCGACCGCGGCGGGCGTCGCCTGCGCGGTCACGATCGGAACGCGGTTGAGCCGTTTCGACCGCGTGCGCGCGCTCGCGGAATCATCGCCCCGGCTCTTCTGCTCGGTCGGCATCCATCCGCACCAGGTCGAGGAGGAGGGGGTGGCGGACCCAGCACGCCTCGTCGCGCTCGCCGCCCACCCCAAGGTCGTCGGCATCGGCGAGTCGGGGCTCGACTATTTTTACGACCGCAGCCCACGCGACGATCAGAAAGCGGGCTTCCGCGCCCATATTCGAGCGGCGCGCGAGACCGGGCTGCCGCTGATCGTCCATGCCCGCGATGCCGACGACGACACGGCCGCGATCCTCGCCGAGGAGCACGCGGCCGGCGCCTTCAGTGGCGTTCTCCACTGCTTCACGTCGGGCCGCGCGCTCGCCATGACGGCGCTCGAGCTCGGTCTCTACATCTCGTTCTCGGGGATCGTGACGTTCCGCAATGCCGAGGACTTGCGCGCCATCGCGCGCGAGGTGCCGCTCGAGCGCATCCTGGTCGAGACCGATGCGCCGTTCCTCGCGCCGATCCCGAACCGGGGCAAGCGCAACGAGCCGTCCTTCGTCGTCCACACCGCAGCCGCGGTCGCCGATCTCAAGGGCATCGACCGGGCGCGCTTCGCCGCCGCGACGACGGTGAATTTCGAGCGACTCTTCGCCAAGGCGGTCGTGCCGCGGCCATGAAGATCACCATCCTCGGCTGCGGCGGATCGGGGGGCGTGCCGCTGATCGGTGACCATTGGGGCGTGTGCGATCCGAACGAGCCGCGCAACCGCCGCCTCAGGCCCTCGATCGTGGTCCAATGGCAGGGCAAGACGATCCTCGTCGACACGACGCCCGACCTCCGCACGCAACTGCTCGCCGCCGGCATCGGCGCGATCGATGCCGTCCTCTATACCCACGCGCACGCCGACCATGTGCACGGGATCGACGATCTCCGCTCGGTATGGCGGGTCACGCGGTCGACCATCGACGTCTACGCCGAGGCCGATGTTCTGCGCTCGGTGGTCGAGCGCTTTGCCTACATGTTTCCGGGCCGCGGGAGCGCGGACTCGTTCTACGCGCCGATCCTGGTCCCGCATGTCATCGAGGGACCGTTCCGGGCGGCGGGTCTGCCGATCGTGCCGTTCCGCCAGGACCACGGCCTCGGGCCGTCGACCGGCTTCCGCTTCGGGCCGTTCGCGTACTCGACCGATGTGGTCCAGCTTCCGGAGGAAGCCTTCGCCGCGCTCGCCGGCATCACGACCTGGGTCGTCGACTGCCTGAGGCCCGGCAACCCGCATCCGACGCATGCTCATCTCGACCGCACGCTCGCATGGATCGAGCGTGTCGGGCCGGCGCGCGCCTTTCTCACGCATCTCAATCACCAGGCCGACTACGCGACGGTCGCGGGGCTGTGTCCGCCGGGCGTTGTTCCGGCGCATGACGGCCTTGTGATCGAGGTGGCGGAGGCCGCCTCGGCGGTGGGTCTCGACGCACCGGCCGCGGCGCGCTGAGCGATGTCAATATTTTCCATAATACATATTATGCGACAGATGGGGTCGAGGTGGCCGATAGCGATCGCGCGTCTTTATCCCCCAACCCATCGGGCTTTGCGGGCCTCCCCCGCGGGTTCACCTCGTCGGATCGCCGCGCCGGATCACCAGCTGGATCACACGGTGACGCGATGACCGACCGCGCCGCGATCGACCGGCTCCTCGAAATAATGGCGCGGCTCCGCGATCCCGCCGGCGGTTGCCCGTGGGATATCGAGCAGACCTTCGCGACGATCGCGCCCTATACGATCGAGGAAGCCTACGAGGTCGCCGATGCGATCGAGCGCGGCGACCTCGCGGCCCTCAAGGACGAGCTCGGCGATCTGTTGCTCCAGGTCGTGTTCCACGCCCAGATGGCCGCGGAACGCCGCGCGTTCGCGTTCGCCGATGTGGCGCACGGGATCGCGGACAAGCTGATCCGCCGCCATCCGCACGTGTTCGGGGCCGGCGACGCCGCGACGCCCGACGCCGTGGTCACGGCGTGGGAGGACATCAAGGCCGCCGAGCGTGCGGCCAAGGCCGAGACCGGCGCGACCGCGAGCGCGCTCGACGGCGTGGCCCGTTCGCTGCCGGCGCTCACGCGTGCCGAGAAGCTCCAGAAACGGGCCGCGCGCGCCGGCTTCGACTGGCCCGACGCGGCGCCGGTCGTCGCCAAGATCGAAGAGGAAATCAACGAGTTGCGGGCCGAGATGAAAGCCGCGTCGCGACCCGGACGGATCGCCGAGGAGCTCGGTGATCTCCTCTTCGCCTGCGTCAACCTCGCCCGCCATCTCGATGTCGATCCCGAGGCCGCGCTCCGCGATGCCAACGCAAAGTTCGAACGCCGTTTCCGTCACATCGAGACGACGATCGCCGCCGAGGGACGCGACACGCGGACGGTCAGTCTCGATCGGCTCGACGCCTTGTGGGACGAAGCGAAGCGGCGCGAGAAATCGACTGGAGGAGACTGAGCGATGCGCTGGAAGGGTCTGCGGCGGAGCCGGAACGTCGACGACCGGTGCGATGGCGTCGGTTTCGGCGGTTCCTCCGGTGGCGGGTTCCCCGGGCCAGTATCGCGTGGCGGCATGGGCCGCGGCACGGTCGGCGGCGGGCTCGGCATCATCGTGATCCTGGTGCTCGGGCTCCTGTTCGGATTCGACCCGAACGTATTGCTCCAAGGCCCGCAGCAGGAATCCTATCAGCCACCGCCGGTGTCGCAGCGGGGTGCACCAAGCCAGGCGCCGGACGAGCTCGCCGATTTCGTCTCGGCCGTTCTCGGTTCGGCCGAGGACACATGGCACGCGATCTTCCGCGATGAGCTCGGCCAGCCGTATCGCGAGCCCCGCCTCGTGCTCTTTTCCGGACGCGTCCATTCTGCCTGTGGCATGGCCGCGTCCGCGATGGGCCCCTTCTATTGCCCGACCGATCAGCAGGTCTACATCGACCTCTCCTTCTATCGCGCGCTCCGCGAGCGGTTCCGCGCGCCGGGCGACTTCGCGCAGGCCTACGTTGTCGCGCACGAGGTGGGCCACCACGTGCAGAACCTTCTTGGGATTGCCGAGAGGGTGCACGCAATGCGCGGTCGCGTGAGCCCGGTCGAGTTCAATCAGATCATGGTGCGCACGGAGCTCCAGGCCGACTGCTTCGCCGGCCTTTGGGCACACCGCGCCGATCGCGCGCGCGGGATCATCGAGACCGGCGATGTCGAGGAGGCGCTGAACGCCGCGAGCGCCATCGGCGACGACAATATCCAGCGTCAGACCCAGGGTCACGTGGTCCCCGACGCGTTCACCCACGGCAGTGCCGCGCAGCGCGTGCGCTGGTTTCGTCGCGGGCTCGAAACCGGCCGGCTCGATGCGTGTGATACGTTCGGCGCCGAGCAGCTGTGAGCGGTCGGCTCAGTCCTCGGCGAGGAGGCGCATCAGGCTCGATGTGTCCTGGCGCTGGCCGCCCTTGGCCTGGACGGCCTTGTAGAACTGATCGACCAGCGCGGTGAGCGGCAGGCGTGCGCCGTTCCGATCCGCCTCTTCGAGACAGATGCCAAGGTCTTTCCGCATCCAATTGACGGCAAACCCGAAATCATACCGTCCTTCAAGCATTGTCTGAGCGCGGTTCTCCATCTGCCAGCTCTGCGCCGCCCCTTTCGAGATGACGCCGACCACCTTGTCGACGTCGAGGCCGGCGCGAACGCCGAAATTGAGCGCCTCGGCGAGGCCCTGGACGATGCCGGCGATACAGATCTGGTTCATCATCTTGGCGAGCTGACCCGAGCCCGGCGGTCCGAGAAAGACCGGACGGCCATAGGCCTCCATCGCCGGCCGCGCGCGCTCGAATGGCCCCGCCTCGCCGCCGACCATGATGGTGAGCGTCCCCTTCTCCGCACCGGCCTGGCCGCCCGACACGGGCGCATCGAGGAAGCCGATGCTCTTCGCCTTTGCCGCGTCGTGCAACTCGCGCGCGACGGTCGCCGACGCGGTCGTGTGGTCGACCAGCACCGCGCCCGGTTTCATGCCGGCGATCACCCCGTGGTCCCCGTAGGCGACGGAGCGGAGATCGTCGTCGTTCCCGACGCAGAGGCAGACCGTCTCGGCGCCCGCCGCCGCCTCGCGCGGGGTCGGCGCGGATCGGCCCTTATACGTCGAGGTCCAGGCGGCGGCCTTGGGTGCGGTGCGGTTGAACACGGTGACCTCGAAACCCTTGGCGACGAGATGGCCCGCCATCGGGAAGCCCATCACGCCGAGGCCGATGAATGCCGCCTTGCCCGCCATGTCCTGACCCTTTCCCCATGCTCGCGTCGCCGGTCCATGTTTCGGCCCGGCGCGCGGCCCGGTCAAGCCCCGGCGCGGGGCATCAGGCGCGGGATCAGGCGGGCTTCATCTCGGGGGTCAGCACGGCGCGAATGTTGCGCCAGCGGTCGCGGTCGGGCGCGAGAAGGAGCGTGCCCTCGCGCGCCGGACGCGGCGCGTAGGCGGTTTCCTCGAGCGATGCGGCAAAACCGCCGGCTTCGCGATGGATCAGCTCGCCCGGCGCGTGGTCCCATGGCTTGAGGTTGCGGTAGAGCGCGAAGTGGAGCCGGCCGGCGTCGAGCGCGAGATATTCCTGGCCGCAGCAGCGCGCCCGGCTGAGGGTCGCGAAGCGCGCCGCGATCGCCGCGTTGTTGCGGAGCCTGTTGCCGAGCGAGCCGCGCATCGCCGCGAGCGGCGGCGCATCGGCGACCGTGAGCCGACGCGCGCCGTCCCAGGCGCCTCCGCCGTCCTCCGCGATCACCGTGCGGTCGGCGACCGGATCATGGATCCAGCCCATCCGTGTGCGGCGCCCGACGACGAGGGCGACCATCATCGCGAACGCGGCATTGCCGTCGGCGAAGTTCGCGGTGCCGTCGATCGGGTCGAGGACCCAGATCGGATCATCGCCCTCGAGCGCGTCGAACACCGTCTCGTTCGCCTCGGCCGCTTCCTCGCCGACGATCCTGGCGCCGGGAAGAAGATCGCCCAGACGGTGGGCGAGGACGGCCTCGGCGGCGTGGTCGGCGACGGTGACGACGCTGCCCTTCGCCTTCTCCCAACGCTCATCGGCCGCGAGCTGGCGGAAACGCGGCAGCACCTCCGTCTCGGCGGCGTCACGGATGATCGAGGCGACCTGTCGCGGGTCGATGCGCATGCCGTCCTTGTAGCGGCAAGTGGTGAAGAAAAGAAACGCCCCGGTGCCGCGGCACTGGGGCGTCCCGTCACGTCGCGATGCGGGTGGTCTAGAAGTCCATCCCGCCCATGCCGCCGCCCGGAGGCATCGGCGGCATCGCGTCCTTCTTCTCCGGCTTCTCGGCGACGAGTGCCTCGGTCGTGATCATCAGGCCCGCGACGGAGGCCGCGTCCTGGAGTGCGGTGCGCACGACCTTGGTCGGATCGACGATGCCGGCCTTGACGAGGTCGGTGTACTCGCCGTTCTGGGCATCGAAGCCCCAGGTCTGGCTCTTGCTCTCAAGCAGCTTGCCGACGACGACCGAGCCCTCGACACCGGCATTCTCGGCGATCTGGCGCACCGGCGTCTGGATGGCGCGCCGGATGATGTCGACGCCGACGCGCTGGTCCTCGTTGCGCGGCTTCACCTTCTCGAGCGCCTTGCCGGCGTAGAGGAGCGCGACGCCACCGCCGGGGACGATGCCTTCCTCGACCGCGGCGCGGGTCGCGTTCATCGCATCCTCGACGCGGTCCTTCTTCTCCTTCACCTCGACCTCGGTCGCGCCGCCGACGCGGATCACCGCGACGCCGCCGG
>VGEU01000115.1 GCA_016869145.1 Alphaproteobacteria bacterium | reverse complement strand
CCCCCATTCGCCCGCAGCCGGAAAGCGTGTAGGCTTCCCGGGCCCGGCGCGCCGACCCCCTCGGCCCGCGGCGGCGACGACCAGAACCAAGCGAGGGGGATCCCATGGCATCGGTCATCGAAATCGGCTCGCGCGGCGGCGGCGCGCGCGCGTGCCCGCCCGGGCGGTGCGCGCTGGCTGCCGGGGCTCTCCGGCATCGTCGCGTTCGGGATCGGCGCGATCGTCCTGGTCGGCATCCTGTCGAGCGCGGTCGCCGGCACGACCATCGGCGCCGGCCTCCTGTTGGCCGGCACCTGCCTCCTCCTCGGCGGGCTGCTCGGGTTCCTGTTCGGCATCCCGCGCTCGCTCCAGCACGACCGGCCGCCGCCGCCGGCGGAGAACGGCGGCCGCAAGGACCGCGCCGGCGAGCCGATCGCGCTCCGCTACGGCGCCAACACCAATCTCGAGCAGATCTCGGACTGGCTGACCAAGATCCTGGTCGGCTTCGGTCTGACGCAGATCGAGAAGATCCCGTCGTATCTCGGCGCCGTCGCCGGCTATTTCGGCACCTTCCTCGGCACCGGCGCGCACGGCGACAAGATCGCGATGACGATCATCCTGTTCTTCGCGACCTGCGGCTTCCTGTTCGGCTATCTGTGGACGCGGCTCTATCTCGCGGGCGAGCTGACGCGCGCCGACATCACGACGGTGACCGAGGCGGTGCGCGCGCTCGAGGACGCGCAGGCCGAGCAGGCCGACATCGACGCCCGCGCGCTCGCGCTCACCAACCAGTATCTCAACATCGAGACCCACCACTCGAAGTTCACGGTCGAGGAGCTTAAGGCCGCGATCATCGCCTCATCGCCGAGCGTCAAGGTGCAGATCTTCTACCTCGCCTCCTCGACGCGCTCGGACAACTGGCGCGAACCCGCCGACAAGCCGCTGATGGAGCGCACCATCCCGATCTTCCAGGCGCTGATCGACAGCGACAAGGACCAACGCTTCCACGCCAATCACGGCCAGCTCGGCTTCGCGCTCAAGGACAAGCGTGCACCCGACTGGGGCGCGGCGGAAGCCGAGCTCTCCAAGGCGATCGAGATGCGCGGTCCGTCGCGCGAGCAGGGCTGGGAGCTCTACGAGTTCAACCGCGCGATCTGCCGCATCCAGCTCGACCCCGAGTTCCGCGCCGGGCGTGAATCGGCGACCGACCAGAGGACGCGCGTGCTCGACGATCTCCGCATCGCCGCGCGCGGTGTGCGCCACTATCTCGCGGTCGAGCCGGTCAAGACCTGGCTCGCGCTCAACAAGGCGAAGGACGCCGAGATCGATCCGGCGTGAGCGGGATCAACAAACGCGCTCACGCGCGGTCGAGACGATGCGCGCTCACGCGCGGTCGAGACGATATCGGACGCGCTTGGGGATCGTGAACTCGGGGAGCCCTTCCGACTTCCAGGTCTCGAGCGCCCGGTTCATCACGTCCCATTTCGGCAGCGACAAATCGCCCGAATCGATCGACTGCGTCGCGTCGATCACGATCTTGCTGCCGAGATCGGACACGCCACCCCTGACGCGCACGCTCGGGTCCATCGACTGCGGCACGAACACGTCGGGGATGATGATCGTGTCGCGCGCCGGGTCGTAGCGCGCGTTCATCGCCCAATCGAGGTGGACGGGATCGCGGATGTCGATGTCGTCGTCGACCACGGTGACGCGCTTCAACGGCGAGATCTCGGCCGTCATGCGTCCGACATGCTTGGCGTGGCCGGGGGTCATCGGCTTCATCGCGACGACGACGTGGGCGAGCATGCCGCCGAAGGTGAGATCGATGTGGCAGTCGGAGACGGTGAGCTCGCCGAGATCGTGGCGGAGCTGCTTCAGGATCACCGGCCCGTTCGAGAGCGACTGGAGCACGGTCGATTCCGAAGGCGGCATCTGGCTGGTATAGCCGTAGAAGATCGCGCCCTTGCGGTGCGTGATCGCGGTGATGCGGATCACCGGCCGCGGGTTGACCGGCCCCATAAAGCCGGCGAACTCGCCGAACGGGCCTTCCTGCTCCATCGCGCCCGGGATCACCTCGCCCTCGATCACGATCTCGGCCGTCGCCGGCACCAGCATGTCGATGGTCTTGCACTTCACCATCTCGATCGGCGCGCCCTTGAGCCCGCCGGCGACCGTGATCTCGTCGGCGTTGGGCGGCAGGTTGGCGACCGAGGCGAGATGCACCACCGGCTCGGCGCCGATCACCCAGGCGATCGGCGCGGGCTTGCCGCGCTCGGTATGGCTCCGCGCGTACATCGTGCCCTGGCGGCCGTTGCCGAGATTGCAGATCACGGTGTGCGCGTCCTTCACCTGCGTCCGGTAGACGCCGATGTTCTGCACCCCGGTATCGGCGTGGCGGGTGAACACCATGGTCGTGATGTAGGGTGCGACGTCCTTGCCCGGCGTCCAGACCGGGATCGGCAGGCGGTTGAGATCGGCGTCCTTGCCGGTGAGGACGACCTCCTGCGAGACGCCGCGCTCGATGAGCTTCGGCGCGACGGGCTTGGTCAACGCCGCGAGCCAGATCTTGTTGAGCTCGTCCGGCTCGCAGCCGAGCGCGATACAATAGGTCTCGGGCGAGGCGCCGAGCGCGCCGGTGACGAGCGGAAACGCCGAGCCGGCAACATTCTCGAAGAAGAGGCCGAGCCGGCGGTCGGCCGGCAGCGCCTGGTACATCCACTTGGCGAGCGAGGCGGGCTCCCACAGGCGGTCGACGGTCTTGCGGATGCGGTGGAGCTTGCCCTTCTGCTCGAGAACGGCGAGGAAGTCGCGCATGTCGCGGTGGGGCATGGTGGCCTCTCGTATGGCGTTCGGTCGGGGTTGCGGCGCATTTGAACCCGCGCGGTCCCCGCCCGCAATGGCGCCGTGCGGGCATCGGCGCACGCCCCACCATCGCCGGTCGTATCGCCGGTCGCGGCGCCAGCCGAATCGCCGGTTGCACCGCCGGGCGGGGGGGCCGCGGTTTGACGCGCGAACCCGCCGCGGGGTAGCGTTCCCGGCTAGACGACGCCGATGGCCGCAGAAGCCGGGAGGATCGCGTGGATACACACGAGACGGCGGGGGTGACGGGGCGCGGGCTCGACCGACGGCGGGTCGAGGGCGCCTATGTCTGGCGCAAGACGGATGTCGCGCACCGCAGCGACTGGATCTGGCATCTGACCGATGCGCACCTCGCCGATCTCGAGCGCGCCGTCGCCGCCGTGCATCGCCGCGGCCTCGCGCTCGAGGACGTGACGGCGGCCGACTTCCCGCTGCCGTCGCTCGCCGCCGATCTCGCCGCGATCGCGACGACGCTCGAGAACGGGCTCGGCTTCGCGCTGGTGCGCGGGCTGCCGATCGCGCGCTATGACGAGGCGACGCTCGGGCTCATCTTCTGGGGGCTCGGCAGCCATCTCGGCGTCGGCGTGTCGCAGAGCTATCGCGGCGACAAGCTCGGCCAGGTCATCGACCGCGGCGAGGTCGGCCGCTACTACACCGCCGGCGGTCCGATCGAGATGCACATGGACCCGGTCGACGTGGTCGGCCTCCTCTGCATCCGGAAGGCGCGCCGCGGTGGCGAGAGCCGCATCGTCTCCTCCTTCGCGGTCCACAACGCGATCCTCGCCGATCAGCCGGCGGCGATCGATCCGCTCTATCGCGGCTTCCACTATTCGAGCCGTCCGGTCGACCGCGTCAACGAGCCGGCGCACACGCCGCACCGCGTGCCGGTGTTCGCGACCGACCGCGCCGGGCGGCCGGCCTGCTTCTATCTGCCGATCTCGATCCGCTCGGCGACCAAGCTCGGGATCGCGCTCAGCGACGCCGAGCTCGCCGCGCTCGATCTCGTCGACGCGGCGGCAAACCGCGACGCGCTCTATCTCGACATGACGTTCGAGCCCGGCGACATGCAGTTCCTCAACAACCGGCGCATCCTGCACGGGCGCACCGACTACGAGGACCCGCCGAACGAGGCGGACCGGCGCCTCCTCCTCCGCCTCTGGCTGATGATCCCAGGCTGGGCGCCGCTGCCGACGACGATGCGCATCCACGGCGAAGGCGACAAGCTCGGCGGCGGCATCCCGAAGCGCGACGATACGCCGGCCTGAAACGCGAACGGGGCGCGGCTCTCGCGGCGAGCGCGCGCGCGCGCCCCGTGTCGTTGTCGTGTCCGGCGGCGAGCGCCGCGCGCGCACTCAGTGCGCGGCGACGAGCGCCGGCGGATGCCGTTCCTCCTCCAGCATCGCCGCGCGGAGCTTCGAGAACGCGCGCACCTCGATCTGGCGCACGCGCTCGCGGCTGATCCCGAACTCCTCGCTCAGCTCGCCCAGCGTCTTCGGCTCCTCGCGCAGCCGGCGGGCGCGGAGGATGGCGCGTTCGCGCGGGTTGAGCCGCGCCAGCGCGCGCTCCATCTGGCGCCGGCGCGCGGCGAGCGCGTCGGATTCGATGATCGAGGTTTCGTGGTCGGCGGTCTCGTCGACGAGGATATCCTGCCACTCGTCGTCCGATTCGGCGCCGAGCGTCGCGTTGAGCGACTGGTCGGGGCCGGACAGACGACGGTTCATCTCGACCACCTCCTGCTCCGGCACGCCGAGCGCGCGCGCGATCTCGCGCACCGTCTCCTGGGGCAGGTCGCCCTCGCCGGTCTGGCGGTGATGCGCCTTGAGCCAGCGCAGATTGAAGAACAGCTTCTTCTGCTCGGCCGTGGTGCCGATCTTGACCAGCGACCAGGCGTGCAGGACGTATTCCTGGATCGCGGCACGGATCCACCACATCGCATAGGTCGACAGCCGGAATCCGCGGTCGGGGTCGAACCGGTCGAGCGCCTGCATCAGCCCGACATTGCCGGCCGCGATCATGTCGGCGAGCGGCAGGCCGTAGCCGACATGGGCCTTGGCGATCTTGACCACGAGCCGGAGATGGCTGCCCGCCAGCCGCTCGCCGGCGTCCGGGTCGCGCCGGTCGCGCCAGGCGCGCGCGAGCGTCTGCTCGGTCGGCTGATCGAGCATCGGATAGCGGCGCAGCTCCTTGAGGAACCAGCCGAGATCGCTTTTGCTACGCGAAATTTGCATAACACTCCCACCTTCTGCAGGCCCATTCCGGACACGTCCGGCCGGGCCTCCTTCCGTCGCGACCGGAGACGCTTTGCCTGGCCGGGAGCGGTCGCTCTCACGGCAGCCTGTCGGTTCGTCTGCGGGTGGTGCCCAATAGGATAGGAACGAAGCTTGAACAAATCAAGGATCGTTCGCCAGATCAGCCCGACCGTTCCCCGGAGCGCCGCGGCTCCCACCGCGATGTTCCCGGTCGTGCGTGTCGCCCCACCCCTGCGACGACACCAACACCTATACGAGGGAAAGAATGCGGCCGGATCGTGGCGGGGGATCACAGTCTCGTGTAGGTTTTCAGGATTTTTTGCGCACACACCATGATATGCGAATCGTGCAGGGGTCGATGCGTTGACAGACCAGGCAGCGCGGCCCATAGTGCCGCCATGCATATCGGCACACAGACGACGATGCAGCGCTGGTGGTGGCCGTCCTAGGGGCGGCAGCCGTGCGCATGCACGATCCATCAAGGGCCGCCGCGGGAACGGGCGGCCTTTTCGTTTGCAGAGACCCCCCTCCCCGCGTCGCGACAACGAGGGGAAGGGCCATGCCGACACCGACCACCGCCACCGTCGCCGCCGCCGGGGCGACCCCGGGCGGGTTCACCGTGCACCGGCGCGCGATCGCGACCGCCTATGCGGGGGCGATCGAGCCGCTGATCGATGCGCTCGACAGCCGGCGCGGCGTCCTCCTCGCCTCCTCGTTCGAATATCCCGGCCGCTACACGCGCTGGGACATCGGCTTCGTCGATCCGCCCGTCGCGCTTGGCGCGGCCGGCCGCGAGGTCCGCGTTGAGGCGCTCAACGATCGCGGCCGGATCCTCCTGCCGGCCTTCGCCGCCACGATCGCGGCCGTGCCGGCGGTCGAGGCGTGGCACGCGACGGCCGACACCGTATCGGCACGCGTGCGTCCGGCACCCGACGGCTTCGCCGAGGAGGAGCGCGCGCGCCAGCCTTCGGTGTTCTCCCTCCTTCGCGCCGTCGTCGCCTCGTTCCGGCGCGACGGCGATACGGTGCTCGGGCTCTATGGTGCGTTCGGCTACGACCTCGCCTTCCAGTTCGAGCCGATCCGGCTCCGTCACGCGCGCGATCGCGCGCAACGCGATCTCGTCCTCTATCTCCCCGACGAGGTCCTAGTCGTCGATCACCGGCGCGAGACGGCGATGCGACACCGCTACGAGTTCACGGTGGCGGGACGGGCGACCGAGGGGATCGCGCGCGACGGCGGGGCGGCGCCCTTCCGCGCCGAGGACGCGGCGGTCTCGGCCGCCGACCATGCGCCGGGCGAGTACGCCGCAACCGTCCGGGTCGCGCGCGAGGCCTTCGCGCGCGGCGATCTGTTCGAGGTGGTACCGAGCCAGACGCTCCTCGAACGCTGCCCGGCGCCACCTTCCGAGATCTTCCGCCGTCTCCGCCGGCGCAACCCGGCGCCCTATGGCGCGCTGATGAATCTCGGCGCGCGCGAGCACCTCGTCGCCGCCTCGCCCGAGATGTATGTCCGCGTCCAGGGCGACCGCGTCGAGACGTGCCCGATCTCGGGCACCATCGCGCGCGGCGCGGATGCGCTCGGCGACGCGGCGCAGATCCTGACGCTCCTCGCCTCCGACAAGGAAGCGGCCGAGCTCACGATGTGCACCGACGTCGACCGCAACGACAAGTCGCGCGTGTGCGTGCCGGGCAGCGTGCGCATCATCGGCCGCCGCCAGATCGAGATGTATTCGCGCCTCATCCACACCGTCGACCACGTCGAGGGCCGGCTGCGGCCCGAATGCGACGCGCTCGATGCGTTCCTCGCGCATGCCTGGGCGGTCACCGTGACCGGCGCGCCCAAGCGCGCCGCGATGCAGTTCATCGAGGACCACGAGCGGAGCCCGCGGCGCTGGTATGGCGGCGCGATCGGCATGATCGGATTCGACGGCGGGCTCAATACCGGGCTCACGCTCAGGACCGTCCACATCCGCGACGGGATCGCGGCGGTGCGCGTCGGCGCGACGCTCCTGTTCGATTCCGATCCCGAGGCCGAGGAGGCGGAGACCCGGCTCAAGGCGGCGGCGCTCCTCGATGCGATCCGCCGGCCCGAGGCGGAGACCGCCGGCGCGCGGGCGGCGCGGCCGTCCTTCGCCGGCCGGCGTCTCCTCTTCGTCGACCACGAGGATTCGTTCGTCCACACCCTCGCGTCCTATTTCCGCGAGACCGGCGCCACGGTGACGACGCGCCGCGCCGACGCGGCGCGCGCCCGGCTCATGCGCGAGGCCTTCGATCTCGTCGTGCTCTCACCGGGGCCGGGGACACCCGACGACTTTGCGGTGCCGGAGACGATCGCGCGGGCGCGCGCGGCGGGACTTCCGGTGTTCGGCGTCTGCCTCGGGCTCCAGGGGATCGTCGTCCATTTCGGCGGCACGCTGGCGCGGCTCGCGGTCCCGGCGCACGGCAAGCCGTCGCTGATCCGAAATCTCGGCGGGCGCATTCTCGACGGTCTCCCCGAGCGCTTCGTCGCGGGTCGCTACCATTCGCTGATCGCCGACCGCGCGTCGCTGCCGGCGGCGCTCCGCGTCACCGCCGAGAGCGAGGACGGCCACGTCATGGCGCTCGAGCACGCCCACGAGCCGATCGCGGCGGTGCAGTTCCACCCCGAATCGCTCCTGTCGCTCGAGGGCGGGCTCGGCCGCGCGCTGGTCGACCGGGTGCTCGGCGCGCTGATGCGACACTGATCTGGGTTGTGGTGGACGCCCCGCGTCCGGCCCATCGTTTCGCCATGCGCACCGCGCTCACCGTCCGCAACACGCCCGTCGGCCCGATGCTGTCGCCGTTCTTCGCGAAGTGCCAGTTCGTGCTGTTCGTCGATAGCGTCGTCAACGCCGCCGAATGGATCCGGAACTACGAGGGCCGCGCCGCGCTGATCGCGGCGTGGATACGCGAGGGCGCGGTCGAGCACGCGATCTGCGGCCATATCGACCCGGCGACCGCGGCGGCGCTGGCGGCGGCCGGCATCGATGTCCGAGTCGGGCCGTGCACGGTTCCGGTCGAGCATCTGATTGCGAGCTTCGACTGGCTGCTGCGGGTGGACGGCGCGCCGACCGACGGGCGCGATTGATCCAGGTTAAGGCGGAGCGGGCGCATCGGGCGGAGCCTTCCCGGCGACGATCCCGGGACCCCGGCGCCCGCGGCCAACACCCGCGGCCAACAAAGGAGGACACCATGCTCAAGGCCAAGGACATCATGACCGCGCCCGTCGTGACGGTGAAGCCCGACACAAGCGTCCGCGAGATCGCGGAGATGCTGATCAAGCGCCACATCAGCGCGGTGCCGGTCGTCGAGGCGGGCGGCCAGGTGGTCGGCGTCGTGAGCGAGGGCGATCTCCTGCGCCGGAGCGAGCTCGGCACCGAGAAGCGGTCGCCGTCGTGGTGGCTGTCGCTGTTCGCCGACCCGGCGGCCGAGGCGCACGACTACGCCAAGTCGCACGGGCTCCACGCCCGCGACGTGATGACGCGGAAGGTGATCACCATCGGGCCCGACGCGACGCTCGTCGACATCGCCGGCATCCTCGAGAAGTTCCACGTCAAGCGGGTGCCCGTGGTCGACAAGGGACAGCTCGTCGGCATCGTCAGCCGCAGCAATCTCCTCCAGGGCCTCGCGATGGCGGCGACCAAGCCGCTCGAGCCGGCTGCCGCCGACGACAACGCGATCCGCGAGCGGATCATGGCCGCGCTCGCGCGCGAGACCTGGGCGTCGGCCGGCACCACCAACGTCACGGTGTCGAAGGGCGTCGTCGAGTTCTGGGGCACGGTCGGTTCGGAGGACGAGCGCCATGCCTCGCGCGTCCTCGCCGAGGCCGTCTCCGGCGTCAAGTCGGTCAACGATCACCGCATGGTGCGCTCGATGGTCCGGGGCTCCTGGGCCTGAGCGCGCGCGGCGCGTCGTCCCGCCTCACTGCGCATCCGGCGGGACGACGTGTCGGAGCAGATGGGCGCGGATGTCGTCCGGCATGGCGCTCGACTTCCGCGTCCCGAGATCGAAGAACACCTCGACGGTCTCCTGCTTCGCTGAGAGCCGGTCGTTGTCGGCGTTGTAGAGCTTCGCGACATGGCGAATGCTCTTGGTGCCGACATGGGTGAAGGCGCTGCGCACCACGAGGAGCTCGCCCGCCCGCATCTCGTGGATGAAGTCGGTCTTGGTCTGCGCGACGACGAGCGAGACGCCGCGCTCGCGGAGCTTCGACTGCGGCAGGCCCACGACCGTCCACAGATGCCAGCCGGCATCGTCGAAGAAATGCGCGTACCAGCGCACGTTCATGTGCCCCAGGAAGTCGCAGTTCCATGGGAACACCGTGCTGCGGCAGGTCTCGAGCCAGGCGGCCATTCTCGTTTCCTCGTCGTCGCGGTCCGATCGCTCGGCGGAGAATAGCAGAGGCGTCCCGAATGCGAAGCGGGCCACGAAGGGCCCGCCCGCAGAGACCGGCCGGCGCGCGGCTCAGCTCTGCTTCTCGCCGAGCAGAACCTCGCGCG
Organism: Alphaproteobacteria bacterium; assembly: GCA_016869145.1. Classification (GTDB taxonomy): domain Bacteria; phylum Pseudomonadota; class Alphaproteobacteria; order MPNO01; family VGEU01; genus VGEU01. The sequence goes on along the minus strand of VGEU01000115.1, from coordinate 1,131 downwards.
CGCGCTTGAGCGTCTCGGGCGTCATCTTGAGCGAATCCGCGATCGCCTTCTGCACCTCGGCGGCGGGCGCCGGGTTGAGCGCGAGCTGGCGGCTCTCCGCCTCCTTGATGAAGGCGGGATCGCGCATGACCTTGTCGAAGGCGGCGATCAGCGCGGCGATCCGGTCGCGCGGCACGCCCGGCGGCACCGCCACGGAGCGCCCGATCGGGCTTCCCGACGACGCGAAGGCGGCGATCTGGCGCTCCTCGTCGTTGCGCGCGAAGTCGAGCGCGAGCGGCACGCCAGGGAGGTCCGGCTCCTTGCGCAGCCCGAATTGCAGGATCGGCACCGCGAAGCCCGATTGCAGCCATTCGCCGCGGAGCGTCTTCCAGCTCCCCCAGGCGAGCGAGACGCCCGAGATCTCGTTGCGCTCGACCGCGAGCATGGTGTCGCCGGAGGACTTGTAGCCCATGACGACCTTGAACTTGGTGCCGAACAGATCGTTCATCATCTGCGGCATGTAAAAGGTCTGCGAGCCCTTGCCGGTCGAGCCGACGACGACCTCGGTCTTGCGCAGATCCTCGAGCGTGCGCGCCGGCACGTCCTTGCGGATCGCGATCACCGAGTTGACGACGACGGCGGTGCCGAGCCAGGTGAACGAATCGGCCTTGTACTTCGCCTTGTCGGGCTCGAGGAGCTGCGAGATGACGAGCGTATCGGGCGGCATCCAGATGCTCGAGCCGTCCTTGGCCGCGACGTTGTACATGTGGTTCGACGCGCGGATGCCGCCGGCGCCCGCCATGTCCTGGACCACGATGTTGGGATTGCCGGGAACGTGTTTCTCGAGGAACTGGCCGATCAGACGGGCGTAGAGATCGTAGGTGCCGCCCGGTCCGAACGGCTGGACGAAGGTGACGGTCTTGCCCTTGTAGAACTGCTCGGGCGTCTCGGCGCCGGCCGGGACGGCGAGCGACAGGGCGGCGACGGCGGCAGCGGCGATGGCGGGGTATCGGATCGTCATGGGTCCTCCTCGTCGGTCGGGGGCGCGCTTCTATCTAGTACCGCTCAGACGCGCGGGGAAGCGGATCGAAGCGCCCGGCGCCGCGCGGCGGTCGCGGCGAGGTCGGCCGCGCGGCCGTCGGCGGCGAGGAC
>VGEU01000114.1 GCA_016869145.1 Alphaproteobacteria bacterium | reverse complement strand
CCCGCAGGCGCTCGCGCGGCGGATCGCGATGCTCGATGCGGTCGCCTGCGGCCCCGACATCGTCCGCATCGCCGGCGCGACGCGGCGCGACGTCGCGGCGGTGGGGCGGATCTATTACGCGGTCGGCCAGCGCTTCGGCTTCGGCTGGTTGCGCGCCTCGGCCGAGGCGATCGTCGCCGAGACGAACTGGCAGGAGCTCGCGCTCGCCGCGGTGATCGACGATCTCGCCGAGCTGCAGCGGACGATCACCGCCAAGGTGGTCGCCGTCGCCGGCGACGGCGCGCCCGCCGACAAGGCGATCGCTGCCTGGGTCGGCGCCGACGGCCGCGCCGCACGCCGCGTCGATGCGCTCATCGCCGAGCTCCGTGCGGCGGGCGCGGTCGATCTGTCGATGGTCACCGTCGCCGGCCGCGAGATGCGGGCACTCGCCGGCTTCTGAGCCGGCCGCCGCGTCGCCAGCGTCTTGCCGCGGGCGCGCGATCGCGCCTATGCTGGCGACGAGTACGGGCGCGGCGGCGGAGCGGCTCGATGTCGGTAAAATTATACACGGACGCGCGATCGGCTTCCGCCGAGGGTGGGCTCGGCGCACTCCTCGGGAAGGGCATCTACGGTATTTCCCAGTCGGCGCGGCTGACCGGGTTTCGCCGCCGCGCATCCGCCGCTGGCTCCGCGGCTATGAAGCGCGACGCGGCGGCGTCGTCGTCGGCCACGAGCTGGTGTGGCGCGGCGCGCTCGCGCCGATCGACGACACGACGTCGCTCGGTTTTCTCGACCTTATGGAGATCCGGTTCGTCGATGCCTTCCTCGAGGCCGGGGTGAGCTGGAAGAGGATCCGTCTCGCCTCGCACCGCGCAGCGGTCCTGTTCGGCGTGGATCACCCGTTCGCGACCCGGCGTTTCGTCACGGATGGAAGCAGCATCTTCGCCGAGATCGGCGGCGATGCCGCGGACGATCCGCTTCTCGATCTCGCGACCAATCAGCTTCTGTTCAAGCGCATTGTCGCAGCATCGCTCGTCGCCGGGATAGAGTTCTCCGACGCCGGCGTCGCGGCACGCTGGTGGCCGATGGGGCGGAAGCACCACGTCGTCCTCGACCCCGCACGGTCGATGGGCGAGCCGATCGTCGTCGTCGTCGGCGTCGCCACGGTCGTGCTCGCCGAGGCGGTACAGGCCGAGGAGTCGGTCGAGCGCGTCGCGCGCTGGTTCGACGTCTCGGTGGCCGAGGTCCGCGACGCAGTCGCCTTCGAAGCCAAGATCGCCGTTTGAGGTTCCTTTTCGACAACAATCTCAGTCCTCTGATCGCGCGGGCGATCGCCGTTCTCGCGGAGCCCGACGGGCATCGCGTCGAGCATCTCCGGGACAGGGGGCACGGGGCCGCGCCGGACGAGGAATGGATCACCCGTCTCGGGGAGGAGGGCGGCTGGACCATTGTTCCCGGCGATCGTCGGATCGCGACCAACAGGCATTAACGGGAGCTCTACCGGCGCGCGGGTCTGGTCCTCTTCGTTCTGTCTTCCGGACTCCAGAAGCAAAGGCTAGGGGATCAGTCCTGGCAACTCGTCCGCTGGTGGCCGCGGATCGTCGAGCAGGCCCGCCTCGTGCAACCGACGGCCGGTTTCGAGATTCCGGTTCACTACAACGCAGGGAGATTCCGCCAGCTGTGACGGATGACGATCACGCGGAGCGGTGGTGATGGACGGCCGCGGCATCCCGCGCTTGAGCCGCGGCGAGAAGGCGTGGTGCTTCTACGACTGGGCGAACTCCGCCTTTCCGACCGTCATCGTCACCTTCGTCTTCTCGGCCTATTTCACCCAGGCGGTGGCGGCGGACGCAACGACGGGGACAGCGCTCTGGGGCCATGCGCTCGCGGTCTCGGGCCTCGCCGTCGCGGTGCTAAGCCCGCTCTTCGGCGCCGTCGCCGACCGCACCGGTCCGCGCAAGCCCTGGCTCGCGGTGCTCTCCGCCATTTGCGCCAGCGCGACCGCGCTTCTCTGGTTCACCACGCCCGATCCGTCGTCGATCCTGTGGGCCCTCGTCTTCTTCGCGCTCGCCAATACCGCGTTCGAGATCGGCACCGTCTTCTACGGCGCCATGCTCGCCGACGTCGCCCCGGCGTCGCGCATGGGGCGGCTCTCCGGCTGGGGCTGGGGGCTCGGCTATTTCGGCGGGCTCTGTTGCCTCGCGCTCGCGCTGTTCGGGCTGATCCAGGCCGACCCGCCGCCGTTCGGTCTCGACAAGGAGGCCGCCGAGCCGGTCCGCGCGGTGACGCTCCTCGCCGCACTCTGGTTCGCGCTGTTCTGCGTGCCGCTCTTCCTCTACACGCCCGATCGGCCGTCGCGCGGCGTGCGTCCGATGACGGCCGTCGTGACCGGCTTCCGCGCGCTGGTCGAGACGGTGCGCCAGGTGCGCCGCTATCGCGAGGCCGTCCGCTACATGCTGGCGCAGGTCTTCTACCTCGACGGCCTCAACACGATGTTCGCCTTCGGCGGCGTCTACGCCGCCGGCACGTTCGGCATGAAGGTCGACGAGATCATCATGCTCGGCATCGCGCTCAATGTCGCGGCCGGGCTCGGCGCGTTCGCGTTCGGCTGGATCGACGACTGGCTCGGGCCGCGCCGCGTGGTCCTGATCGCGATCGCGGGCCTGATCCTGATCGGCATCCCGCTCCTTCTGGTCGAGACCAAGCTCTGGTTCTGGATCGTCGTGATGCCGCTCGCGATCTTCATGGGCCCGGCGCAGGCGGCGAGCCGGACGCTCCTCTCGCGCCTCGCGCCGCCCGAGCTGCGGACCGAGATGTTCGGCCTCGTCGCGCTGTCCGGGCGGATCACGAGCTTCATGGGGCCGGCGGCTCTCGCCTGGGCGACGCTCGCCTTCGAGTCGCAGCGCGCCGGCATGGCGACGATACTCGTCTTCCTCGCCGTAGGCTTCGTCCTCCTCCTCGCCGTGCGCGATCCGGGCAAGGCGGCGCGCTGAGCCGCGCCGCGCTCAGTGGCGGAAGTGGCGGATGCCGGTGAACACCATCGCGAGGCCGCGCGCATCGGCGGCGGCGATCACCTCCGCGTCGCGGACCGAGCCGCCCGGCTGGATCACCGCCGTCGCGCCCGCCGCCGCCGCCGCCTCGAGCCCGTCGGCGAAGGGAAAGAAGGCGTCGGAGGCGACGACCGAGCCCTCGGCGAAGGGACGCGCGATCCCGGCCGCGGCGGCGGCGTCGGCTGATTTCTGCGCCGCGATGCGCGATGCATCGACCCGGCTCATCTGGCCGGCGCCGATGCCGACGGTGGCGCCGTCTTTCGCATAGACGATCGCGTTCGACTTGACGTGCTTCGCGACCCGGAAGGCGAACAGGCAGTCGGCGGTCTCGGCCGCGGTCGGTGCGCGGCGGGTGACGATGCGGAGATCGGCCGCGGCGATCGCGCGCGAATCGCGGTCCTGGAGCAGAAACCCGCCGGCGACCGGCTTGAGCGCGAGACCGGCTGCGCGCGGGTCGGGGAGCGCGCCGGCGACGAGGACGCGGACGTTCTTCTTCCGCGCGAGCACCGCCGCCGCGCCGTCCTCGAGCGCGGGCACGATCACGACCTCGACGAAGAGCGCCGCGATCGCCTCCGCGGTCGGCGCATCGAGCGTGCGGTTGACGGCGACGATGCCGCCGAAGGCCGAGACCGGATCGCAGCGGAGCGCCTTGGCATAGGCCTCGGCGAGGCTCGCGCCGGTCGCGACGCCGCACGGGTTCGCGTGCTTGATGATCGCGACCGCGGGCGCCTCGAACTCGGCGACCAGCTCGATCGCGGCGTCGGTGTCGTTCAGGTTGTTGTAGCTGAGCTCTTTGCCCTGGATCTGGGTCGCGGTCGCGACGCCGGGCCGCGTCTCGCCGGTACGGTAGAACGCGGCGCGCTGGTGCGGGTTCTCGCCATAACGGAGCGTCTGGACGCGCGTGCCGGCGAGGCTGTAGGCGCGCGGGAAAGAATCGTCGAGATGGCCTCCGAGCCAGCGCGCGATCGCGGCGTCGTAGGCGGCGGTGTGGGCGAAGGCATCGGCGGCGAGCCGGCGGCGGCGCGCGGCCGTCGTCGCGCCGCTGTTCGCCGCGATCTCGGCCATCACCGGCGCGTAATCGGCGGGGTCGGTCAGAACCGTGACGCTCTCGTGGTTCTTCGCCGCGGCGCGGATCAGCGCCGGGCCGCCGATGTCGATGTTCTCGATGCAGTCGTCGAACGCGGCGCCGCGCGCGACGGTCGCCGCGAAGGGATAGAGATTGACGACGACGAGGTCGATCGGGGCGATCGCGTGCGCGGCCATGGCGGCGGCGTGCGCCGGATCGGCGCGCCGGCCGAGGATGCCGCCATGCACCTTCGGGTGCAGCGTCTTGACGCGGCCGTCGAGCATCTCGGGAAAGCCGGTATGGTCGGCCACCTCCCTGACCGCGATGCCCGCGCCGCGGAGCGCCGCGGCCGAGCCGCCGGTCGACAGGATCTCGACGCCGCGATCGGCGAGGAAGCGGCCGAGCGCGGCGAGCCCGGTCTTGTCGTGGGCCGAGATCAATGCGCGGGCGATCGCGGGCCCGGGTTCGTCGGCCATCTCTGTCTCCGTCGGCGTGTGGGTGTCAGCCCGAGGCGGTCGCCCGCGTCTCCACCGCGGCGGCGGGGCGGAACTCGGGCACGAGCCGCTGGATCATGGCGAGGAGATCGCCGCGCGCGCCGGCGCGCGCGAGCTGGGCGAGCTCGTCGATCGAGCGGGCGAGAAGCGCGTGGTCGGCGGTGCGCGGCGCTGCGAGCAGGATGCCGGTATATTCCGTCGGCACCAGCGATTCGGCGTCGTGCAGGATCTCCTCGTTGAGCTTCTCGCCCGGCCGCGGCCCGGTATAGACGATCTTGACGTCGATGTCGGGACGGCGGCCGGACAACAGGATCATCTGCTTGGCGAGATCGGCGATGCGCACCGGCTCGCCCATGTCGAGGACGTAGATCTTGCCGCCATGCGCCGCATCGCGGGTGCCGAGGACGGAGGCCTCGAGCACGAGCTCGACCGCCTCGCGCACCGTCATGAAGAAGCGCTTCATGTCGGGGTGGGTGACAGTGAGCGGCCCGCCGGCCGCGAGCTGGCGCTGGAACAGGGGCACGACCGAGCCGGTCGAGCCGAGCACGTTGCCGAACCGCACCGTGATGAACCGCGTGCGCGGTCCGCGGTGATCGGGGCGGCTCGCCTCGACCACGTCGAGCGCCTGGCAGCAGCTCTCGGCGATGCGCTTGGTCGCGCCCATCACGCTCGACGGGTTCACCGCCTTGTCGGTCGAGATCAAGACCATCGCGCGCACGCCGTTGGCGCGGCAGGCATCCGCCACCGTGCGCGTGCCGATCACGTTGGTGAGGACGCCCTCCTCCGGCTGCAACTCGACCATCGGCACGTGCTTCAGCGCCGCGGCGTGGAAGACGAGCTCGGGGGCCTCCTCGGCGATGATGCGCCCGATCCGCGCCCGGTCGCGCACGTCGGCGAGGATGGCGCGCCGCGACAGGGTCTGGTACGTCTCGTGCAGCTCGAGGTCGATCGCGTAGAGCGCGTATTCGGAGTTGTCGATGAGGACGAGATGGGACGGCCCGAAGGCCGCGATCTGGCGTGCGAGCTCGGCGCCGATCGTGCCGCCGGCGCCGGTGACCAGCACGCGCTTGTCGTGGACGAGGCCCATCATGCCGTCGCGGTCGAGGACGGTCTGGGCACGGCCGAGCAGATCCTCGATCGCGACGGGGGCGATCGTGCTCGCCTCCTCCGCGGTGCCGCTCCGGAAATCGGTGAGGTTCGGAAGCCGCGACAATGTCATGCCGTGGCGGTCGGCGAGTTCGAGGAGCGCGCGCACCTCGGCGCCGTCGACGGGCTCGCGGGTGATAACGAGGCGCTGCGGCGGGCGGCCGGTGCGGGCGAGCCGCGCGACGACGGCCGGGATGTCGGCGACGGTGCCGAGCACGCGGACGCCGTGGATGTCGCGCCCGACGCGGGTGCCCTTGTCGTCGACGATCCCGACCACGCTATAGGCCGAGGACGGCGAGCGGTTGGTGGCGCGGATGAAGAGCTCGGCCGCATCGCCCGCGCCGACCAGGACGAGCGGCACCCGGCGCGTCTGGTCGCGCCGCAGCACGTTGTCGAGCCGGCGGTCCTTGAACACGCGGTAGACTAAACGCGGTCCGGCGAGCAGCGCGATCAGCACGAACCAGTTGATGACCAGCGTCGAGCGCGGATAGCCGTCGAGCCGGGTGGCGAGGAACAGGATCGGCAGGAAGACGAGGATCGTCAGCGAGACCGCGCGCGCGATCGCCATCATGTCGTTGAGCGAGGCGTAGCGCCAGATCCCGGCATAGAGCCGCATCGACAGGAACACGATGCCGGCCACCGCGCTGAACATCGCCGTCCACTGGACGAGAACGACGGTGTCGTACTCGAACAGACGTTCGCCGAGGCGGAGGAACATGGACAGCACAAAGGACGCCGCCGCCATGACCACGTCGTGGCAGAACGCGACCGTCGCGCGATAGCTGGCCTGGTGCTGGCTGGTCACGGCCCCCGCGGTGAAAGTATCTCCGCCCGCGCGGGTGCGCGGGGGATCGGGCCGAGCTTAGCACGGCCGCTCGCCGCCCGCCCACAAGGGTGCGCTGGGGCGGCCGGATTTTGACACGCCTCAGTCGAACGGATAGCGGCCGGGCTCGGGCACCGCGTTCTCGGTGATCCCGGCCATGCCCGCCCGCGCCATCGCCTCCCACGCCTCGCGCGCGCTGCCGCCGATATGGGGCGTCGCGACGAAATTGGGGAGTGCGGCGAGCGAGAGGTCGACGAGCGGCTCCTCGGCGAAGACGTCGAAGGCCGCCGCCGCGATCCGGCCGTCGAGGAGCCTTTCGCGGAGCGCCGCCTCGTCGACGATCCGCCCGCGCGCGGTGTTGACGAGGAGAATGCCGGGGCGCAGCCGGTCGAGCACGGCGGCGGTATAGAGCCCGATCGTGGTCGAGTTGCGCGGCAGGTGGATCGAGAGGATCTCCGCGCGCGCCCAAAGCTCGTCGGCCGCCACGCGGGTGATGCCGAGCGCGCGGAACGCTTCGGGATAGTCCTGGCGGTCGGCGGCGAGGAGCGTCGCGCCGAACGGCTGCAACAGGCGCGCGACCTCCTGGCCGACATGGCCGCAGCCGTGCAGCCCGACGGTGCGCCCGCGCAAGTGCAGCCCCATGCGGTTGGCGGGCCAGCGGCCGGCGAGCGTCTCCCGGTTGTAGGTGTGGATCTTGCGGAGGAGATTGATCATCAGGCTGATCGTGAGCTCGGCGACCGAGACCTTGTTGACGCCGGGCTTCCAGCCGAGCCGCACGCCGTGACGCTTCATCGCCGCCGGGTCGATGTGATCGGCGCCGACCGAGCAGGCGGCGACGACGCGGAGCTTCGGCAGCGCCGCGAGCACGCGCTCGGTGATCGGATCGAGGCCGATCAGCGCGATCTCGCAGCCGTCGAGGAACGCGATCAGCTCGTCCTCGGTGAAGCGGTACTTCTCGGCGTTGAAGATCGCGTCCGGGTGGCGGGCGAGGAGCTCCTCCTTGAGATGGGGGAGCATCGTGAACACGCGGCTGGTCACGGCGATTCTGGGCATGGCGGGTCTCCTTCGATGCGGCCCGCGGCTCAGCCGGCGAGCCGCCGGACGGCCTCGATCAGCGCGTCATGATGGTCGATCACGAGATCGGCGCCGAGCGCCTCGGGCGCGACGCGGCTGTAGCCGAAGCGGACGGCGATGACCGGGACGCCGGTGGCGCGCGCGGCGGCGACGTCGGTCGGGCTGTCGCCGACATAGACGGCATCGGCCGGGGCGACGCCGAGCCGGTCGAGCACGGCGCCGAGATGGCGCGCATCGGGCTTGCGCCACGGCAACGCATCGCCGCCGATCACGACCGGGAAGTGCCGCGCGAGGCCGAGGCCGTCGAGGACGGCGTGCGACAGACCCTGCGGCTTGTTGGTGCAGATGCCGAGCGCGTGGCCGGCCGCGGCGAGCCGGTCAAGCGCGCGGACGGCGCCGGGGAAGACCCGCGATTCGGCGGCGGGCCGCGCGGCGTAGATCGCGATGAAGCGGCGGATCAGGCAGTCGCGATCGGTGCCCGGCGGCGCACCGCCGGTCGCGGCGAGGCCGCGGTCGATCAGCGCCGCCGCCCCCTCGCCCACCATCAGCCGCACGTCGTCGGCCGCGAGCGGCGGACGCGCGAGCTCGGCGAGGACGCCGTTCAGCGCCCCGAGCAGGTCGGGCAGCGTGTCGACGAGCGTGCCGTCGAGGTCGAACACGACGGCGGCGGGCGACGGCATGGGCGGGTCCGCGAATGGTGGCGGGTGGCGGGAGAGTGGCCGCGAAAGGGCGCCGCCGCAACGGTCAGTCGCGGCGGACCTCGAACCGGAACCGGGTCTTGGTGAAATCGTCGATGAGGAGCTCGACCTCGACCGACCAGAGGCCGGCGACGGGGAAGAAGGCGTCGTCGCGCGCGAACCACCCGGGTCCGTCCCGCCGCATCGCGAGGCGCATCGGCTCGATGCCGGCCGCGGCGTGGGCGAGGACGAGCGTCGCCTCCGACCCCGGTGACGCGCGTCCGTCGGCATCGACGACCGCAACCCCGACCGCGCGCCGCGCACCGGCGCCGGGCTCGATCGTCAGCATGGCGCGCCGCCCGGCCTCGTCCGCGGCCTCGACGGTGACGGGTTCAAGGGCGTCGTGGTCGTGCACGCGACCGGCTGCCACGGCGCCGGCCGACCCGCGTGGCGGCGCCGTGTGGGCGAGGGCGACGGCGAGCCCGAGGACCACGAAGGCGACCGCGAGCTCGATCCGGATCATGATGTCGAGCCGTGAAGCGGCCCCGGGCTCGCCGCGCGCGAGGCGCGGTGTCAGACGCCAGCGATTGATTGCGGCGAGCGCGAGGAGGAGCCCGACCAGCGCGAGCTTGAGGAGGAGGAGGCGTCCATACGGGCTCGCGAGGATGGCCGCCGGCGTATCGATCTGGATCGCCGCGAGCACTAAGCCGGTGACGACCAGGAGCGCGACGACACCGCTCGCCCGGGCCGAGAACCGCCGCACGACCTCGACCGTCGCGCTGCCGCCGCGGCGGAGATGGCCGATCAGCGGGATCAACGCCCCGATCCAGCAGAGGACCGCGATGACGTGGACGACAGAGGCGGGCGCAGCGAGCCAGCGCGGCGTCGCGGTCGCGCCGTGGCCGGTCAGGATGATGCCGAGCGATGCGGTGGCGCCGCCGCCGAGAACGGCGATCGCACGCCATCGCGGCAAGGCGAGACGATCGCCGAGCGCCGCGACGACGATGCCGGCGATGCTCATCGCGGTCGTGCCCGCCCGCCCGCCCGTCCATCCCGCATGCCATGTGGCGGCCTCGAGGAGCGCGTCCGACGGCGCATCGAGGAGGACGGCGCCATGGATGCCGATCCCGACGAGCGCGCTCGCCACCGCGAGCGCGACCGCCGTCGTTACGGTGATGACGCGGCGCCGCGACGGGGCCGGCGCGATGGCGACGCCGAACACGAGCGCGCCGAGGCCGATGACGAGCGCGACGATAAGGACCCAGCGGTTGACCGCGGCGAACGACGTCCAGTCATAGCCGGCGGCGACCGTCGGGGCGACGGCGGGACGGAGCTCGCCGTCGCCGATCCCGAAGATCAGCGCGCCCGAGACCGGGTGCGTGTCGGCCGAGATCACGCGCCAGCTCACGACATAGGTGCCCGGCGCGAGCGCATGCCACGGGCGGAGGCGGACGGTCGCGTCTTCTATCGCGAGATCGGCCTCGAGGGGCTGTCCGGCCCCGTCCAGGATGCGGACCGCGATCGGACGCACCGGCTCGTTGAACCGGAGCGTGACCTCCTCGGGCGCGGTGATGAGGTTGGCGCGGTCGGGCGGATCGGTCGCGATCAGGACCGCGTGCGCGTGCGCCGACGGCGCGGCCGCAATGCACGCCGCGACCAGGATCGCGAGACGGAGGGTCCGAAATGTCCGCATCGGCGCGGGCGGCGCGGCGGCGCCGGTGCGCCGCCGCGTCTTCCCGTCAGTCCGTTAATGGGCGGGCGGTGCGAGGAGAAGGGCCGGCGCGGGTTCCTTCAGATCGTGGGCACGCTGCCCGGCGGACGGGATCTCGATCCAGCGGTGGACGCCCTTCTCGCACTCCTGGACCACCGGGAAATGGATCAGCGCCCCCGGCCGGTTCGGCAGCTTCGCGCGCAGGGCGAACTCGTCATAGTGCTCGTCGAGGAGACGTCCGCCGCTCCAGGCGACCTCGCCGACGATCTCGCTCGACATCCGGCCATGCCCGGCATCGTAGGGCGTGTCGAGCCGGCGCATGACCGTCTCGATGGTCCAGCCGGGTTTCGGCTGCACCTTGACCCCGACGACGCCGTCGGGAATGCGGACGCGGACGCGCAGCGTCGGGCTGCCGTCGCAGCCATGCGGCACGCGGAACACGGCCTTGTAATAGGAATCGGCCGGCGCCTCGCCCCGCTCGAGGGTGACGTGGGCAGCGGCCGGAAGGGTGACGGCGAGCGCGGCGCCGAGGACGGCGGCGCGCGTGGCGTGGCGGTTCATGGGGCTCTCCGATACGGGATCAGGACAGGATCGGCGACGCAGACCGGGTGGCCCGTGTCGTCGGTTGGCGTGCGGTCCTCAGGCCGGTATCGGCGGCGCGCGGGGGTGGGCGTCGGTGCGGTGGCGTGCGGCGGGAACGGGCGCATCGTGGACGGCGACCACGGGTCCGCTCTTGC
>VGEU01000113.1 GCA_016869145.1 Alphaproteobacteria bacterium | reverse complement strand
TCGCCCGGCTCGCGGCGGCGGAGGCGGCCGCGGTCGCGGGCGGCACCGTGAAGGTCCTCGCCGGGGGCACCGCGGCGTGGCGGGCGGCGGGGCTGCCGCTCGCGACCGGAGCGGAGCACATGGCGGACGAGCCCGACGATCTCTGGCTCCGGCCCTATGACCGGACGCCCGAGCAGCAGCGCAAAGCGGCCCTCGACTATCTCGCCTGGGAGATCGATCTCGTGCAGCAGATCGACCGCGACGGGACCGCGCGGTTCCTCCATGTCCGACGCTGAGGCGGCGGCGCGCGCGGCGCCGGGCCGGCTCCGCCGGCTCGCCGACATGGCGCTCGACATCGTGCTGCCGCCGCGCTGTCTCGCCTGCGGCACCGCCGTCGCGACCCAGGGAACGATCTGCGCGGCATGCTGGCGCGGCCTCAGCTTCCTGGCGCCGCCGCTCTGCGCCGCCTGCGGCGCGCCGTTCCCGTTCGATCCCAGCGCCGGCGCGCTGTGCGCGGCCTGCATCGCCGCACCGCCGGCCTATGGCCGGGCGCGCGCCGTCCTCCGCTATGACGCCGGCAGCAGCCGCATCGCGGTCGCGTTCAAGCACGCCGACCGCACCGACATGGCGCCGACGCTCGGGGCCTGGCTGGTCCGCGCCGGGGCCGAGGTCCTCGACCGCGCCGATCTCCTGGTGCCAGTGCCGCTCCACCGCTGGCGGCTGATCGCGCGGCACTACAACCAGGCCGCCCTCCTCGCGCAGGCGGTCGGCCGGGCGAGCGGGATCGCCGTCCTCCCCGACGCCCTGGTGCGGACCCGCAACACGCCCCCGCAGGTCCGCCTCGGCCAGGTCGAGCGGCGGCGCAACGTGCACGGCGCCTTCCGGGTGCCGCAACGCCGGGAAGCCGCGATCGCCGGCCGGCGGATCGTCCTCGTCGACGACGTGCTCACCACCGGGGCCACGGTCGAGGCCTGCACGCGGCCGCTCTTGCGCGCCGGGGCGGTGGGCGTCGATGTCCTCACCCTCGCCCGGGTCGTGCGCCCCGCGGCCTGACATTCGCCGCCGCCTGGGCCATATAATGGATCGTGGCGGGGTTGGTCCTGAAGGAGAGTGGCGTGGCCGAGGTCGTGATCTATTCGAGCCTGTGGTGCCCTTACTGCGCGCGCGCCAAGAAGCTCCTCGCCCAGAAGGGTGTCGCGTTCGACGAGATCGATGTCGATGCCGACCCCGAACGCCGCCGCGAGATGACCACGCGCGCCAAGGGCCGCACCTCGGTGCCGCAGATCTTCATCGGCGCTACCCATGTTGGCGGCTGCGACGATCTCTACGCGCTCGAGAAGGCGGGGAAGCTCGACCCGATGCTCGCCCGATGAGCTTCCGCCTCGCCTGCGTCCAGACCACGTCCGGCAACGACATGGCGGCGAACCTCGCCGCCGCGACCGCGGCCGGTCGCGCCGCGCGTGCGGCGGGTGCCGATCTCGTCGCGTTCCCCGAGGTGGTCGCGATGATGGAGCCGGACCGCGCGCTGGTGCCGGCGAAGGCAGCGCCGTTCGACGATCATCCGGCGCTCCGCGCCTTCCAGGCGCTCGCCGCCGAGACCGGGGCGTGGATCGTCGCCGGCACGATCGCGGTGCGTCACGGCGACGGCACGGTCGCGAACCGGTCGTGCCTCCTCGATGCCGTCGGGCGCCTCGTCGCCTGGTACGACAAGATCCACATGTTCGACGTCGCGCTCGCAGGCGGCGAGAGCTACCGCGAATCGGCGACCTATCGGCCCGGTGATCGTGCCGTCGTCGCGGCGACGCCGTGGGGGCTCCTCGGCCTCACGGTCTGCTACGACCTCCGTTTCCCGCATCTCTCCCGCGATCTCGCCAAGGCCGGCGCGCTCTTCCTCTCAGTGCCCTCGGCCTTCACCGTGCCGACCGGCGCTGCGCATTGGGAGGTGCTCCTCCGCGCACGGGCGATCGAGTGCGGCGCCTATGTGTTCGCCCCGGCGCAATGCGGGACGCATGCCGGCGGCCGGCGCACCTGGGGCCACAGCCTGATCGTCGATCCGTGGGGCGAGATCCTCGCCGACGGCGGCGAGCGGCCCGGCTTCGTCATCGCCGACATCGACCCCGCCAAGGCGGCCGAAGCCCGCCGCGCGATCCCGGCGCTCGCCCACGACCGTCCCTATTCGCAACCCGCAGCGGAGCCGGCGCCCCGGCGCGCGGTCGGAGGCTGAGACCATGAACGCAGCGACACCGCGCGCCGCGATCGTAACCGGCGCGAGCCGCGGCATCGGGCGCGCCTGCGCCGAGGCGCTGGCGGCGGCGGGCTACGACCTCGTCGTCGCCGCGCGCTCGGCGGCCGATCTCGACGATCTCGTGCGGCAGGCCGGCGCGAAGACCGGGCGGACCATCCTCGCCCATGCGGTCGATCTCCGCGACCCGCCGGCCGCCCGCCGTCTCGTCGATGCCGCGATCGCCGCGTTCGGGCGGATCGACGTCGTCGTCAACAATGCCGGCGCGACCAAGCGCGGCGACTTCCTCGAGCTCGGCGACGACGACTGGACCGACGGCTTCGCGCTCAAGCTGTTCGGGGCGGTGCGGCTCACGCGCGCGGCGTGGCCGCATCTCCGCACCGTCAAGGGCCAGATCGTCAACATCATCGGCACCGGCGGGCGCACGCCATCGGCCGAGTTCACCATCGGCGGCGCGGTCAACTCGGCGATGATGAACCTGACCAAGGCGCTCGCCGACAAGGGGCTCGCCGACGGCATCCGCGTCAACGGCATCAACCCGTCGCTGATCAAGACCGACCGGCTGACGGTGCGCATCCGCCGCTACGCCGACGAGCATAAGGTGTCGATGGCGCAGGCGATGGACGAGCTCGCCCGCCACGACCACGCGCTCCGCTTCGGCGAGCCCGAGGAGATCGCCTCGATCGTCACCTTCCTGGTCTGCGGCGGCGGCCAGTTCATCAATGGCGGGCTGATCGACGCCGATAGCGGCTCGACCCAGGGGCTTTAGGTCTGGGGCTCTAAGGCTGGGGCTTTAGGGCCGGCGCTCTAGGAAAGCGGGCAGGGCGCCGGCGCCGCGACCGCCGCGATGCGCTGGACGACCGCCGGTCGCGGCGTCTCGATGCGGCCCGCCTCGTAGGCGACGACCTGGAGCCGGTCCGCGACGACCGCGAGGAGCTCGCCCGGGCGGAGCAGGAAATCGGGATTGCGCGGGCGCCCGAGCGCCTCGTTGCCGACGGCGAAGGTCTCGTAGATCAGGACCGCCCGCGGCGCGAGCGCGGCGAGGATCGCCGGGAACAGCGGCCGGTGGAGATAGTTGGTGACGATCACCGCGGCGAAGCGCCGGCCCGGCAGGGGCCATGGCCCGGCCTCGAGATCGGCGACCACGCGCTCGATCCCGGCGATGCCGTCGAGTGCGGTGAGCAGAAGGGCGTCGCGGTCGAGCGCGGTGACCGGATGGCCGGCGGCAGCGGCGAGCCGAGCGTGGCGGCCGGCGCCGGCGGCGAGGTCGAGGACGGCGCCGCCGGGCTCGACCAAGGGAAGCCAGCGGCGCACCCAGGCCGAGGCCGCCTCGGCGCCGTGAATGATCGGGGAACCAGGCACGTCCGGGGCTCTTGCCAAAACCGGGGGTGACACCAAGATAGTGGGGTCGCCGGCCGCGGCGAAGGGTGTATCGTGACAGTGCGATGATTCTCTACGATCTCCAGTGCAAGAAGGGCCACGTCTTCGAGGCGTGGTTCAGGGACAGCCAGACCTACGAGGCGCAAGTCGGCGCGAAGAAGGTCGTCTGCCCCGTGTGCGGCAGCAAGAAGATCGAGAAGGCGCCGATGGCGCCGCGTCTCGGCCGCTCCACCAAGAAGGGCGCCGCAGAGGCCGAGCCGGCGCCGCCCGCGCCCGTGCCGGCGCCGCCCGCCCCCTCCCCCGAGGCGGTCCGCTATATGCAGGCGCTGGCGAGCCTCCGGAAGCACGTCGAGGCCAATTGCGACTATGTCGGCCCGAAGTTTCCCGAGGAGGCGCGGAAGATTCACTACGGTGAAACCGAGGCCCGCAACATCTACGGCGAGGCGACGCCCGACGAGGCCGCGAAGCTCGCCGACGAGGGCGTCGAGTTCCAGCCCGTTCCCTGGGTGCGCCGCGACGACGCGTGACGCCCGGCCGGCCCGACCGCTGGCCTTATCGCGCGCCCTATCGCCGGCCTTAGCGCCGGCCTTATCGCACCGTGACCCCGCCCGCTTTGGCGCCGAAGGCGAGGTAGTTGACCGCGAGGTCGCGGCCGATGCGCCACGAGCGGTCGAGGGGGTCGTAGATCATGCCGGCGAGGTCCACGACCGTGATGCCGTGCGGCCGGAGCGCGCCGACGAGCTCCGACGGGCGGACGAATTTCCGCCAGTCGTGCGTGCCGCGCGGCAGCCAGCCGAGGACATATTCGGCGCCGACGATCGCGAGCGCGAAGGCGCGCGCGGTGCGGTTGAGCGTCGCGCAGACGAGCGCACCGCCTGGCGCGACCAGACGCGCGCAGTCGGCGAGAAAGGGGCCGACCTCGGCGACGTGCTCGACCACCTCGAGGGTGAGGACGACGTCGTAGCGCCGGCCCTCGGCGACGAGGTCCTCGGCCGCGGCGTGCCGATAGTCGATCGCGAGGCCCGCGGCCTCGGCATGGGCGCGCGCGACCCCGATATTCCGCGCCGTCGCATCGATCCCGGTGACCGATGCGCCGAGCCGCGCCATCGGCTCGGCGACCAGCCCGCCGCCGCAGCCGATGTCGAGGATCGCGAGCCCGTCGAACGGCCGGAAGCCCGCCTCGCCGCGGCCGAAATGGCGGCACAGCCGGTCGCGGATATAGGCGAGGCGGGGCGGATTGAACCGATGCAGCGCGCGGAACTTGCCGTCGGAGTCCCACCACGCCTCGGCGAGCGCGGCGAAGCGGGCGATCTCGTCGGGATCGACGCTCGTGCGGCGGTCTGGGTCGGCGGACGTCGGGTCCATGCGCGGGGCCTCGTGTGGCGCGGAACGGGCTCGGATCGTGGCGTGGGGCGGCGGCTGGGCGGTGCTTGCCTCCGCGGCGCGCCAAAGAGTATGTATGCCCGCGTTCGCGGCGGCAACTCAGCAAAGTTCGACGGTCCGGAGCCCCGGCGTGCCCGCGTCGGCGGAGCGGGCTCACGCGGGAAACGGCTCATGGCGCGCATCGTCGTCAAGTTCGGGGGGACCTCCGTCGCCGACATCGAGCGGATCAAGTCCGTCGCCGCGCGGGTCAAGCGGATCGTCGACCAGGGCAACGAGGTCGCGGTCGTGGTCTCGGCGATGGCGGGCGCGACCAACCAGCTCGTGCAATGGGTGCGCGAGGCGGCGACGCTCCACGATGCGCGCGAATACGACGTCGTCGTCGCCTCCGGCGAGCAGGTGACCGCGGGTCTCGTCGCGATCGCGCTGCAGGAGGCGGGTGTCGATGCGCGGTCCTGGCTCGGCTGGCAGATCCCGGTCCGCACCGACGGCGCGCACGGCAAGGCGCGCATCGCGGGCATCGACGGCGATGCGCTGATCGCGCGCATGGCGCGGGGCCAGGTGCCGGTCGTCGCCGGGTTCCAGGGGATCGGCCCCGAGGGGCGCGTGACGACGCTCGGGCGCGGCGGCTCGGACACCTCCGCCGTCGCGCTCGCCGCCGCCGTCCGCGCCGACCGCTGCGACATCTACACCGATGTCGACGGCGTCTACACGACCGATCCGCGGATCGTTGCGAAGGCGCGCAAGCTGAATAAGATCACCTACGAGGAGATGCTCGAGCTCGCCTCGGTCGGCGCCAAGGTGCTGCAGACGCGCTCGGTCGAAATCGCGATGAATCACGGCGTCCGCGTCCAGGTGCTGTCGAGCTTCACCGACGAACCCGGCACGCTCGTCGTCGACGAGGGGGAAATCGTGGAACAAGAGGTCGTGAGCGGCATCGCCTATAGCCGCGACGAGGCGAAGATCACGTTGATCAAGGTCGCCGACCGCCCCGGCGTCGCCGCGGCGATATTCGGCCCGCTCGCCGACGCCAACGTCAACGTCGACATGATCGTGCAGAACGTATCGGAGGACGGCCGGGCGACCGATCTCACCTTCACCGTCTCCAAGGCCGATTACGACCGGGCGGTCCAGATCCTCGAGGCGCGCCGGGCCTCGCTCGGCTTCGACCGCCTCGTCGGCGACAAGAACGTCGCCAAGATCTCGGTCATCGGCGTCGGCATGCGGAGCCACGCCGGCATCGCGCTCCGCATGTTCACCGCGCTCGCCGAGAAGGGCATCAACATCCAGGTCATCTCGACGTCCGAGATCAAGGTGAGCGTGCTCGTCGCCGAGGAGTACACCGAGCTCGCGGTTCGCGCGCTGCACACGGCCTACGGGCTCGACGCGGCCTGACGCACCCGGCGCCACGGGGACAAGGGATGGATCGCGAGGCGGCACGGAGACATCTCGACGCGCTATGGGCGCGCGGCCGCGCGTTCCTCGGCACCGAGACCGCGATCATGGGTGGCGCGATGACATGGGTGTCGGAGCGCCATCTCGTCGCCGCGCTCTCCGACGCCGGCGGCTTCGGCGTGATCGCGTGCGGCGCGATGAAGCCCGATCTCCTCGCCGCCGAGATCCGCGCGACGCGCGCGCTCACCGGGCGCCCGTTCGGGGTCAACCTGATCGTCATGCATCCCGAGCTCAATCAGCTGATCGAGGTGTGCATCGCCGAGCGGGTCGGCCACGTCGTGCTGGCGGGCGGCATGCCGGCGCAGAAGGCGATCGCGCGGCTCAAGGCGGGCGGCGCGCGCGTCGTCTCCTTCGCGCCGGCGCTCGGCATCGCCAAGCGCCTGGTCCGGCTCGGCGCCGATGCGATCGTGATCGAGGGCGCCGAGGCGGGCGGCCATATTGGCCCGGTGTCGACGACCGTGCTCGCGCAGGAGATCCTGCCTCATGTCCGCGACGTGCCGGTCTTCGTCGCCGGCGGCATCGGCCGCGGCGATGCGATCCTCGCTTATCTCGAGATGGGCGCCGCGGGCGTCCAGCTCGGCACGCGCTTCGTCTGCGCCCATGAATCGATCGCGCATCCGAAGTTCAAGCAGGCCTTCATCCGCGCCGCTGCGCGCGACGCGATGCCCTCGGTCCAGGTCGATCCCGAGTTTCCCGTCATCCCGGTCCGCGCGCTCCAGAACAAGGCGACGCGGGTGTTCGAAGACACTCAGCGCGCGGTGATCGCGCGCTTCCGCCGCGGCGAGCTCGACCAGACCGCGGCGCAGCTCGCGATCGAGCACTTCTGGGCCGGCGCGCTCCGGCGCGCGGTGATCGAGGGCGACGTCGAGACGGGCTCGCTGATGGCCGGCCAGAGCGTCGGCATGGTCGAGCGCGAGCAGGCGACCGCGGCGATCATCGAGGAGCTGGTCGGACAGGCGCTCGACGCGATCGGCGCGCGCGCTGCCGTCGAGGCCTGAGGCCGATGACAACCGCGACCGTGAGCGGATCGCGACGGGTGCTCCGCCGCATGCGGAGCATCATGGCGGCCTCGCTCCCGGTGCAGAGCCGGCTCGACGAGCTCGTCCGCGTCATCGCCGGCGAGATGGTCGCCGAGGTCTGCTCGATCTATGTCATGCGCGCGGGCGAGGTGCTCGAGCTCTTCGCGACCGAGGGCCTCAACCCCGACGCGGTGCATCAGACGCGGCTCCGCGTCGGCGAGGGCCTCGTCGGCACCGTGGCGATGAACGCGCTGCCGCTCAATCTTCCCGACGCGCAGGCGCATCCCAAGTTCGCCTATCGGCCGGAGACGGGCGAGGAGATCTACCACTCGCTCCTCGGCGTCCCGATCCTCCGCGGTGGACGGGTGCGCGGCGTCCTCGTCATCCAGAACCGCACCCAGCGCCTCTACTCCGAGGAGGAGGTCGAGACGCTCGAGGTGATCGCCGTCGTCCTCGCCGAGCTGATCCACGGCGGCGACCTGATCGACCGCAGCGAGCAAGTGCCGGCGCAGGGCAACGCGATCCTGCCGGTCCGGCTCACCGGCATCTCGATCAACGAGGGGATCGCGATCGGCGAGGCGGTGCTCCACGTGCCGCGCGTCAGCATCCCGCAGATGTTCGCCGACGACCCGGCCTCCGAGCACGCCCGCCTCGCGCACGCCGTCGCGCGCATGCATCGCGCGATCGACGATCTGTTCGCATCGAGCGAGCTCTCGGCGGGCGGCGAGCACCGCGAGGTGCTCGAGACCTATCGCAGCATCGCCGAGGACAAGGGCTGGATGCGTCGCATCGCCGAGGCGATCGACGGCGGTCTGACCGCCGAGGGCGCGGTGCAGAAGGTGCTCGACGACACCCGCACGCGCATGTCGGCGGTGTCCGATCCCTATCTCCGCGAGCGCCTCTACGACTGGGAGGACCTCGCGAACCGGCTCTTGCAGCATCTTTCCGGCGAGAACCGGACCGCGGCGTCCGAGGAGCTCCCGAACGACGTCGTCCTGATCGCGCGCAACATGGGGCCGGCCGAGCTCCTCGACTACGAGCCGCGCCGGCTCCGCGCGCTGGTGCTCGAGGAGGGCACACCGACCTCGCATGTCGCGATCGTCGCGCGCGCGCTCGACATCCCGGTCGTCGGCCAGGTCGAATCGCTCCTCAACCGGATCGATCCCAACGATCCCGTCATCGTCGACGGGTCCAACGCGCTCGTCTATGTGCGCGCGGGCGATGACATTCACCAGATGGTGGTCGAGAACATCCGCCTCCGCGACCAGCGGCGCGCCCGCTATCGCGCGATGCGGAGCCTGCCCGCGGTCAGTCGCGACGGCGCCACGGTGTCGCTCAATCTCAATGCCGGCCTCCTGATGGATCTGCACAATCTCGAGGCGTTCGGCGCCGAGGGCGTCGGGCTCTATCGCACCGAGGTGCCGTTCATGCTGCGCTCGGAGCTGCCCGATGTCGCCAATCAGACCGATCTCTATCGCGGCATCCTCGACCAGGCGGGCGGCCGGCCGGTCAAGTTCCGTACCCTCGACGTCGGCGGCGACAAGCGCCTGCCCTATATGCGCGCCAATGTCGAGGAGAACCCGGCGATGGGCTGGCGAGCGATCAGGATGGGGCTCGACCGACCGAGCCTTCTCCGCCAGCAGCTCCGCGCGTTGATCGCCGCGGCCCAGGGGCGCGAGCTCCACGTCATGTTTCCGATGGTGACCGAGGTCGCGGAGTTCGCCGCCGCGCGGGCCTTGATCGACCGCGAGCTCGCGCACGCGGGCGCGCGCGGCCAGACGCCGCCGAGCCGGGTCCATGTCGGGGCCATGCTCGAGGTGCCGGGCCTGATCTGGCAGCTCGACATGCTGCTGCCGCAGCTCGACTTCCTGTCGATCGGCTCGAACGACCTGTTCCAGTTCCTGTTCGCCTCCGACCGCGGCAACCCCCTGGTCGCCGGCCGCTACGATCCGCTGTCGCCGGCGGTCCTCGCCGTCCTCCGCATGCTGGTCGAGCGGTGCGGCAAGGCGGGCGTCCCGGTCTCGCTCTGCGGCGAGATGGCGGGCCGGCCGCTCGAGGCGATGACGCTGGTCGGTCTCGGCCTCCGCGAGCTGTCGATGCCCCCGTCCATGCTCGGGCCGGTCAAGGCGATGGTCCGCAGTCTCGATGCCGGCGCGCTCCGGGCCTATCTCGATACCCTCACCGAGGTGCCGGACCGCAGCCTCCGCGAGCGGCTGCGCTCCTTCGCCCGCGACCATGGGGTGGTGGTCGAGGATTTTCGCTAGGGCCGGCGCCGGGGCCGGCACCGGGACCGCCGCTGGGGCCGCCGCTGGGGCCGGTCGCCATCATTGAATCGCCACATGTTTTCCTGTTAGCTAAGGGCGTACGGGGACCGATCACCGGGGGGTGATGGGTCCACCGCCCGGGGCGGGAACGGACGGTGTCCGGTCGCGGGCCGGTCAGCGGCTCGACCGGATGCGCGCGGCGTACCGCTCCGCGAACGCGACGGTGTGTCGGCGGCGCGAGGCCGCGAAGGCGGGTGGCGTGATCAACCGCAGGACGAGCACGAGGACCGACGCAATCGAGTCCGACATGAACGCGGCCGAGCTCGGCGCGATGCTGAGCGAGGTACGGCGCGCGCAGGCGCGAGAGCTCCGCGATGTCGCGAGCGAGCTGCGCATCCGTCCCGCCTATCTGCAGGCGATCGAGGAAGGCCGGCTCAAGGATCTGCCTGGCTCCGCCTATGCGCTCGGCTTTCTCCGCACCTACGCCGAATCCCTCGGCCTCAACGCCGACGAGGTGATCAACCGCTACCGGCTCACCGATTCGAGTCTCAACCGCCAGACCGCGCTCGTCATGCCGGCGCCGACCGAGGAGGGCCGGTTGCCGTCCGGCTCGATCCTGCTCGTCGCCGCGATCCTCGCGCTCGGCGCCTATGGCGGCTGGTACTACCTGTCGTCGCGCGGCCAGGATCCGGTCGAGGTCGTGTCGGCGGTTCCGCGCCAGCTCGCGGCGCTGGTCGGGCTGAGCGAGCGCGATGGCGCGGCACCGGCCGCCGCTAAGCCCGCGCCGGGCCGCGCGGTCTCGACGCGGATTGAAAGCGGCGGCCTCGCCCAGGACGGCTTCGGCTCGCGCGAGGAGGATCCCGGCCAGACGCCGCGCGCGGCCGAGCCCGCCGCGACCACGCCCCCCGCCGTCGTCGCCGTCGCCCCGCCAGCGGTCGCACCGCCGGCCCCGGCTTCAAACGCTACGACTTCGACGACGACGCCTGCGCCCGTTGCGGCGCCGCCCGTCGCGACCGCCGTCCGGCCGCACGCCGGCACCGAGCACCCGCCGCTGCCTGCCGCGACGCCGCTCCTCA
>VGEU01000112.1 GCA_016869145.1 Alphaproteobacteria bacterium | reverse complement strand
CCACCCGTTTCGAAAAGCTGGCGCGCAATTATCTGGCCGCCGTCCTATTGGCCGCTACCCGCCTATGGACTCGTGCTTATGAGTCCACGACCTAGAGCGCCCAGCGGCGCTTTCGCGCCATCGACAGGAGCTCGTTGATGCCGCGCTGCGCCATCTGCTGAGCGCGCGCGGCCGAACGGTCGCGCTCCTCCTCGGCGAGGCGACGTTCATTGTCCTGGGTCGTCATCAGCTCGACCATCGCGGCGAGGATCTGGCGCATCAG
Organism: Alphaproteobacteria bacterium; assembly: GCA_016869145.1. Classification (GTDB taxonomy): domain Bacteria; phylum Pseudomonadota; class Alphaproteobacteria; order MPNO01; family VGEU01; genus VGEU01. Next base: position 10,720 of record VGEU01000112.1, on the reverse strand, counting down.
CGCGTCGCGCTCGACCTGTGCCGCGCGCGCGGCGGCGAGCGCCTCGGCGAGAACCGCGATCTCGGCGCGGAGCGCACGGATCTCGCGCATTATCACGGGGGCGATCACGGGTGCGATCACGGGCGCGGGCGCGGCCGGCGCTGTCGGCTCGGGCGCCGCGGCGCCGTCGTCGATCTCGTCGTCGGCCCACGCCGCGGACGCCGGGCGTCCCGCACGTCCACCGTGGCGCCGGCGCAATTCGTCGTCGACCTCGCTCACGGTCGCGCCGCTGTCATAGAGCGTCCTGATGACCTCGAGCGTCGCAACCGAGCCGCGCGCCACCAGCGTCCGCTTGCCGAGCCGCGACACGTCGAGGACGCCGCCGTGATGCTCGAGATAGCGGCGCATGCTGCTGGCCGGGATGCCGAGCTGCCGGCTCACCTCGGCCAGCGGCAGCCAGTGCCCGCCCAGGATGCCGAACTCCTCCGCGATGCTCGTGCCCCGGTTGGCCCCCTCCCGCGCCGGGAGGTCCAACGCGACCACGCCATCGGAGTCGCTCATGGTTGTGCTCCCGCCTCATTGCCGCCATCGGTTGTATCCGCTGATCGGCCGACCACGCCACACATCCAGCCCGGCACCGTCCATCGCGCCCACCGCGAACGATGCCACTGCATTCTCTACAGCAATTTGTAACGGTACGAAAGACTCTAACCGCTACATCTTGTGTGGTGGGATGGATGAGCGGGCTCCCTTGACTCACCCGCTCGGTGGGCCGAACAATCGGCAGCCGGCGATCGGACGGCGATCGCACATGCCGTGAGGGTCTATCCATGCAGGACGGAACCGCGAAGCCCCGTGAGCTCGTCAAGGAAATCACGGTTAAGACCGATACGCGCGACATCTTGGCCCACGCCGCGCGCGCGGCCCGCCGCAAGAAGTTCGACGAGTTCATGATCGTCGACATCGACGCGCACGTGACCGAGACCGCGTTCTGGTCGGAGATCGTCGAGTACATCGACAGCGACGTCTATCGCCAGATGGCGAAGTCGTTCCAGGACCGCGTCGGCTCGCCGCCCGGCCTCTTGAACGTGCAGCCCGGCCTTCTCTTCCAGGACAATTTCGGCCGCATCCCGCACCAGCAGAGCCAGCAGGAGCCGGTCGATAACAAGGACGCCCACCGCCAGATCGTCCTCGCCCGTCGCGCGATGGATTCGATGGCCATCGACTACATGATGGTGTTTCCGACCCCGATGCTCGTCCTCGGCACGCACCCGCAGCCCGAGATCGAGGTCGCGCTCGCGCAGGCGTTCAACCGCTGGCTCTGCGAGCGCGTGCTCGCCAAGGAGCCGCGGCTCCTCGGCTTCATGTATCTGCCGTTCAACACGCCCGAGGTGTGCGCCGAGATCGTGGAGGAGTTCGCCGGCAAGCCCGGCGTGATCGGCTTCACCGTGACCTCGACGCGCAACCGCGCCGTCCACCACAACAGCTACATGAAGCTCTACCGGACGCTCGAGGAGCGCAACCTGCCGCTCGTGTTCCACGCCGGGTTCAACTGGTATGACGGCTCGATGTCGCAGCTGAACCGGTTCCTCTCGATGCACGCGCTGTCGTTCGTCCACTGCAACCTCGTGCACATGGCGAACTGGGTGATCAACGGCCTGCCGGAGCGGTTCCCGAAGCTCAAGGTGCTGTGGATCGAGAGCGGGCTCGCCTGGGTCCCCTATGTCATGCAGCGGCTCGACACCGAGTACATGATGCGCACCTCCGAGGCGCCGCTCCTCAAGAAGAAGCCGAGCGAGTACATCAAGGAGATGTATTTCTCGAGCCAGCCGCTCGAGGTGCACGACCTCAAACTGACCGAGGCGACGTTCGATGCGATCAACGCGCGCTCGCAGCTCCTCTACGCGTCCGACTGGCCGCACTGGGACTTCGACGGGCCGAGCGTGATCTACGACCTGCCGTTCCTCAACGAGGAGGACAAGCGCAACATCCTCGGCGGCAATGCCGCGCGGCTGTTCAATCTCAAGATGCCGGGCCTCGCCAAGCGCGCCGCCGAGTAGCGGCCGCATCCCTCGGGTCGACTGGCGGGCGGCCTCCGGGCCGCCCGTCGCGCATCGGCGCTCAGGGCGCCTCGCCGACGCGCGCGAGCACGAGGATGTCCTGGAAGCTTAGAGCCGGTGCCCGCCCCGACCAGCCGCCGGGATGGCGACCGACGACGACGAGCCGATGCGCCGCGATGCGCTCCTCGAGCCAGGCGGCGTCGACCGCGACCGCGGCCGCGGGATGAACCGGATCGACCACGAAGGCGCCGTCGCGGAACGGAACGAACGCGTACGCCGCGCGGCGGTCCGCGATCGCGGCGGCGGCGTCCGCGTCGACCACGAAGGCGGTCGCGAACACGCAGCCGCCGGGGGCGAGAACGCGGGCGCACTCGCCGAGATAGCGGTCGATCTCCTCGGGCAGGAGATGGGTGAGGACCGAGGTCAGGATCACGAAGTCGAACGCGGCGTCGGCGAACGGAAAGCGGTAGGTCGCCGCCGTCGACCGGCCGCGCGGGTTGTAGCTGTCGTTGTGGAGGTCGGCGTGGTGGAAGCGGAAGCGCGGATGACGGCGGGTGATGTTGCGCCGGCACCACGCGACATGCGGACGCCAGATCTCGACGCCGTCATAGCTGCCGGCGGTCAGATAGGCGGTGAGCGGTAACGCGATCCGTCCGGCGCCGCTGCCGAGGTCTAGGACGCGCGCATCGGGGCGGAGCCCGCCCAGCGCGACGAAGTGATCGCGGAACTGCGCGCCGACGGCGGCGAAATCGCCGCCGCCGACCGAGGCGAGCAGCGCCGGCGGCACCAGCGTGCCCCACGGCCACAGCGCATCGACCGCGACCAGGATGCGGTCGCGCGTGCGTCGTGACCACACCGCCCAGACCACGCGCCAGAACCCGTACCACGCCGGCTGGAGCGCGGCGGGCACGCGCGATGGCATCACGATCGCCCTATTTCTTCTTCGGCACCGCCGACGGCAGAGCCGGCAGGCTCTTGAAATAGACCGCGATCGCGTTGCGATCGGCGGCGCTGAGCTTGCTCGACGAGTGCGCGACCACCTCGCCCATCGAGCCGCCGACATAATCGCCGTCGGGATTGCCGCCGTCGGACAGGAGCCCCTCGATGTCCTTGACGCTCCACTTGCCGATGCCCGAGGCGTCGGGCGTGATGTTGGGCACCTTCTCGCCGTCCGGCCCGTCGGCCGAGCCCGACATCCAGCGCTTGCGGTCGATGCCCCCCATCAGGTTCCGCGGCGTGTGGCACTCGCCGCAGTGGGTAAGCGCCTCGGTCAGATAGGCGCCACGGTTCCACACCGCGTCCTTCGACGGATCGGGCTTCCATTCGCCGGGCGTGAAGTTGAGCCACTTCCACGGCAGGAGCGTGAGCCGGATCGAGAACGGGAAGCCGACATCGTGCGGCCGGCTCGGCTTGGCGACCGGCGCGAGCGTCATGATGTAGGCCTTGAGGTCACGCAGATCCTGCTCGGTCGCCTTGGTGTACGAGGTGTAGGGGAACACCGGGTAGTAGTGGCGCCCGTCGGGCCCGACGCCCTCGCGCATCGCGCGCACGAACTGGACGTCGGTCCAGCCGCCGATCCCGTGCGTGCGGTCGGGCGAAATGTTGGGTGCGTAGAACGTGCCGAACGGGGTCTTGAGCGGCGGACCGCCGGCGAGCGGCTCGCCCTTGTTCTTGAGATCGGTGTGACAGGCGAGGCAGCCGCCGGCGTCGAAGACGGACTTGCCGCGCTCGGCCGACGGACCCTGCGCCGCGGCGGAGGCCGGCACGAGCGTGACGGCGAGCAGCACGGCGATGATCCCGGGTGAGATGGTCGGCATGGCGCGCGCCTCGGCGAAACGGACGGCGGCCGGAAACGCGACCGCCCCGGTCCTCGCGGACCGGGGCGGCACGCTAACATTCAACCTGTGACGTGTCTCGCGTCAGCTTTGCGGTGCGCGGAACGGCGTGTGGCAACCGCCGCAGCCCTTCGGCCCAAGCGTCGCGGCCGCAGCCGTGATCTTCTCGCGGTCGCCGCTCCTGGCGGCGGCGACGAAGGCGTCCGCCTCGGCGCGGAGTGCCGTCGCGGCCTTCGAGAAGTCGTCGAACTTCGCCCAGATGTCCATCTTGGCGCGGTTCTTGGTGACGCCCGGATCGCCGTCGCCGGTGCCCTTGGGGAACCAGGTCGGGATCTGGAGCGCAAGGCCCTGCATGGTCTCACCGGCCTTCACCATGTCGGCGGGCGTGCCCTTGTTCTCGCGGACATAGGCGGTGATCGCACCCGACGCGGCGCCGAGCTCCTTCATCTTCGCCACGCGGGCGGCGATCGTGTCGTTCGGCGACTGCGCCACGGCCGGAACCGCGATCGCGATGGCGGCGGCCGCGATGACGGCCCCGAACACTCCCTTGCGCATTGATTTCCTCGCTTGATCCCCGAAGACCGAAGTCTCCCACGGGTTGCAAGGTAGACGCCGCCGCGCCCCTTGATAACGCGGCAAATCGGAACAAGACTGTCAACGTCCGGTAGACAATGGATGCGCGATGGACCGGCTCACCAGCATGGCGATCTTCGCCCGGGTCGTCGAGGCGGAGGGCTTCTCGGCCGCGGTCGAACGGCTCGGGCTGTCGCGCGGCGCGGTCTCCAAGCACATCCTCCAGCTCGAGGATCATCTCGGTGTGCGCCTCCTCAACCGTACGACGCGGCGGGTCAGCCTGACCGAGATCGGGCGCACCTACTACGAGCGCTGCATCCGTGTCCTCGGCGAGGTCGAGGAGGCCGACCAGATCGTCGCCCGCCTCTACGCCGAGCCGCGCGGCACGCTCCGCGTCAACGGGCCGATGTCGTTCGGCATCCTCCACCTCGGGAACGCGATCGCCGATTTCCTCTACGCCCATCCCCGGCTCGGCGTCGACCTCGCGCTCGACGACCGGTTCGTCGACGTCGTCGAGGAAGGCTACGACGTCGCCATCCGCATCGCGCGGCTCGCGGATTCGAGCCTGATCGCCCGCCGCCTCGCGCCGGCGCGCTGCGTGCTCGTCGCCGCGCCGCGCTATCTCGCCGCGCACGGCACGCCCCACCACCCGGGCGAGCTCGCGCGCCACCGCTGCCTCGCCTACACCTATCTCGCCTCCGGCAACGAATGGCGTCTGACCGGGGCCGGCGGCGCCGAGACGGTGCGCATCTCGGGCCCGTTCGCGGCCAACAACGGCGATGTCATCAAGGCGGCGGCGCTCGAAGGCGCGGGCATCGCGCTGTTGCCGACGTTCATGGTCGGGCCGGCGCTCCGCGACGGGAGCCTCATGCGGGTGCTGCCCGGTCACGAGCTGCCGACACTGTCGATCTTCGCGGTCTATCCGGCCAACCGGCACGTCTCGGCGAAGGTGCGCGTCTTCATCGATTTCCTGGTCGAGCGCTTCGGTCCGGAGCCGTACTGGGACGCCGGCCTGTAGCCGCGACTGCTGCGCCCGCGTGGCTTCCGGCCGCCGAGGGCGCGTGCTAGCCTCGGCGATCGAAGGACGACGGAGGAACACGCCATGGCGACCGCGCTCGACCTGCGCAAGGCAACCGCGCCCCGCGACATCGATACGATCCTCGCCGCGGATCTCAAGCGTCCGGAGCACCGCTATCTCCGGACCCCGCTGGTCGCGCTGATCACCGCCGGGCGACTGCCCAAGCCCGCGCTCAAGGACTACGCCATCCTCCGCTGGTCGTTCCAGGCGCATGCGACGCCGGCCCTGATGCTGAGCCATGCGGCCTATCTCACCGGCGCGCACGTCCATCATCTGCTCGAGAACATGTACGACGAGATCATGCGCCCGAACGACGAGGGCGAGCATCCCGGGCTCTGGGTGCGCTTCGCCAAGGGCCTCGGCGCGACGCCCGACGAGCTCGACGACGCCGCGCGCCACCCGATCGCCGAGGTGATCGGCTTCCCGCAGACCATGATCGGCTTCTGCCGCCAGGGCGCGGCGCAGGGCATCACGACCTGGTTCGCCGACGAGGCGCAGCTGCCCGAGGCGCACGGCGCGACCGCGCTCGCGCTCCGCAAGTTCTACGGCCTCGACGACCCGACCATCGAGTATTTCCTCGAGCATGTCCGCGCCGACATCGAGCACACCGGCGCCTCGGAGAGCCTGATCCAGAACTACATCCGCTCCGGCCTCGACATCGCCCGCGCGCGCCGCGCCGCCTCGGTGACGCTGTGGGCGTGGCGCGAGATGCACGAGGGCATCCTCCGCGCCGTGCGCAAGAAATACGCGTTCTGACGGGAGCCGCCGCGATGACCGACTTCCGCGAACGGCGCTACGAGCTGCCGACCACCGGGCTCCACGCCTTCGAGGCGGGCGACGGCGCGCCGGTGATCTTCCTGCACGGGCTGACCGGCACCGCGGGCGTCTGGGAGCCCGTCGCGCTCCGGGTCGCGCGCCGCAACAAGGCGATCGCGATCGACCAGCGCGGCCACGGCCGGAGCGGCCGGCCGGCGGGCGAGGTCTACGCCGCCGAGCACTACGCCGCCGACATCGCCGCCCTAATCGATGCCCTCGGCCAGGGCCCTGCGGTCCTCGTCGGCCACTCGCTCGGCGCGCGCAACGCGATCGTCGCGGCCGCGCGCCATCCCGACAAGATCCGGGGCGTCGTCGCGGTCGATCTCGTGCCCTTCATTCCCGAGAGCGAGTGGATCGCGCTCGAGACCCGCGTCGGCGGCGGCGACCGCGCGTTTGCGACCGACGACGAGGTCCGCACCTATCTCGCCGGGCGCTATCCGCTGATGCCGGCGGATGCCATCGCGCGGCGCGTGCGCTACGGCTATGTGCGGCGCGCCGACGGTCTCCGCCCGCTCGCCGACGCTTCGGCAATGATGGCGACCTGCCGCGGGTTCCGGCCCGACTTCGTCGCCGATTTCCGCGCCAATCGCGTCGCGACCGTCCTCGTCCGCGGCGAGCACTCCGCCGTCGTCGACCGCGACACCTGGGCCAAGGCCCGCGCGCTCCGCCCCGACCTCGCCGCGATCGAGGTCGCGGGCACCGACCACTATGTCAACGAGGAACGGCCCGAATTGGTCGGCGATATCGTCGAGGGCTTCATCGCCGGCCTCGGCCGCGCCGCCGCCAAGGGCGCGCACGACATCGTCGCCGATGGCATCCGTTGGTCGGTGCCGGTGATCGTCCGCCGCGATGCGCATGGAGGCTTCGCCGCCGTGATCCCCGACGAGGTCGCCGCCGCGCTCGCGATCGCCGAGGGTGACGTCGTCAACTTCACCGCCTTTCCGACTGGCGCGATCGAGTTCTGGTCGATCAAGAAGAGCACCTATTCCTCGCTCGAGGACGAGGATGTCGCCGGGAGACTGGCGCGGGAGAGCCGGCCGTGAGGATCGAATCGATCGTCGCGACCGGAACGCCGGCCGAGCTCCTCGCGGCCGATGCCGAAACCCCGATGCTCCGCCTCGCCGAGCACCCGATCTGGTGCGACGCGCTCGCCGGAAAGCTGCCGCCGGCCGAGCTCCGCGCGCTCATCGTCCGCCTCTACCCGGTGATCGGCGGGCCGGGCCGCTACATGACCTTCGCCAAGGTCTCGCAGATCGATCGCGGCGACGGCGAGCAGCTCTTCCGCGACCTCTACGAGGCCTCGCACGAGCCGCGCGCGGACGCCGATGCGGGCTGGCGCCGTCTCGCCCGCGGTCTCGGCATCACAGACGCCGCGCTCGATGCGGCGCGCGACACCCCCTCACCCGAGGCCGAGGACCTGATCGCGGTCTACCGCGAGCACAGCCTCAAGACCTCGCCCGCCGCGGCCGCCGCCGTCGCCTGGGCGCTCGAGCGCCAGCTGCCGCCGCTCTGGGGTGCGCTCGCCGATGCGCTCGCCCGCCATTACGGGGTCGCCGCCGAGGCGCTCGACTATCTCCGCTTCCAGGCCGGGCGCGCCAACGCGATCGCGGACTGGGTGCAGTCGCTCGTCGTGCGCTATTTCCTCACCGCCGATCCGCTCGCCGTCTACGAGGCCCGCCGCGCCGCGCGCGAGATCGCCTGGTGCTGGACCGCACTCACCGAGGGCGGCCCGTAGCGCGGCCTGCCCGGGCTCGTTCCCCCGGGCTAGTTCCCCTGGGTTACTTCCCCTGGGCTAGTTCCTGGGCGTCCAGCTTCCCGGCCGCGAGTCCGGCACGCTGCCGCGGCGGCGGAACGGCGTCGCGGGCGCGACCTCGAAGGCGCGCGTGCGCGCCCCGCCGAACAGCGGCACGTCGCGCTTCTTGAAGAACGGCACCAGCACGACGCCGGCGACGAAGCCGCCGATATGGGCCCAGAACGCGACGCCGCCGCCCTCGGTCGCGACCGTCGCCCCCTGCCAGAGCTGCATCGCGAACCACACGCCGAGCACGATCATCGCCGGCACGGCGATGACGCGGAATATGACGATGAAGATGAAGAGGACCCGCACATTGGCGCGCGGGCAGAGGAGGAGATAGGCGCCGAGGACGCCCGCGATCGCCCCGCTGGAGCCGATCATCGGCACGGTCGACGCGGGATCGGTGAGCGCCTGCGTCAGGGCCGCCGCGATCCCGCAGATTACATAGAACACGACGAAGCGGACGCGGCCCATCGAGGCCTCGACATTGTCGCCGAAGATCCAGAGATAGAGCATGTTGCCGGCGATGTGCATGAAGCCGCCGTGCAGGAACATCGAGGTGACGATGGTCGCCCAGGCGGGCACCGCGTAGAGCTCGTCGGCGAGCATCGCCGTGCCGAACAGGACGGCCGGGATCATGCCGAGCGACAGGATCGCGTTCTCCTGCATCTGCGCCGGCACGGTGATATGCCACAGGAACACGATGACGCAGAGCGCGATCAGCGCCCAGGTGACGACCGGCACCGTGTCGTGCGGGTTGTCGTCGCGAAAGGGAAAGAAGAACATGGGCGATTATACCCCGCCCCGCCCGCGGCCGCTATTTGCCCGCGGCGGCCGCTACTTGAGCGCGGCCACCACCTCCGCGGTCGACACGACATAGGAGAGCGTCGGGAAGATCCGGGTCATCGCGAACTCGTGGTTCTCGATCGTGTTCGAGGCGCAGGCATCGCGCACCACGACCACCCGGTAGCCCATGTCCGAGGCATGCCGCATCGTCGCTTCGACCACATAGTTGGTCCAGAGGCCCATCACGACGACGGTCTCGGCGTCGACGTTGACGAGCTGCTGGCCGAGGCTCGTGGTGAGGAACGGATCGACGCAGGACTTGTTTAGGATGAGCTCGCCGCCCTTCGGCGCCGCCTTGGGATGGATCGCCGCGCCCTTGCTGCCGGCGATCATCGCCTTCGACTTCCGGATCGACTGCCAGAGGGGGCTGTTCCGCGGCACGTCGCGGAAGTCCGGCCGCGCCGACGCGGTGATGTGGAAGACAGGCGCCTTGTTCCGGCGCGCCGCGGCGAGAACGCGTGCGATGTTGTCGAGAACCTTGTTCTCCTTGATCCCGGCCGTGATCGGCACGAGATCGTTCTGCACGTCGAGCGACAGCACCGCGGTGCGTTTCGCGACGATCTTGATCGCCATGGTCCGCCTCCCCCTTCCCCTTTTTGGCCTGATGCGTCCGGCGGCCGCGAGTGTGCGTCAGCGCGGCGCGGCTTGTCCAGGCGATCCGGTTGCGCGCGAACGCCCGCCGGGCTATCAGGGCCGTCACGTGAGCCACGCCAGACGAGGACCGGCCCGATGATGATCGACGCCTTCAACCACTGCTTCCCGCCGAATTTGTTCAAGAAGCTCGCCGAGATCATGCCCGCCGGGCCGATCCAGCGCTGGAGCAAGATGTCGACGATGATCGATCCGGAGGCGCGGCTCAGATTGATGGACGAGTTCCCCGGCTATACGCAGATTCTCTCGCTGTCGCAGCCCTCGCTCGACCTCATCGCCGGCCCCGACGTGACGCCCGAGCTCGCCCGTCTCGGCAATGACGGCATGGCCGACATGTGCCGGCGCTGGCCCGACCGTTATGTCGGCTTCATCGCGTCCCTGCCGATGAACAATCCCGACGCCGCGGTCAAGGAATGCGTGCGCGCGGTCCTCGATCTCGGCGCGTTCGGCATCCAGATCCACACCAATGTCAGCGGCAAGCCGCTCGATCTGCCCGAGTTCTATCCGATCTTCGAGACCATGCATCGCCTCGGCAGGCCGATCTGGATCCACCCGACGCGGCCGGCGACGCATCCCGACTATCTCACCGAGAACAAGTCGATGTACGAGATCTGGTGGGGCTTCGGCTGGGCCTACGAGACGACCGTCGCGATGAGCCGGATCGTGTTCAGCCTGATGTTCGAGAAGCTGCCCGGCATCAAGATCATCACCCACCACATGGGCGCCTATGTGCCGCACGCCGAGGGCCGGTTCCAGCACTGGGAGCCGCTCGGCCAGCGCGACTTCTCCGACTACAGCGCCACCAATAGCGGTCTCAAGCGGCCGCTGATCGACTATTTCAAGATGTTCTACGGCGACACCGCGATGTTCGGCGCGCGCGCCTCGACGCAGGCCGGGGTCGAGTTCTTCGGCGTCGATCATTGCGTGTTCGCGACCGACTTTCCTTACGACAATGTCGGTGGCCGGAAGCTCGTCAAGGACACGCTCGAGGTGATGGCCGCGCTCCGCGTCACCGAGGCCGAGCGCCAGCGCATCTTCACCGCCAACATCAAGGCCTTGGTCGGGCGCGGCTAGGACCGCGGACATG
>VGEU01000111.1 GCA_016869145.1 Alphaproteobacteria bacterium | reverse complement strand
GTCGCCCGCGGCGGCGAACGCGCGGGCCGTGGCGCGCCCGAGACCCGAGGTCGCGCCGGTGACGAGGACGCGGCGGCTCACGCGACGGCTCACCCGCCCGCGCGCACCACGCGGGCGCGATTGCGGATGCGGCCGATCCTGTCGATCTCGGCGATGCAGTCGTCGCCGTCCTTGAGGAAGACCGGCGGCTTCCGCGCGAAGCCGACGCCGAAGGGGGTCCCGGTCGCGACCAGATCGCCGGGCTCGAGCGTCATGGTGCGGCTCAGATAGGCGACGAGATGGGCGATGCCGAAGATCATGTTCGAGGTGTTGGAGCGCTGCATCTCGGCGCCGTTGAGCGTGAGGCGGAGGCCGAGCGTCTGCGGGTCGCCGATCTCGTCGGCGGTGACGAGCGCGGGCCCGGTCGGGCAGAACGTGTCGAGCGACTTGCCGCGGTCCCACTGGCCGGGCGGCGCGAACTGGATATCGCGCGCGGTGACGTCGTTGACGATCGTGTAGCCGAACACGTGGTCGAGTGCGCGCGCCTCCGGAACGCGGCTCGCGCGCTGGCCGATGACGAAGCCGAGCTCGACCTCGAAATCGACCTCCGTCGTCACACCCTCGTGCCAGACGATGTCGTCATACGGGCCGACGACGCTGTTCGAGTACTTGCCGAACAGCACCGGCTCCTGCGGCTCGGGAAGCCCCGCCTCGCGGCAGTGGTCGACATAGTTGAGCCCGATGCCGATCACCTTGGGCGGGCGCGCGATCGGCGCCTCGAGCCGCACCTCGGCGGCGGCGTGATCGGGCGCCGCCCAGCGATCGATCGCGGCCCGCGCGGTGTCGAGGACCGCGGCGCCGCCCTCGACGAGGGCGAGGAGATCGCCCGCGGCGCCGGCGGGAAGCCCGGCGGCGGCGAGGTCGAGGACGCGGCCGGCCTTGAGGGCGCCGGGGCGGCGCCTTCCGCCCTGGGTGAAGCTGACGAGCTGGACCATCGGTGGCTCCGGAGGGAGGGATCAGGCGCCGAGCGCGCCGCCGCCGTCGACGACGAGCTCGTGCATGGTGATATGGCCGGCCTGGTCGGACAACAGGAAAAGGACCGCCGTCGCGACATCGGCGACGGTCGCGTTCTTGCCGAGCGGGATGCCGACGCGGAACTTTTCCAGGCTGCCGCCGATCAGCTCGGGCCCGTAGCCCATCTCGGCGACCATGCGCCGGATCATCTCGGTCTCGGTCGAGCCGGGCGCCACGGTGTTGACGCGGATGCCGGCCGGCGCGAGCTCGAGCGCGAAGACGCGCATGAGGTGGCTCACCGCGGCCTTGGACGCGCAATAGGCGCCCTGGCGCACCCGCGGCACGCGCGCGGCGTTCGACGCGACGGTGACGATCGCGCCGCGTTTTCGCTGGGCCATGCGGCGGCCGACCGCCTGGGTGACGATGAACGTGCCGCGCAGGTTGACCGCGACAGTGGCATCGAAATCGGCGAGCGTCTGCTCGACGAGCGGCGCCAGGCGCTGGATGCCGGCGACGTTGACGAGCTTGTCGATCGCGCCGAGCCGCGCCTCGATGCGGGCGACGGCGTCGGCGACCGCGCCCGGATCGGTGATGTCGAGGGCGAGCGGGAACGCATCGCCGCCATTGCCGTTGTCGCCGAGCGTGCCGGCGAACGCCGCCGCCTTGTCGCCCGCGATGTCGGCCATCGCGACCTGGGCGCCGGCGGCGTGGAGCGCGGCTGCGATGCCGGCGCCGATGCCCTGCGCCGCGCCGGTCACGAGCGCGACCGATCCCTTCAGCCCGGCGAGCTCCATGGCCCCTCCCAGTACCCGGCGAGCCCGGCCTCGACGCAGGCTGCGACGTCGCCATAGTGGATTCCGACGCCCGATAGCGCGGTCGCGAACAGAGCCATCTTGGCCGAGTTGGTGGCGAGCTGCGCCGCGCGCGGCAGCTTGTCATAGGACAGGACCGCGCAGTTGTCGGCGGTGACGCGGATGCCGGCCGCCTCGAGCCGGGCGAGGACGCCGGCGGCATCGGCGGCGGCGAGCGTCGTCGCATTCGTATGGACGTAGAACCGCACCCGGTCGACGACGCGCCGATCGCCGAGCAGGCCCGCGACCTCCTCCATCTGCGCGAGCGAGGCATGCGGACAGCCGAGCGAGACGACGTCGACCCGCCGCGAGGTCGCCGACGCGGTGCGCCGGTATTCGGCCGCGAGCGCCGCATCGTCGATGATCTCGGCCGCGGGCGCGCCGCCCGGAAACACCGCCGCGACCGTCGGCGCCTCGGGCGTGACGCCGACCATGTGATACATCGGGAGTGCGCTCACCACCGCCATCGCGGCGCCGAAGCCGACCAGATTCTCGAGGCTCGGACGCCGGTCGAGGCCGGCGATCACCGGGATGCGGTCGCCGGCGCGCCGGCCGATCAGCGTGCCGAGGAGGTTGAACCGATCGAGGCTCGTGACCGGCGCCGTCACCTCGTAGAGGACGCCGCCCCGGCGCTCGTGGTCGAGATGCATGCCGTAGCGCGGCGTGAGCCCGGTCAGCGCCGCGGCGATCGCGGTCGCGCCCTCGCGGTTGGTGCGCGCGCCGACGACCGCGTTGACATAAGGCGCGGTCGCCGATTCGCTCCACGCCACGGCCTCGCCGAACGCCGGCACGATGCCCTGGATGAACGGGTTGCACGAGCACGAGGCGAGCGCGCCCATCTTCTCGCATGCCTCGAGCATGCGCCGCTGCTGACGCTCGCCGTCGTCGGCCGGCGCCCGCCGGCGGTCGATGGCGAGCGCGTTGAGCGAGGTCGGCACGACGAAGCGCCCGCCCTCGGCGACGAGGCGCTCGAGAAAGGCGAGCCCGGGCGCGCCGAGCGCGAGCCCGTCGATGACGACATGGGCGGACCGGATCGGGATCAGGTCGGGCGCGTCGTGCGCCTTGCCGACCGCGACCAGCATCTCGAGCGCGATCTGCTGCGGCCAGCCGCGGCGGCCGTCGAGCATCGCGGCCTGTTCCGGTGAGAGCTTCATCCGACCGTCACCGTGCCGGCATCGCCGTCGACCCGGACACGCTCGCCGCTCCGGATCGCGGCGGTCGGGTCGATGTCGAGGCGGTGGACCAGCGGGATGCGCGCGAGCACGGCGCCCGCGGTGATGACGGCATCGGCCTGGATGTTGACGATCGCGGCCGGCGCGAGGCGGTTGTCGGCGAGCTGGAGGAGCGAGAACGAGCCCGCGCTTGAGCCCTTGCCGCTCCGGCACACGACCACGCGCCCGGCGACCGACTGGCCGGCGAGCGGATGACCGGGCTCGATCACGATGCCGGTCCGCTCGTCGACGCCGAGATTGAAGGCGATGCCGTCGCTCGTCACCAGCGCGGATCCCTCCGCGATGCCGCCGACGAGACCGATGCCTGTGAACACGCGCATGTCTTCGGCCCTGCAACCAGCGCGGCAGCATGCGCCATCGGGCGCGCGCCGTCGAGGGGCCGGTTTTGACAGGCCCCGCCCACGGGTCTAGGCTCGATGCACGTCGCGCGGGGCACGCCGCGCGGGCGCCCGAAAGGAATTCGCGTTGTCGACCGAGGACCAGTTCTACGTGCGTTTCTGGGGCGTGCGCGGCAGCATCGCCTGTCCCGGGCCCGACACCCAGCGCTATGGCGGCAACACCTCCTGTCTCGAGGTCCGCTGCGGGCGCCGGCTCTTCATCTTCGACGCCGGCACCGGCATCCGCGAGCTCGGCGACCGGCTGCCCGACCCGGCGCCGCTCGACGCCGATCTGTTCCTCACCCACACCCATTTCGACCACATCGTCGGCCTGCCCTTCTTCCGCCAGGCGTTCAATCCGGCCAACCGGCTCCGCATCTGGGCCGGCCATCTCCGGCCACAGACCGGCGTCGAGACAGTGCTCCGCTCGATGATGACGCCGCCTCTGTTCCCGGTGCCGCTCGACATCTTCCAGGCGCGTCTCACCTATCATGACTTCCTCGCCGGCGAGACGATGGAGCCGCGCGAGGGCGTGCGCATCCGCACCGCGCCCTTGAACCACCCCAACCGGGCGACCGGCTATCGTGTCGAGTATCGCGGCAAGGCGATCTGCTACATCACCGACACCGAGCACGTGGTCGGCCAGCCCGACCGCATCATCCTCGACCTCGTCGCCGGTGCCGACGTGATGGTCTACGACGCGACCTACACCGATTCCGAGTTTCCCAACTATGTCTCGTGGGGCCACTCGACCTGGGAGGAAGGCGTCCGTCTGTGCCAGGCCGCCGGCGTCAAGACGCTCGCGATCTTCCACCACCTCCCCGGCCGCACCGACGCCGACCTCGACGTGATCGACGCCGCCGCGGCGCGGGTGTTCGCCGGCGCGCTCGTCGCGCGCGAGGGGCTGACGCTCGCGCCTTGAGCGGGCGCACCCGGTTCCCGACCGCGCGGGCGCGGCGGCGAACGCTCCGCATGGGGCTCGCGACCGTGCTCGGGCTGCGTGCGCGGGGCGTGTTCATCCCCTATCGCCATGCCGATGCGCTCGCCGACGACCAGGGCTATCCGGCGCTCGCCCCGCTCTTTGCCGCCGCCGCGGACCGCTTCGCCGCGGTCGTCGCCGAAATCGAGACGCATGCGGCGGCGTTCGATGTCATCGCGCGCGACCGCGGGCCCGGCGTCCCGCGTTGGGACCAGGACTGGTTCCCGCCGCTCGATGCCGCGGCCGCCTACACGCTCATCCGCCGCTACCGGCCGCGCATGATCGTCGAGATCGGCTCCGGCCACTCGACCCGCTTCCTCGCCCGCGCCGTCGCCGATGGCGGGCTCGCGACGCGGCTGGTCGCGATCGACCCGGCGCCGCGCGCGAGCCTC
Source organism: Alphaproteobacteria bacterium (assembly GCA_016869145.1). Lineage (GTDB taxonomy): Bacteria > Pseudomonadota > Alphaproteobacteria > MPNO01 > VGEU01 > VGEU01. Next base: position 6,289 of record VGEU01000111.1, on the reverse strand, counting down.
GCCGGGCTCGCGGTCGATTGGCGGCGGACGAGACTCCAGGACGCCGATCCGGCGCTGTTCGCGGCGATCGGGCCGGGCGATTGCCTGTTCGTCGATTCGAGCCATGTGCTGGCGCCGGGAAGCGATGTCGACAATGTGATGAACCGCATCCTGCCGCTTCTTCCCGCCGGCGCTCTCGTCCACATCCACGACATCTTCCTCCCCGACCCCTATCCGGCCGACTGGCGCTGGCGCGGTTATGGCGAGCAGCTCGCGGTGGCGACGCTCCTCCTCGCCGGCGGCGCCGCGCCCTTGTTCGCGAGCCACGCCGTCGCGACGCGCGAAGCCGGCCTCCTCGCGCGCGGTGTGCTCGCGCGCCTGCCTGCGCCCGGGGGCGCGCGGCCGGCCAGTCTCTGGCTCGTGAAAGAGCGGTGATCTCGTCGGACCGGCGTGGTGCACTAGGATCGGTCGACCAAGGAGGAACGCGATGACCCGGACCCTCTCGATCCGCCTCGCGCCGGCCGCGCCCGTCGCCGCCCTGATGGAGGACGTCGTCGCGATCGGCGCGCAGCAGAAGGCGCTCGCCCAGGTCGGCGACCGGCCGACGATCGACATCAATTTCGACAACAGCGCGATCCAGGCGCGCCGGCTGCTCGAGAGCCGGATCGCGGGCGAGGCGGCGACGCGCTGAGCCGGCTCAGCGCCCGAAGCGGTCGAGCCAGGCGGCGAGCGCCCGGTTGAAGTCGGCTGGGTTCTCAAGATTGGCGATGTGACCGGCCGCCGGCACGCGCGCATGGGTCGCGTTCGGGATGCGCGCGGCCGCCTCGGCGAGCGTGGCGGGCGGGGCGCCCTTGTCGGCCTCGCCGCCGATGATCAGCGTCGGCACCGCGATCGCGGGCAGGACCGGCCCGAAGGCGAGCGTCTTGAGCGCGGCGCAGCAGCCGGCGTGACCGACCGGCGTCGTGGTCCGGATCATCGTCCGCACCTTGTCGAGCACCGGCGGGTTCGCCGCCACCGTCGCCGGCGTGAACCAGCGCTCGATCGTCGGCTCGACGAGGCCTTCCATCCCCTTCGCCTTCTCGGTGTCGATCCGGTACTGGAAATAGGCCTGGTAGTCGGGCGGCGCGTCGGGGCGCGAATCGCAGGCGATCAGCGAGTGCAGCCGGTCGCCGTGCCGGGCGGCGAGGCCATAGCCCATCATCCCGCCGATCGACATGCCGCACCAGTGGGCCTTGACGATGCCGAAATGGTCGAGGAGCGCGACGGCGTCGGCGATCAGCATCGGGAAGCTGTAGGGGCCGGGGACGGCGGGCGAGCGGCCGTGGCCGCGCTGATCGTAGCGGAGGATGCGGTAGCGGTCGGCGAGGAGTGCCACCTGGTCGTCCCAGAGCGTCAGGTTGTTGCAGAGCGCGTGCGCGAACACGACCCACGGCCGCCCCTCCGGCCCCGCCAGCTCGCAGTTGAGCGTCGTCCCCTTGATGTCGATCAGCACGCGTCGGTCTCCTTCGCCGGTTCGGCCGTCACAAAGCGCGCTCCGCCGCCGTGGTCAACCGTCTCGCGCTACATCCCGAAGCTGCCGCCGCCGGAGACATTGAGCACCTCGCCGGTGATGTAGCTCGCGCGGTCGGAGACGAGGAAGCGCGCGACCTCGGCGATCTCCTCGGGTCGGGCGAAGCGGCCGACCAGGGTCCGCTCGGCGACGCGCTTACGGGCGTCGTCGGTGTAGTCGGCGGTCATCGGCGTGTCGGTCGAGCCGGGCGCGACGGCGTTGACCCGGATGCGGTCGGGCGCGAGCGAGCGGGCGAGCGCGCGGGTGAGACCGATGATCGCCGCCTTGGAGGTGACATAAGACGGCCCGCCGCGGCCATGGCCGCCGACGCCCGAGACCGCGATCGAGGTCGAGCAGGTGAGCACGATCGCGCCGCCGCCATGCGCCGCCATGTGCTCGGCGGCGGCCTTCGAGATCAGGAACGAGCCGGTCACGTTGACCTCGAGCACGCGGTTGAAGGCCGCCGCCTCGAGCTCGCGCCAGGTCTCGGTGCCGTGGATCGCGCCCATGTGGATCACGCCGTCGAGGCGGCCATAGCGCGCGATCGTGGCGGCGACGGCGGCGCGGCACTGGGCGAGGTCGGCGACGTCGCAGCGGACGGCGAGCGCGCGGGCGGCGAGATTGGCCGGGATCGGCGCGACGTCGGCGGCGGCGACCTGGCAGCCGTCGGCGAGGAGGCCCTCGGCCGAGGCGCGGCCGATGCCGCTCGCGGCGCCGGTGACGAGAACGGTCTTCATCGCGGTCTCCGTTCGCTCGGGGTTCGCTCAGTAGATGTATTCGCCGCCGTTCGGGCTGATCACCTGCGCGGTCACGAAGGACGCCTCGTCGGCGGCGAGCCAGAGGACGGTCCGCGTCACGTCGTCGGGCTCGCCGGCGCGCCCGACGATGATCCCCTTGGTGCGCTCGGGCAGCCGGTCGGGCGTGTAGGTGCCGCGTGTCATGTTGGTCAGGATGAAGCCCGGCGCGACGGCGTTGACGGTGATGCCGAACGGCGCGAGCTCGCGCGCCCAGGTCTTGGTGAAGGCGAGAAGCGCGCCCTTGGCGCCGCCATAGTGCGAGGCGCGCTGGCCGCCGGCGATGCCGAAGGTGGACGAGATGTTGATGATGCGGCCATGGCGGCGCACCTTCATGCCCGACGCGACATATTGCGCGGCGAAGAAGCTGCCCTTGACGTGGACCGCGAACATGCGGTCATAGGCGGCCTCGTCGATCGTCTCGAAGGCGAGGCCGCGCCCCGAGACGCCGGCGTTGTTGACCAGGATGTCGACCGGCCCGACCGCGTTCTCGGCCGCGGCGACGCCGGCGCGGAAGGCGGCGATATCGGCGACGTCGCCCACGACCTCGGCGACCGCGGCGCCGGCGGCGCGGCAGCGGGCCGCCGTCTCGCCGAGTGCGCTGCGGTCGACGTCGTTGACGATCACGCCCGCGCCGCCCGCGGCGAAGGAGAGCGCGTGGGCGCGGCCCATGTCGCCGCCGGCGCCGGTGACGAGCGCGATGCGGCCGCTGACCCCGCTCATGACGATCTCTCCCGGTGGTGGCTCATCGGCGCGGCCCGGCCATCGTCGGCGTCCGTGCCGTGCCGTGCCGCGCCGCGTCCGGCTCACTCCGCCGCGACCTTGGGCGGCGCATAGCCGCGATAGTTGCGGTCGTCGAGCGCCTGGAGCGCAGGCAACACCTCGGCCGCGAACAGCCGGATGTTCTTCTCGGTGAGAGGCGCCGGCATGGTGCCGAATTGCAGCATGGTGACGAATTCCTGGAAGCCCATCGTGTGGTGCGCCTCGGTGATCGTGCGGCGCACGGTGTCGGGGCTGCCGCAGACGATGATGCCGCGCTCGATCAGGGTCTCGATCCGGACATTGCCGCGCGAGGCGCGCTTGGCCTCCGCCACCCGCTTGTAGGAATTCATCGAGAGATAGCCGGGCGGGAAGAACATCAGCTCCGACACCTTGGGCAGGAACACGTTGAACAGCGCCTCGATATGCGGGCGTGCCTCCTCGATCGCCTGCGCGTCGGTGCCGCCGACATAGACCGGCGCGCCCCAGCCGAGACGGTCGGAGAATGCCTCGTAGCCGAACTTGCGGCGCGCGATCTCGCGATACATGTCGAGATAGCGCGCCACCGTCTCGCGCGGGCTGTAGTTCTGGAGATAGACGTATTTGCGGTCGGGATGCGCCGCCCACTCGACGGTCTCGAGGCTGCCCATCGACGGGCACCAGATCGGCGGGTGCGGCTTCTGGTAGGGGCGCGGCCAGAGGTTGACGTATTCGAAGTGGTAGTGCTTGCCCTCGAAGGCGAACGGTCCGGGCTCGGTCCAGGCGCGGACGATCAGACCGGCCGCCTCGATGTGGCGCTCGAGCGAGTGCACGGGATTGGCGGCGAGCGAGAAATACTCGGCGCCGACGCCGCGCACGAAGCCCGAGATCAGCCGCCCGCCGGTGATGCAGTCGAGCATCGCGTGCTCCTCGGCGAGCGTCAGCGGATGCTCGCGGAGACAGAAGGCGTTGCCGAGGATCGCGATGCGGCAATCGCGCGTGCGCCGCGCGAGGGCGGCGGCCATGACGACCGGCGACGGCATCAATCCATAGGCGTTCTGGTGGTGCTCGTTGACGCAGACGCCGTCGAAGCCGAGCGCGGCGGCGAGCTCGAGCTCGTCGAGAAAGCGGTTATAGAGCGCGTGCCCCTTCTCGGGATCGAAATGCGTGTTGGGAAGGGCGATCCAGACGCTCGGGTACCGCTCCTTCACGCCGAGGTCGAGATCGGCATAGGGCATCAGATGGAAGCTCATCACGCGCATCGCAGGCGCTCCGTCCCTATTCCGCCGCGACCTTGGGCGGCTCGTAGCCGCGATACTCGCGATCGCTCAGCCCGCGCACCGCCGGCATCACCTCGGCGGCGAAGCGGCGCATATTGGCCTCGGTCAGATCGGGCGGCAGGGTGCCGAACTGGAGCATGCAGACGAGCTCCTGGATGCCCGACTCGCGGTGGATCTCGGTGATCTTGCGCCGGACCGTGTCGGGCCCGCCGACCATCACGACGCCGCGCTCGATCAGGGTCTCGATCCGGACATTGCCGCGCGTCGCGCGCTTGGCCGCGGCGACGTTCTTGTAGGTCTCCATCGAGACATAGCCGGGCGGGAAGAACATCGATTCGGAGACCTTGGGGAGGAAGATGTTGAACATCGCCTCCATGTGCGGGCGCGCCTCCTCGATCGCCTTGGCGTCCGTCTCGCCGACATAGAGGGGCGTCGTCCAGCCGATCTTGTCGGAGGATGCCTCGTAGCCGTAGGTGCGGAGCGCGGTCTCGCGATACTGGTCGAGATAGCGGATCACCAGCTCCTTCGGGCTGTAGCTCTGGAGATAGACGTATTTGCGCGCGGGATGCGCCGCCCACTCGATCGTGTCGCGGCTGCCCTGCGAGGGGCACCAGATCGGCGGGTGCGGCTTCTGGAACGGCCGCGGCCAGACATTGACGTACTCGAAGTGGTAGTGCCGGCCCTCGAAGGCGAACGGGCCGGGCTCGGTCCAGGCGCGCACCACGAGCTCGGCCGATTCGACGTGGCGCTCGTGGGAGAACACGGGATTGGCCTGCATCGAGAAATACTCGGCGCCGACGCCGCGCACGAAACCCGAGATCAGCCGCCCGCCGGTGATGCAGTCGATCATCGCGTGCTCCTCGGCGAGCGTCAGCGGATGCTCGCGGAGCCCGAAGGCGTTGCCGAGGATCGCGATCCGGCAGTCGCGCGTGCGGCGCGCCAGCGCGGCGGCCATCACCACCGGCGACGGCATCAGGCCATAGGCGTTCTGGTGGTGCTCGTTGACGCAGACGCCGTCGAAGCCGAGCTCGGCGCAGAGCTCGAGCTCGTCGAGATAGCGGTTATAGAGCGCGTGCCCCTTCTCGGGGTCGAAATAGGTATTCGGCAGCACCAGCCAGACGCTCGGATAGGTGTCGCGGACGCGGAGATCGAGATCCGCATAGGGCATCAAATGGAAGCTCATCACGCGCACGGCCGGCATCCCTCCCCGCACTGGCGTGGGCGAACCCTAGAGCATCGCGCGCCGTCAGGGAACCGCGTGAAAACGAAGAGCCGCCCCGAAGGGCGGCTCCCGGTCGGCGTGTCGTGGCGGGGCGGTGTTACTCGGTGGCGACGGCGAGACCGGGCGCGGCCGGGGCGGTCGCCGGGGTCGTCGCCGGGGTCGTAGCGGGGGGTCGGCATCGCGGGCGGTGCGCTGCGCGCCTCGACGGTCGGGTTCGCCGGGACGACGGCGCAGGCGATGCCGCGGCCGGTGTAGCCGACGCAGAGCGTGAGGACGTCGGCGCGCTCGAAGCGCCCGGCGAGGCGAAGGCGCTGGAACACGCCGCGATCGGGGCCGAGGTCGGCCTCGATGATCTCGAGGGCGGCGACGGCGGTGCCGGACGTCTCGACCAGGCGCGCCTGCACCGTCTCGGCGGCGGCGCGGGTGCGGAGCGCCGCGAACTGGACGTGGAAGCGGCCCGACGGCGACGGCGCGGGCGTGACGGTCGCGGCGGTCGCGGCGGCGCTCGTCACGGTCGCCTCGACCGGCACGCAGGGGAGCGATGCGGATTTCAGCGCGGTGCAGAAGGCGACCGTGCCGTCGCGATCGGCGAAGGCGGCGGTGCGCAGCCGGAAGAGGCCGCGCGCGCCCTCCGGCGGCGCGACCGCGAGCGCTGCATCGGCGGCGGCCGGCGCCATCGCGACGACCATCGCGCGCGCCTCCTCGGCGCGCTCGGCGGTGCGATAGG
>VGEU01000110.1 GCA_016869145.1 Alphaproteobacteria bacterium | reverse complement strand
CGTGGAACGCTCCGCCGGGCGCCCGCTTGGCGGAACCGGCAGACGCAACGGACTTAAAATCCGTTTCCCTCTGGGAGTGGGGGTTCGAGTCCCCCAGCGGGCACCAACTCGTTCGCGCCTGTGGCCGCCGTGAGGCGCGCCTCGCCGGGGTCGAGACGCGTCCACCCGCGCGAGCCCGGATCGGGCCGCGCCCTTACGAGAGCGGAGAAGCATCATGGCCGATCGCGATGTGGTCGCCCTGTTCAAGGCCGAGCTCGAGCTGTGCAAGGTAAGACCGGGTGAGACGGTCGGCGTCCTCTCGGAGGATCGCATCCGCATCGACTACGCCGAGGCGGTGCTCGCCGCCGCCGAGGAGATCGGCGCGTCCGCGATCCACGTCAATGTCAGGAAGCGCCCGGGAAGCTTCTTCGGTCCCGGCAACTCGCTCCAGGGCAATCGCGCCGGCATCGAGGCGCTGAAGCGCGCCGATCTCGTCATCGACCTGATGGGGCTCCTGTGGTCGAAGGAGCAGATCGCGATCACCGACGCGGGCGCGCGCATGCTGCTCGTGGTCGAGCCGATCGAGGTGCTGCGCCGGATGTTCCCGACGCCGCACGCGCGCCGGCGCGCCGAGGCGGGCGAGCGGCTGTTGAGCGCGGCCAAGCGCCTCCATATCACCTCGCCCGGCGGCACCGACGTCACCTATCGGCTCGGCCAGTATCGCGTCGCGACGCAGTACGGGTTCACCGACCAGAAGGGGCGCTGGGACGCCTGGCCGGGGAACTTCCTCTACACGGCCGCCCATGACGACGGCGTCGACGGCACCATCGTGATCGACATCGGCGACATGCTGCTGCCGTTCATGCGCTATGTCGCGGCGCCGATCCGGCTCACGATCGAGAAGGGCATGGTGACCGAGATCAAAGGCGACGGCATCGATGCGCAGTTGATGCGCACCCACATGAAGAGCTGGAACGACCCGCGCGCCTTCGCGGTCTCGCATATCGGCTGGGGCCTCGACGTCAACGCGTCGTGGGAGTTCATGGGCACGAGCCCGATCGCCTCGCAGAGCGGCGGCCAGGATGGGCGCGCGTTCTATGGCAATGTCCTGTTCTCGACCGGCCCCAATGTCGAGCTCGGCGGCACCAACGACACGCCGTCCCACCTGGACATCCCGCTCAAGGGCTGCACGCTCGCGCTCGACGGCGTGCCGATCGTCAAGGATGGCGCGATCGTCCATCCCGAGATGCGCGTCGAGGGCCGGTGAGCCGCGACCGGATAGCGTTCTAACGCGCCTCGTCGACGGCGCGCGAGCTCTTCGTGCGAGGGATGGGTCGAGAGCCAGCCGCCGCCGCCACAGTCGGGCGCGCATTCCTTGAGGAACAGGTGGAACACGGCGGCGGCCGAGCGCCGGTCCAGGCCGGCGCGGTCGAGGAGCACCAGCGCGCGCGCATCGGCCTCGCGCTCGAACTAGCGACCGTAGCCGCGGGCGATGACAAGCGTCGGCGCCGCGACGAGCTCGTCGGTCACCGAGCCGATGTCGCCGACGACCAAGCCGAACAGGAGCGACCAGAAGGCGACGCGGATGAAGCGACGGAGCCCGTGACGCCCTTCGACGTGGCCGATCTCATGGGCGAGGACGGCGCCGATCAGCTTGTCGTCGGCGAGCCTCGCCACCATCTCGTCGGTGATGACGACGATGCCGCCGGGGAGCGCGAGGGCGTTGGCGCCATATCTGTTGCCCTGGCGGAACTCGAGGCGGATCGGGCCGGCGAGATCGCCGCCGTCGGCGAGGCGGTCGAAGAGTGCCGTGATCGCCCGCTTCCGGTCGTCGGGAAGCGTCGAGCGACGGAAGTACCGGTCGTCGCGCGTGACGAAGTGCGATCCGTCCCCGAGCATCACCCGGCGCGGCACGCCCGAGATGCGGTCGTAAAAGCGCTCGACGATCACCGGCCGCGGCGCGTCGGTCTCGGTATCGATCGCGAGCACGCCGTCGGCGAGGACGAGCGCGGCGGGAACCGCCTCGGACGAGGCGGGCGGATGGAGCGTGCCCTCGATCCTCATACGCCGATGCCGATGCCGCCGAAGTCGGCGAACTCCTCGCCGGCGGCACGCCCGTCGCGCGCGTTTGCATCGGTGAAGCTCGCGAGGCTCACATGCGCGAAGACAGCCAGCGTCTCGGTCTGTGCGCGCCACAGGCGCATTTGCGCCCACGGCACGAGGAGGCCGAGCGTGAAGAGCACGGCGAAGAAATTGGAGAGGACGATCCAGGCGAGGTAGAGCCCGGACAGGCTGGACTTGAATGCGAGCCGCCCTTCAGAGGCCATCGCCCGGACCATCACATTGCGCGCCCGCGCCCGGTAGAACGCGACGGCGATGAAGAGGGCGAAGATGGGGACCGCCGCGTAGACCGAATCGACAATCTCCCACGCGAGTTCGTCGTCCGCGATCCACATGGCGGCGACGAGGGCGCCATACATGACGAGGTAGAGGGCGAAAAAGAGGACGGCCGCGAGGACGAGCGCGCGATAGAGCGGCGCGATCGCGATCGCGGCGTCGAAGCGCGTATGGCCGAAGGCAATGTGACGCGCGATATAGCGCTGGGAGGCGCGCGTCGCGTAGGGGATCAGCAGGCCGGCCGGCACGAGAGAGAGCGCCGGCCACAGGATGAACGCCTTGAACGAGCCCCAATATGTGCCGTGCCAGCGCATCTGGACGTTGCGCCAGACGGTGTTGCGACAGCGAAAGGCGAGCGCGCGGTTGATCACCCAGGGCATCGCCGGCAATACCGCGATCACGAGAACGATCCGGGCGTCCGGCTCGAAACCGCCGGCAACGCCATATATCGCGAGCGCGGTGACGGCGATGAGCCGCCCCTTGAGGATGGTCCAGCTGTCGGCGAGAAAATCGAAGCGGTCGTCGAAGACCTCGGTATTGCCGAGAAAGAAGCGCTGGCGGCGCACCTTCGCCCACGCCGACCAGATGCCGAGCGTGACGATGGTGAGGACGAGGTTGACGATCCAGATGCGGAAATAGACGTCCGTCGTGCCGGTGAACGCGAAGGGCGACGGGCCGGGCGGCGCGATCGTCGCGGTCGGACCGTCCCCGCTTGGGCTCACATCGGCGTCCATGTCTCGATCCAAATGCGCGGGTTCTATGATCGTCAAACGCGCAGGCGGCAATGCATCAATGCGTGGACGGCAGCCCGGTCTCAGCCGCGCCAGCGCGGGCCGAACAGCGTCGCCACGTTGGCCTCGAGAATGCGCGCTGTCGCCGGCCCGTCGCCGAGCGCGCGGCGGACGAAGCCGACCGGGTCGGGCTCGCCGAGCGGGAACGGGCCGTCGCTTCCCATCAGGAAGCGGTCGGCGCCGACGGTCTCGATGCAATAGCGCATGTAGCCCGGCTCGAAACAGATCGAATCGAACCACAGCTGTTTCAGATAGTCGCCGATCGGGCGGGCGAGCGTCGCGGCGAGCGCGGGGTTGGTGTCGACCTCGCGCTGCATCCGCGCGCGGAGAAGGAGCGCGAATCCGCCGGCATGGGTGATCACGAGGCGAAGCCGCGGCCAGCGGTCGAGGAGCCCACCGCAAATCATGTGGAACAGGTTGAGCGTCGAATCGAACAGATAGCCGGCGACGACGGCGAGCTCGTAGTCCTTCATCCGCTCGCGCGCCGGCGGGTTCGCCGGATGGACGAACAGCGGCACGTCGAGCGCGCTCGCCGCGGCGAAGATCGGCGCATATTCGTCCTCGTGCAGATAGCGCCCGCCGACATTGGAGGCGATATTTCCGCCCGCGAGCCCGAGCTCGTCGACGGCGCGGCGGAGCTCGTCTGCCGCGTCCTCGGGCGACTGCATCGGCAGGAACGCCCAGCCGGCGAAGCGGTCGGGCGCTGCGCGGACGAGGGCGGCGATCTCGTCGTTGAATAGGCGCGTGGCCGCGCGGCCGAGCGCGGCATCGACGCCGTAGCCGACGAAGGGCGTCGCGAGCGAGACGACGGTGCGGTCGACGCCGAGCGCGGTCATGCACGCCACTTGCCGGTCGATGTCGAAGAACGTGCGGTTGAGCGCGAACGGGATGCCGCCGACCGTGACATCGACGCGCTCGCCGACGGGAGCGGCCGCGGTCACGCGGAACGCGGGCTCGCGGCGGACGAGGTCGAGGAAACGTGGCGGCACGTAGTGGCAGTGGACATCGACGATCATCGCGTGGCCTCGCGGCGCTCAGGCGAAGCGGAGCCCGCCATTGACCTCGACGATCTCGCCGGTGACATAGGCGGCGGCGTCCGAGATCAGAAAGGCGGCGACGTTGCCGACGTCCTCGGGCGTGCCGAACCGCGCCGCCGGGATATGGGCGAGCGCGGCGGCCTGGGCCTCGGCCGGGAAGCCGTCGAGCATGGGGGTGCGGATCAGCCCGGGGCTGATCGCGTTGACGGTGACGCCGTGCGGCGCGAGGGCACGGGCGAGCGAGCGGGTGAGCCCGATGATGCCGGCCTTGGCGGAGATGTAGGCCGGACCGCCCGCGCCCTGGCCGATGCCGCCGGTGAGCACCGAATCCGAGCCGATCAGGACGATGCGGCCCAATCTCGCCGCGACCATCGGGCGCGCCGCGGCCTGGGCGAGGAAGAAGCTGCCCTTGAGATTGACCGCGTGCGTCCGGTCCCACTCGGCAGGCGTCAGCGTGTCCCACGTCGCGGCCGAATGGACGCCGGCGAAGTGGACGAGCGCGGCGAGCCCACCGAAGCGTCCCGTCACGGTCTCGACGGCGCGGGCGCAGGCGTCGGGGTCGGCGATGTCGGCGACGACGGGGAGAAGCGTCGGACCGGCCGGGAGCGCCGCGTGCAGCGCGTTCCCCTCGATGTCGAGCGCGGCGACCTTGTGGCCCTGGCCGCGGAGCAGCTTCGCGGTCGCGAGCCCCATGCCGCTCGCCGCACCGGTGACGAGGACGGCGGTCATCGCGCGGGCTCAAGCGCGGCTGCGGCCGGGGCGAGCGGGCCGCCCTTGACGGTGATCCGGCGCATCTCGCGGATCTGGTCGGCGGGGAAGTCGGTGCGGGCGTGGATCACGGCGCGGTTGTCCCAGAGGACGAGATCGCCGGCGCGCCAGCGATGCTCATAGACGATCGCCGGGTCCTCGCTCGCGGCGAGGAGCGTCTCGAGGAGCGCGTCGCCCTCGGCCTGGGCCAGGTCCTCGATGAAGGCCGACATCAGCCGGTTGACGAAGAGCTGCGGCCGGCCGGTCTCGGGATTGGCGATCGCGACCGGGTGCGTCGCGGCGAGCGCGGTCGCCGTGGTCCCGGCGCGATAGTCGGGCTTGAAGTCCTGGTTCGAGAGCGCGAAGTCGTAGACCTGGCGGACGCGGAGATCGGCGATCCGTCGGCGCATCGGGGCCGGCAGCCGCGCATAGGCCAGATACTGGTTCGCGAACCGCGTCGTGCCGCCCGTTGCCGGCACCTGGAGCGCGTAGAGGAGGAGCGCCTTGAACGGCTCGGCGGTGAACGACTTGTCGGCGTGGAACCAGATCTCGCCGTCGGGGAGCGTCCCGATCGGCTTGCCGTCCGCGCGGATATTGGTGATCAGCGTGACATAGGGATCGTAGCGGCCGCTGCCCTCGTGGGTGAGCTCGACCACCTGCGCGCGGCGGTCGAGCGGGCCCAACAGCGCGCCGAGGCGGCGCTGGTCCTCGACCGTGAGCGTCTGGCCGCGGAACAGGAGGAGCGCGTGGTCGCGGAAGGCGGCGAGGATCGCGCGGCCGTCCTCGGGCGCGACGGCCCAGCCGAGATCGAGATCGGCGACTTCGGCACCGAACGGGGCGTCGAGCAGGGTGATCTTCATGGGGCCTCCCGTTTCGGGCGGGTTTCAGCGCGGCTCGGCGAGCGGCAAGGCGGGCAACGACCAGAACGCCATCACCTCGTCCGAATCATACCAGTAGACGGCGCGCCGCCAATGGACGACGACGGGCTCATCGCTCGTGAATGCGGTGCCGTAGTTGGTGTTGGCGCGCGCCAGCGGGTCCATCGCGACGCGGCGGAGCCGGCGCGCGGGGACCTCGACGGCGTGCCGGATCACGCTGCCCTGGAAATGGAGCGCGAGCTCGACCCGGGCCGGCGCCGTGCCCGGGTTGAGGATCAGGGCATCCTCCGATTCCTTGATCCAGAGCGCGCTCGGCGCATCGAGGATGATGCCATCGGCGACGAACCAGCGCCGCGCCGGCTCGCCGACCGAGAGATAGCTCTTCGCCGTCTCGCGCACGCCCTTCGGCGACAAGGTCTTCGCGCTGGGGCTATAGTCATTCGCGGTATTGGACCAGCTGACCGTCCCTTGCGCGACGACGGGAAGCGTCGCCTCGATCCGGACCGCGACGCGCTCGCCGGGTTTTATCGGCCATTGCTTGTAGTTCGATTCCCGCGTCGTCCGCGGCGACGGCAGCGGCGAGCCCGAGGCAGAGACGCAAGCGCACCGTCGCCTCGCAACGGATCGGGCCGGATGGCCGAGCGCGGCGCGGGCCGCGCGGCGCCGAGGCGGTCTGCCGCCCTGGCGCGCGCACGGACGATCAGTTCTCCTCCGCGAGGAGGCGATTGAGGACCTTCTCGTAGCGCGTCGGCCCGGCGTCGATGCTGAGGAGGTTTGGGGCGACCATGCCGCCGGCCTGGTCGATCGAGGCCTGCTGGGCCTCGATCACCGGCACGTCCTGTTGCGAGAAGGCGAAGGTCCGCATCTTGTAGATGAGGTCGCGGAGCTCCTGGTTGCGCTTGTCGTCGGTGAGCACGTTCCACCGCGCGGCCGCGTAGTGGTAGTGCGTCGTCCGCTCGGTCTCGGGCGTCAGGAAGTGGACCGCCGTATAGCCGGTGCCCTTCGCCTTCGGCTCGCCGACCCGGCTCGCGCCGAACTCGAGGCGCAGATTGCCGGCGGGGAACCACGAGATCGACTGCCACTGGTCGCCGCGGTCGAAGAATCCTCTCGGAGCCATCATCAAGAGGATGCCCGGCGTCTCGGCGTCCGGGGAATCGCGCGTCGCGGTGACGACGTCGCCGTTCTGCACGATCAAGGGGTCGGCGGTCGCGGTGTCGGCGTTGCCGAGAACGCCGGCGTGGGTGTAGCTCGTGTGGCTGAGGTCGAGGAGGTTGTCGACGAGGAGGAGATAGTGCGCCTTGACGTGGAGATAGCCGACCCGGGTGACATGCGAGGGCGGCCGATCGACGAGGCAGGCATAGTCCGGGATCGTGGCCGGATCGGCCGCCTTCTGGCCCATCCAGATCCAGATCAGCGCGTGCTTCTCGACCGCGGGGTAGCTCGACAAGTGGAGCCCGGTGAAGATCTTGTTGTTGCCGTGCGGGTTCTTGAGGCACCGCCCGTCGGGACCGAATTCCAGGCCGTGATAGATGCACTGCACCCGGTCGCCGGATAGGAGGGTTCCCATCGAGAGCGGCACGGAGCGGTGCGGGCACCGGTCGGTGATCGCCGCGATGCCGCCGTCTTCCTTGCGATAGAACGCGATCGGCTCGTTCATGATGGTGCGATGGGCGAGCTTGCCCTTGACGAGGTCGCACGCGGCCATCGCCACATACCAGGCGTTGCGCACGAACCTGGCTTCCGGCGCATGGCGGGCGCGCGCGCTCGACTGCGGAAACAGGACGGGTTCAATCCCCCGGAGGGCCGGGACGTCGGAATCGGGACACATCGGATTTCCTCACTGTTCGGCGGGTCTGGTGGTCGATCGTGGTCACACGGCGCGCAAGGGTATCTTCGTCCCCCCCGCCATCGCAATCCCATTTCGACCCGATCCGGGCGGCGACCGCCTGGCGAGGCCGGGATGGCAGCCGGGGTGAGAGGGCGCGGGGTCGGCGGTCATGCGGCCCCCCGGACCCGTGGCGCGACCTCGCGCATGAAGCGCTCGATGCTCTCGGCCGCCGCCTCATAGGGCAGCGCGCCGAGCCGGAACTGGATGAGCGCCCCGCCGATGCCGAGCTCGGCGAGCTCGGCGAGCTCGGTCGCGACCGTGTCGGGGGCGCCGCACAGGAAGCCGTTGAGCCCCGGCGCCAGATGGGGTGAGAGCTTCACCCCCTGCTCGCGCTCGACCTGGTCGCGCATCTTCTTGCGGTGCTCGATCATGGCCTCGAAGGCCGGGCGCCCGACCGCCTCGGCCCGGGCGCCGGTCGCCCCGACATAGGCGCTGCGCCACACCCAGATCTTGGCGACGTTCGCCGCGATGGCGTCCTCGCCGAACCCGGCCTCGCGCATGCCCTGTCGATAGAGCGCGACGCGGCGGCGCGTGGTGTCGTTGGTCTGGGCGTTGAGGAGGACCGGCCGGCCGTGGCGCGCGTGCTCGCCGATCGAGTGCTCGCTCGAGGTCGCCCACCAGATCTCCGGGTGCGGCCGGGTATAGGGTCGCGGGCGGAGTGCCGGCACACGCAGGCTCCAGAACCGGCCGTGGTGCTCGAAGGCCATCTCGGTCCAGGCCTTCCGGATGATGTGCACGGCCTCCTCGTATCGCGCCTGCGCCTCGTCGGCGTCGATGCCGTAGCCCTGGTACTCGTAGATGTTGAAGAAGGTGCCGCGGCCGAGGCCGAGGATCAGCCGCCCCTTGCTCAGATGGTCGAGCAGCGAAAGCTGCTCGGCGAGGCGGATCGGATGGTAGAGCGAGGTCTGGATGACGGCGAAGCCGATCGCCACGCGCTCGGTCGCGACCGCGAGCGCGGCGGCGAAGGCCAGCGGGTCGACATAGGCGCAGTTGCCGTCGAAGTGGTGCTCGGCGAGCCACACCGCATCCATGCCGAGCCGGTCGCAGAGCCGCGCCTCGGCCAATGCGTCGTCGATCACCGCGCCGTCCTCTCTGGGATCGCTGCATTCCGGAAACAGGAACGTGCCGAACCTCATGCGCCTCTTCCCCCTCGGGGCCCCGACAAACTCGGCCGATCATAGCAAACGGGATGGCAAACGGGCGCGGCGCCGGCGCCGGCGCCGAGAATCGCGGCCCTCACCCGGCCGGGCGTGACCCGAGCTCGGCCTGCATCGCGGCGAAATAGGCGTCCGGCGCATCCTTCGCGACCGCGCCGCGCTCGGCGAGGAGGAGGACAAGGCGGAACGCGAGGTCGATCGAGCCGTAGACCGTGTGCAGCACGAGCGCGAGGCACTTGATCTGCTCGTCGGTCATGCGTTCGGGGTAGCGGAAATCGCGGACATAGACGAAATCGCCCTCGAGCAGCTGGTTCCGACCTTGTCCCGGCGCGGCGGAGACGGTGAGCGGGGCGACGCCCGCGTTGTGGAGCTCCGCCCACATGTGCGGCACGAAGCCCTGGCCGCGCAGCTCGCGGTCGATCGCGGCGAAGCTCGGCTGGCCGTCATAGAGCTCGAGGAAGGAGACCTCGGTCTGGATCGCGACCGCCTGGGCGAGCTTGGTGCGCCCGTGCTCGAACACCATGAGCTCGGCGCCCTGGACGTCGATCTTGACGAAATCGAGCCCGACGATCTCGCCGATATCGTCGAGCCGGCGCGTCGCGACGCTGTCGATGCGCACTATCTCGCCCCATTCGGGAAAGCCGTGCAGGACGCCGAGCGTTCGCGCCGCCGGCCGCAGCACGCTCGACATCGTGCTCGCACGGCACACGTGGAACAGATGCACCGCCCCGTCGCCGACCGCGTGCGGCAGATAGGTCTCGCGCGGGCCGGCCGCGGCTTGGAGCGCAGCGCAGGCTTCCGGGAGCGGCTCGAAGCCGGTGACGTGGGCGAGACCGAGGTCGAGAAGCGGCCGGTAGGCCGGCGTTCCCTCGGTCGGGTTGGCCCCGAAGTCGTTGACCAGCACGTCGTCGAGCGCGCGCAGGCCGTTCACCGCGTCCCAGATGAACGCCTCGGTGCCCGAGGCGGATTGGCCCCGGCCCACCACCACCGCGCCATCGGCGGAGACGGCGTGACCGTAGCCAGAGATCCGGCTAAACGCGTAGCCCCCCAACAGGTCGTCGAGCCCAGTGAAGAACGATCCGCCGAGCGTCGGCGCGGCGGCGAGCGCGACCGGCGCGGCGAAAGCGAGGGCGGCGAGGATGGAACGCGCGGACGTGAACGCGACTTCTGATACGACGGTGAGACGCGCCGCGCCCGCAAGGGGCGCGGTCCTTAGACTTAACCTATTGAAAAATAATATTTTCGGCTGGTAGATTGTTGGTCGACCGCCTGTGCAATCTGCAGCGTCACACTCTGCGAGGGTTGTCTCGGGTTCGCATCCCCCAAAATGGGTGAGCGGGGGTACGACATCGTGTCATGACCATGGCGAGGGGCCAGCCGGCGCCCAGCGCCGACCCGGCAGCCCGGCGCAGGAAGCTGTCAGCAATGCTGGCGAGCCTAGCGGAACTTTGCGGCCCGAACCCGGACAACACACTGTTCGCGCTCGGCTTTCCGCGGACCACGCTGCGCGGAGGAACCTCGATACCTGGACCGGGCCGCCGACGCGCCGGGCGGCATGGACGCGTCGCTACGCTCCCCCTGTCGAATGACAGGAGTGACGAGACGTGGAACCCCCCGAAACGGGATTGCCGATCCCCCGGGGCACTTCCGACCGCTGCGGCAGCGGGCCAACCGGGCACGTCTCCCACCGTATCGTCGGCATCCTTCGAGCCGCGCCTGCAGCGCGCCGCGGTCGCCAGCCATCCGCTGACCGCGGCCGCGATCACCGCCATCCAACGAATCGGCGCCGAGATCGCGCGGCTCGACCGTCTCCGGATCGATGTCGAGGCGGTGCGCGTGTGGGACGTGGCGACCCGGTCATGGGTCGACGCGGGGATCGGCCACGCCGGTGATCGTCTCTTCGACGTGGTGACGCGGGCGCCCGTCGCATCCGGCGCGTCGCGCCGGGTGGGCTGGCTCGTCCGCACCGGTCACTGGGACTATTGGTGGCTCAACCACGACGGCCGGGTGTGGGCCGGGGCGTTTCCGGTCGCCGCGCTCCGCCTCGACGGCCGCGCCACGCGCGGCCAGGCGGCGCTCGCCAAGCGCATCGCCTATCACACCCTGATGCTCGCCTGGTTCGTCGGATCGGGCGGGCAGGTAATCCGGACGATCGGACGTCTCCTCGCCGACGTCGGCGCGCTCCCGCAGGAAGGCGCGCGCGGCGGCCACTGGGCAGGCCGCGTGCGCGACCGCTTCGACGAGGCGCTGATGACACTTTGCGACATCGGTGTCGTCGGCGACGCGCGCTGGATCGACGGCCACGGCCCCGGCGACCCCGACCGCGCCCGCGGCTACGTCGAGCGCTGGCTCGCCGCCCGCGTCGTGATCAAATTGCCGCCGGTGTTCGAGAGCGAGCGGCGGGCGAGCCGCCCGCGCGCCCGGGTACGTGCGGTGGAGCGGCGGATCGCGGCCGAGAGC
>VGEU01000109.1 GCA_016869145.1 Alphaproteobacteria bacterium | reverse complement strand
CGGGCGAGGAGAAAGCCCGGCCGGTCGCGTGCGTTAAGCGCCTCGACCACGACGCGGACGCCGATCTCGCCGAGCGTCTCGGCGGCGTAGCGGAGATTGTTGGCAAGCGTCGCGAAGGCGCGCGCGGCCGACCGAGGCGGGCGGTGCGCCGGCGAGCACGTTGACGCAGGGCGGCCGGAGGAGGGCGGCGTAGCGGCGCGTCTCGGCGATCGCGGCGCGGAACTCCGCCTCGCGTCCGGGCATCGCCGCGATCCCCGGTCCGCCGTCGCGGAAATCGCCGAGCGGCACGTTGAACAGCGCCCACTCGACGCCGGCCGCCTCGCTCGCGCGGCGCCATTCGTCGAGCGGATGGCCCCAGATGTCCTGGACCTCGACCGCCGGGAATCCGGCCGCCTTCGCGGCGGCGAGCCGGTCGAGCACCGGCTGGTCGGCGAACATGAGCGTGATGTTGGCGCAGAACCGCGGCATCGCGTTCTACCGTATCGCCCGCGGGACGCGGGTGCTAGAACGGTGATCCTATCCCCGACGCCCCCACCGTTGAACGGCGATGCAGCGGCCCGCGCCCGACCACGACCGGAGCCCCGTCCACCGCGTGCTCGCCTCCGGCCACGGCATGGCCGCCGTCGGCATGCTGTTCTGGGCCGGCACCATCGTCGTCGTGCGCTGGTCGCACGACGAAGTGCCGCCGATCGGGCTGTCGTTCTGGCGGACGCTGGTCGGCGCGCTCGTGCTCTGGCCCTTCGTCCACGCAGCGGTGCGCCGCGATCTGCCGACGCTGATCGCCCACTGGCGCATGCTCGCCTGGCTCGCCTTTCTGCTCTTCATCGCCGGCAACACGCTTCTCTTCATGGGCCTCCAGCACACCACCGCGATCAACGCCGGGCTGATCAACGCGATCGAGCCGATCACGATCCTCCTGATCGCGGTGTTCCTCTACGGCGACCCGGCGACGCGACGGCAGTGGGCGGGGATCGCGGTCTCGCTGGTCGGCATCGCGATCCTGGTCGCGCGCGGCGATCCCGCGACCTTCGCCACGTTCGGATTCAACGTGGGCGACGTCCTGGTGCTGATCGCGATCGTGAGCTGGTCGGTCTACGCCAACTGGCTGCGCAAGGTGCCGCGCGCGATCTCGGCCTCTGGCCTCCTGATCGGCACGCTCGTGTTCGGCACGCTCCTGACGCTGCCGTTCTATATCTGGGAGACGATCGCGATTGCGCCGGTGCGGCTCACCGAGAAGACCCTGGTCGCGATCGGGGTCCTCGGCGTCCTGTCGAGCGCGGTCGGGCTGATCCTGTGGAACCGCGCGGTGGCGACGCTCGGCCCCGGCATGGCCGGGCTCTATCTCAACTTGATCCCGGTCTACTCGGTCGCGCTCGCAGTGATCTTCCTCGGCGAGACGCTCGCCCCCTACCACCTCGTCGGCATCGCCATCATCGCCGCCGGGCTGTGGCTCGCGCTCGCTCGCCGTCGCCCTACGACCTAGGCGACCACTGGCCCTTCTCCTGCAGGAACTTGATCGCGCCGGGATGGAACATGACCCCGCCGAGATCCTTCGCCATCTTGCCGGGCACGAAGCCGCGGAGCGGCGCGAAGGCGGCGGCGAGCCCGTCCGGGTTGTCGTGCATCGCCTTCACCACGCGATAGACGATCTCGTCGCCGAGCTTGGCCGAGGCGAGCGCGAGATAGTCATAGGCCATCACATCGGTCGGCTCGGTGACGCCGATCTGGGTCGGGCTCGGCGCGATCCGCATCGCATAGGCGACCGGCACGTGACGACGCATGCGCTCCATCGCCGCCGGCGCGGTGTCGATGCCGAGGAGGCGCGTCGGCACCTTGGCGTGTGTCTCCTGCACCTTCGCCGCGCCGAGCGCGAAGAAGAACGCGTCGCTGTTGCCGGCGGCGAACTCGTCGGCGCCGCGGACGATGTTGGGCACCGGCACCGGCCGCACGTCCTCGTAGCCGAGGCCGGCATTGGCGAACACGGCGGCGGCGGTGACGTGGATGATGCGCTGCGCCGTGTACTCGGTCGGGAAGCGCTTGCCCTTGAGATCGGCGACCGTGCGGAGCGGCGAATCGGCCCGCACATAGATCGCGACCGTGAGCGGCGCGAGCACGCTGATCGCGCGGATGTCGGGGTTCTTGCGCCCGTCATAGATCACCTCGCCGGCGATGGCGAGGGTCGCCTCGAGATGGTTGGTCAGGCCGAAATCGAGCTCGCCCGTGTTGAGGAGCGGCACGAAGGTGCTGGTGCCGGCATAAGGCTGGACCCGCATCTGCACGCCCGCCTCGCCGGCGATCTTGGCGATCGCGGCGGATGCGGAATAGGTCCAGGTGCCCTGGCTGCCCGAGCCGATGGCGACGACCTGTGCCAACGCGGGGGCGGTCGCAGCGGCGGTGGCGAGGCTCGCGGCGGCGGTGGCGGCGGCGAGCGCGACGGCGGCGAGGCGCGGTATGCCCATCGTTGAAGTCTCCCGTCCGACATGATGTTGTAGTTGGGCAAATCCTGCGCCAAGCCGCGCCCGGTGCCAAGCACCTTGGCGGCCGGCGGAGCTCGATCCGGGATCACGCCGATGAAGGAAGAGCGTTCGCCCGCGCTGCCGCTCGTCCGCCGCACGGGCGCCGTCGCGCCGGCCGACGAGGCCCTCCGTAGGATCACCGAGGCGGTGAGCCGCGGCGTCTGCCGCATGTTCGAAGACAACGGCCACGGCACGCTGGTCGAGTTCCGCCTGCCGAACGGACGGCGCGTCGATGTGATGACGCTCGGCCCCGCGAGCGAGTTCGCGATCGTCGAGGTCAAGGCGAGCGTCGAGGACTTCCGCGGCGATCTCAAATGGCCGGACTATCTGCCCTGGTGCGATGCGTTCTATTTCGCGGTGCCGGAGGGATTCCCGCTCGCGCTTCTGCCGGCCGAGCATGGCGTGATCGTCGCCGATGCCTACGAGGCCGCGATCATCCGCCCCTCGGCCGCGTTCGCGCTCCACGCCGCGCGGCGGCGGAGCCAGCTCCTCCGCTTCGCGCTCACCGCGAGCGCGCGGCTCGCCCGTCTCGCCGATCCGCGTCCGTGACCGCGCGCGCCGCCTCGTAGGCGAGGAGCGCCTTCTTGCGCGCGACACCCCAGCGATAGCCCATCGCGCCATAGCCGGCGGCGTGCAGCACGCGGTGGCACGGGATCAGGACGGCGATCGGGTTGTCGCCGACCGCCGTACCGATCGCGCGCGCGGCCTCGGTGCCGCGCCCGATCGCACGCGCGATCGCGCCATAGGTGGTCGGCGCGCCGGGCGGGATCGCGAGCAGCGCGCGCCAGACCTGAATCTGGAAATTGGTGCCGAGCGCGTGGAGGCGAGGGCCCGCGCCGGGGGCGCCGAGCCGGACGGTGAAGAGAGCGCCCGCGACGCGCCCGGTCGCGTCCGCGTCGCGCACCAGAGTCGCGGCCGGAAACCGCCGGGCGAGTGCTTCGACCGCGCCCGCCTCGCCGTCGGCGTTGAGAAAGGAGAGCGCCACGATGCCGCGGTCCGAGATCGCGACGAGATAGCGGCCGAACAGCCCGTCATGGACGCCGTGGCGCAGCACGAGACCGGCGCCGCGGCGCTTGTGGTCGCCGGGCGTCAGCGCCTCGAACGCGACGAAGAGATCATGGAGCCGTCCCGGCCCCGACAGCCCGGCGTCGAGCGCGGCCTCGAGCACGCTCGCGCCCTGGTCGAGCTGGTCCTTGGCGACCTCGAGCGCGAGCGCGCGCACGAACTGCTTCGGGCTCAGTCCGGCGTGGCGGGTGAACAGGCGCTGGAAATGATGCGGGCTCATGCCGAGGGCCGCCGCCGTCGCGGCGAGGGGCGGGTGGTCCTCCCAATGATCGCCGAGGTGATCGATCGCCGCCGCGACCCGCGCCAGGTCCGTCGCCCGCCCCGCCGCCGTCCGCATCCGCGTCATCGCCGCGCTCCCGTGCATCTCCGATCGTCGAAGGATAGGGATCGCGCCGGCGCGGAACCACCCGGTTCTTGCGCGCCTCGCGGATCCATGAAAGGGGCGCCGCCGATCGTGACGCGGCCTTTCTCGGCCCCGAACGCTTGTTGCGGAAAGTGGCGCCGCGGCCTTATCGGCCGCGGACGCGGGCCAGCGCGTCGCGCAGGGCCCGCGCCACTTCGAGCCGCTCCTCGGGCGTCAGGAACGCGCCGATCACCAAGGACCGCCCATGCGAGGACAGCGTCAGCGCCGAATCGTGGCGCGGCGGATCGTCCATCGTCACGCGGAGCCAGTAGGGCTGGAACCGCCAGGTCTCGCGCGCGCCGCGATGGCTCACCCGTTCGACCGCGAGATCGCCCGCGGTCAACCGCAGCCGCTCCACGAGCCGCGCGCGGCGGTAGTTGATGCGGAACGCGACATAGAGGAGGAGGACGTCGAGGCCGAAGAAACCGAAGATCGGCCAGGCGCCCACGAGCAGAAACGCGACGCCGAGGATCACCGCGACCGCACCCGTCACACCCATCAGGACCGCGAAGGCGGGCCCCGAGAGACTCCGGTGCGGCTGCAGCTCGGCGCCGAACAGGACCGGCCCATCGCGGTCGGAAAGGATCGATTCCCCAGTCTGGCTCATGGCCGCGAAGGATAGTGCCGCCGCGCGCGGCCAACAAGGGGAGCCGCCGCTTCCTTGCGCGCGAAATATGGTTACCATGCCGGCCATGCCGCGCGCCCGCTTCGATGCCGAGACGTTCTACCAGCGGCTCGCCGCGGCCAATCCGTCGCCGCGCGGCGAGCTCCACTTCATCAACCCGTTCACGCTCCTCGTCGCGGTCGTCCTGTCGGCGCAGGCGACGGATGCCGGCGTCAACAAGGCGACCGCGCCGCTGTTCGCGATCGCCGACACGCCGGCGCGGATGGCGGCGCTCGGCGAGGAGCGCGTGCGCGCGTTCATCAAGTCGATCGGGCTCTACCGCACCAAGGCGAAGAACGTCGTCGCGCTGTCGCAGAAGCTCCTCGCGGAGCATGGCGGCGAGGTGCCGCGCGACCGGGCGTTGCTCGAGACGCTCCCCGGCGTCGGGCGCAAGACCGCCAACGTCGTCCTCAACATCGCGTTCGGCGAGCCGACGATCGCGGTCGACACGCACATCTTCCGCGTCGGCAACCGCACCGGGATCGCGCCCGGCAAGACGCCGCGCGACGTCGAGCGCGGGCTCGAGGCGCGCACGCCCGACGCCTACCGGCTCAACGCCCATCACTGGCTGATCCTGCACGGGCGCTATGTCTGCAAGGCACGCAAGCCCGACTGCCCGCGTTGCGTCGTCGCCGATCTCTGCCGGTTCAAGAAGAAGACGGCCGCCTGAACGCGGCGGGCTTCGCCCGCTCTAACAAAAAACTATGCCGCCTCACGGCGGCGGGGCAGGGTGGCTCAGCTCGTCGCCGCGACCGGTGGCGGCGGCGCGGCGGCGGGCCGGCCGATACAGTCCTCCGCCTTGACCGACGGCGAGGCGAGGCCGCGCACCTCGATAAAGCGGACCGTCGGCGGCTTCCGCGCTGCGCCGTTGTCGGCATAGAGGAAGAGATAGGCGATGCAGGCGCCGTAGGCGTAGCGCCACACCTCCGCCGCCTTCTCCTGGCGCACGAACTCGGGCGCGCCGAGCCGCGCGCGGAGCGCGGCCGCATCGAGCCCGATCAGGCTCGCCGGATCGATCGCGGGTTCTGCGGCGACGGGCGGGGCGCGTTCGTCCCGGCCGGCGCAACCGCCGGCGAGAAGAGCGACGACCACCGCCGCCGCGACCCCACCCCGCGACACCGGCCGGCCCACGCCTCTACTTCGCCGCGACCGGCGTCTCGGTGCGGATCAGCGTCGCCTCGCGGCCGCGGCCCTCGAGGTGGCCGATCTCGCCCACGATCTCGCCGCCGCGCTCGACCTCGAGCTGGGCGAAGATGACGCGGCCGATGACGCGCCCGGTCGCGCGCACGGTGAGAAGCTCGCGCACCGTCAGCTCGCCCTCGAAGGTGCCGCTGATGTCGGCGACGTCGATCTCGGCCTTGCCCTTGAAGGTGCCGGTCTCGGCGACCTCCATCTCGCGGCAGTCGGCGAGATTGGCCTCGACGCGACCCTCGACGACGAGGCGGTCGCAGGCGCTGATGGCGCCCGACAGCGCGATCTCGCGCCCGACGATCAGCATCTTGCCGTCGGCGGCGGTGCCGGGACGGCGCGGCGTCGGGTTGGGCATGTCGGGACCGCGGCGCGGCTGGGTCTGGGGATGGCTCAACGCGGGGCGGCCGACCGGCGTCGCCGCGGTCGGCGCCGACTTCGGTTTGGCGGCGGCGAGCTGGCCGGAATCGACCGCCTGCTCGGGTGCCGGGGCCTGCGCTTCATCCTTCTTGCGACCGAACATTGGATAGCTTCCCTCCCAGGATGTCGGGCCGGCGCCGGCCGGCCCTTGGGCCTTCCACGATGACGGGCCGGCAAGCCCGGCCCTCAGGATGCGAGACCTTTCTGCCGCATCGATTCGAAGACATGCGCCATGAAGGCGGCCGAAGGGACAGGCATCAGCCAGTTGACCAGCGGAATACTCATCAGGACCGCGATGACCACCCCCGCGAGATAGAGCCGGGCGCGCCGAGCCCGCCATGTCGTCCGCACCGCGGCCGGCTCCATGCGTCGCCCGGCCACCAGCTCGAAATACTCGCGACCGAGAAGATAGCCGTTGAGTCCGTAGAAAACAAAGAGATTTATTACCGGGATCAAGTAGAGCGGCAAGACCAGCAAGTTCAGGACCGCCGACAGCGTCACGAGGCGGAGCGCCGACGCGGCGAGCTCGCCGGGCGGCTGGACGCGCGGCGCGGCGAGGCCGGGGTAATGGCGCGCCTCGACCGCGCGGACGATGTCTTCGAGGAAGAACGAGACGACGAGCAGCGCCGCCGCCGGGAACAGGACCAGCGCGAGGACGACCGCCGCCGCCTTGCCGAGAACGGCGACGAAGGTGTCGACCCAGGGCATGCCGGCGACGACCAGGCCGTCGAGCGCCCACCAGGCGAGGATGACGAGAACCGCGAGGAGAACGACGCTCCAGCCGGCGGCGCGCCAGATGACGCGCTTGAAGCGCGGATCGGGCATCTGGGCGAAGGCGAGCGCGAGGGCGGTCGGCATGACCCGGAATTAATGTCTTCCGCTGCGTCGCACAAGCGATCGCTTGGTCGATGACGCGCCGAGGCTGTATGGTGCGCCGCCTCCACCGAACGGGGAAGAAAGCCGGCGCCATGACGCAAGCGATGTTCGATGTCTGCGGGGTCGGGAACGCCATCGTCGATGTTCTCGGCAAGGCCGACGAGGGCTTCCTCGCCCGGCACGCGCTCGCCAAGGGAACGATGACGCTGGTCGATGCGGCGCGGATCGAGACGCTCTATGCCGCGATGGGCCCCGGGGTCGAGATGTCGGGCGGCTCGGCCGCCAACACGCTCGCCGGCCTCGCCTCGCTCGGCGGCCGCGGCGCCTATATCGGCAAGGTCGCCGACGACCAGTTCGGCCGCGTGTTCGCCCACGACCTCCGCGCGATCGGCGTCGACTACCGCAGCCGCCCCGTCGCCGGCGCCGAAGCGCCGACCGCGCGCTGCCTCGTCCTCGTCACCGCGGATGCGCAGCGCACCATGCAGACCTTCCTCGGCGTCTCGGTCACCCTCGGCCCCGACGATATCGATCCCGAGGCGATCGGCGGCGCCCGCATCACCTATCTCGAGGGCTATCTGTTCGATCGCGAGCCGGCCAAGGCCGCCTTCGTCAAGGCGGCCGAGATCGCGCACGCGGCCGGGCGCAAGGTCGCGCTCACGCTCTCCGATCCGTTCTGCGTCGACCGCCACCGCGCCGCCTTCCAGCATCTCGTCCACGGCCATGTCGACATCGTGTTCGCCAACGAGGCCGAGATCGTCTCGCTCTACGAGGCGCGCGATTTCGACGGCGCGATCGCCCGGCTCCGCGGCCAATGCGAGATCGCGGCCGTGACGCGGAGCGGGGAGGGCTCGGTCGTCGTCGCCGGCGCGACCACGCACACGGTTTCGGCCGAGCCTGTGGCGCGGGTCGTCGACACCACGGGCGCCGGCGATCTCTACGCGGCGGGATTCCTCTACGGCTTGACGCAGGGGCGCGATCTTCCCACCTGTGGACGCATCGGCTCGATCGCCGCGGCCGAGGTCATCGGCCATTACGGCGCCCGGCCGGAAACCGCCCTCGCCCGGCTCGTCGCCGCAAGATTGCGGTAATCCGCAAGCGTTAACCTCTTCCCACACCGAGACAGAGGCGAGGGCGCGCGGGCGCCGTCGCAGGCATTGGATGGACCTCCGCAACATCGCGATCATCGCCCACGTCGACCACGGCAAGACCACGCTCGTCGACGTGATGCTGCGCCAGTCCGGCACGATCCGCGCCAACCAGCGCGTCGCCGAGCTGGTCATGGATTCGAACGAGCTCGAGCGCGAGCGCGGCATCACCATCCTCGCCAAGTGCACCTCGGTGCCGTGGGGCCGAGCGCGCATCAACATCGTCGACACGCCCGGCCACGCCGATTTCGGCGGCGAGGTGGAGCGCATCCTGTCGATGGTCGACGGCGTCGTCCTCCTGGTCGATGCCGCCGAGGGCCCGCTGCCGCAGACCAAGTTCGTGCTGTCGAAGGCGCTCGGCCTCGGGCTCGGGCCGATCGTCATCATCAACAAGATCGACCGCTCGGACGCACGCCCCGACGAGGTCTTGACCGAGGTGTTCGATCTGTTCGCGGCGCTCGGCGCCTCGGACGCGCAGCTCGACTTCCCGGCGCTCTACGCCTCGGGGCGCGAGGGCTGGGCGGCGCCGACGCTCGATGCGCCGCGCACCGATCTCGCGCCGCTCTTCGATCTCATCCTCGCCCACGTGCCGGCACCGCGCTGCGAGCCGGAGGCGCCGTTCGCGATGCTCGCGACGACGCTCGAATACGACAACTTCCTCGGCCGCGTGCTGACCGGGCGGATCGAGACCGGCGTCGCGCGCATCAACATGGCGCTCCAGGCGCTCGCGCCCGACGGGCAGGTGATCGAGACCGCGCGGCTCACCAAGCTCCTCGCCTTTCGCGGCATCGAGCGCGTGCCGGTAGAGACCGCGATCGCGGGCGACATCATCGCGATCGCCGGGCTCAAGGCGGCCTCCGTCGCCGACACGATCGCCGCGCCCGAGGTGACGGCGGCGCTGACGGCGATCCCGGTCGATCCGCCGACGCTCGCGATGACGTTCTCGATCAACGATTCGCCCTATGCCGGCCAGGACGGCGACAAGGTGACTTCGCGCGTGGTCGGCGCGCGGCTGATGCGCGAGGCCGAGGGCAATGTAGCGATCTCGGTCAGCCAGAGCGACGACCTCGATGCGTTCGAGGTGCGCGGACGGGGCGAGCTGCAGCTCGGCGTCCTGATCGAGACCATGCGGCGTGAGGGCTACGAGCTCTCGGTGTCGCGCCCGCGGGTCCTCTTCCGCGCCGATCCGGCGAGCGGCGAGCGGCTCGAGCCCTACGAGGAGGTGCTGATCGACGTCGACGAGGCCCATGTCGGCGCGGTGGTCGAGAAGATGGGGCTGCGCAAGGCCGAGCTCGTCGACATGCGCCCGTCGGGCGCGGGCAAGGCGCGGCTCTCCTTCCACGCACCGACGCGCGGGCTGATCGGCTATCACGGCGAGTTCCTCAACGACACCCGCGGCACCGGCGTGATGAGCCGGCTGTTCCTGCGCTACGGGCCGTATAAGGGGCCGATCGAGGGCCGGCGCACCGGCGTCCTGATCGCCAACGCGCTCGGCGAGGCGGTTGCCTATGCGCTGTGGAACCTCGAGGACCGCGGCGCGTTCTTCATCGAGCCCGGCGCGCGCGTCTATGCCGGCATGGTGATCGGCGAGCACAACCGCGACAACGACCTCGAGGTGAACCCGCTCAAGGGCAAGCAGCTCACCAATATCCGCGCCGCCGGCAAGGACGACGCGGTGCGCCTGACGCCGCCGCGCCGGCTCACGCTCGAGCAGGCGATCAGCTATATCGCCGACGACGAGCTCGTCGAGGTCACGCCGAAGTCGATCCGGCTCCGCAAGCGCCACCTCGACCCGCATGTCCGCAAGCGCGAGGCGCGGAAGGAAGAGGCCGCCGGCTAGCGGCCGACGCGCCGCGGGCGAGGCGCCGCGGGCCGCCCGACGCGCTCAGTCGAGGAGCCCTGCTCCGCGCAGCCCCTCGGCGAAAACCGCCTGCTCGGCCGGTGTCCCGAGCAGCCGGACCAGCCCCGCCGAATCGAGGAACGGCGCGGCGCGGCGCACCTGCGCCGCGATCTCGCGCGCCGCCGCCGTGTCGCCGAGCCTCGCGTGGGCGGCGGCGACAACCGTCAGACGGGTCGGCACGCCGCCGATTTCGCGCGGGTAGCGCCGGTAGGTCTCGAGCACGTCGGCGTAGCGGCCCTGGAGGAACTGGCCGGCCAGGAGCGACATCAGCCACTCGGCGCGCGGGTAGGGATCGAGCCGGAGCGCCGTCTGCATGGCCGCGAGGGCCTCGGCGGAGCGCGCCGTGAACAGCATGACGCTGGCCCGGCTGGCATGGGCGAGCGCGCTGTTGGAATTGAGCTCCAGCGCCTTGTCGATGGCGCGCTCGGCACCGGCCATGTCACCGAGAAACTTCAGCGCGTCCGCCAGCAACGCATGGCCCGAAGCGTTCTGCGGGTCGAGGGCGATCGCGCGCTCCGCGACCGCCCGTGCCGCGTCGAGGGCGCGTTGCGGCCACTGCGTCCAGCCGCTTTTCAGGTCGGAGAGATGCGTCCAGCCGAGCTCGACATGGGCGTCGGCGTAGCGGGGATCGAGCTCCAGCGCGCGCTCGAACAGCGCCCGGGCCTCGATATTGCGGCTGCGCTCGACGCTGCGGAACGCCTCGCGGCCGCGCAGCACGCTGTCATAGGCGCCGAGGCTCGCGGTCGGCGCGGCCATCACGCGGGCCTGCTCGACCTGCGTCACGCGCACCGTCAGCGCCGAGACGACCTGCTGGGTGATGCGATCCTGCACGGCGAAGATGTCGGCGAGGTCCTCGTCATAGCGGTTCGACCAGATCAGCGCGCCGTCCGCCGCGGCGCTGAGCTGAACGTTGACGCGAATGCGCCCGCCCGCGCGCTGGATCGAGCCGCCGACGACAAATCCCGCGCCGAGCTTCGCGCCCAGCTCGGCGAGGGTCTGTGTCTGGCCGCGATACGGCGCGACCGCGCTCCACGACAGGACGACGAGCCCGGAGAAGCGGCCGAGCGCGCCGATCACATCCTCCGTCACGCCATCGGCGAAGTAGCCCTCGCCCGCCGCGCCGCCGCGCTCGGCAAACGGCAGGACGGCGATCACCGGGCGCGTGGATTCGCTCGCGGCGCGCGGCCGGGAGGCCGGCGCCGGGGTCGCGGGCGCCGAGGGAGC
>VGEU01000108.1 GCA_016869145.1 Alphaproteobacteria bacterium | reverse complement strand
GGCGCCGCGCCGCCGGGCCCGCCGCGGCGGCGGCGATCGCCGCCCTCGGGCGCCAGGCCCTCCACGCGAACGTGATCGGCTTCGATCACCCTCTCTCGGGGGAGCACCTTGAATTCGCAAGGAATCCTCCCGATTCTATAGCCCAGTTGATCGATCTCCTGGCCGCGGGGGCAGGGGCGGACGCGCCATGATGACGGGCGCCCGGCCCGGCCCGGGCCGATAGCGGACAAAGCCCGCGGCGGCGATGGATCGAAGGAGGACCCGATGGCGGCGAACCTGCCGGTTGCGTATTCGCTCGACCCCGACGGAAATCTGTCGCGGTATCTGCAGCAGATCCGCCAGTTCCCTCTGCTCGATGTCGACGAGGAATACATGCTCGCCAAGCGCTGGCGCGAGCATGCCGACGCCGATGCCGCGCACCGTCTAGTGACCAGCCATCTGCGCCTCGTCGCCAAGATCGCGATGGGCTATCGCGGCTACGGCCTGCCGCTGGGCGAGCTCATCTCCGAGGGCAATGTCGGGATGATGCAAGCGGTCAAGCGCTTCGACCCCGACCGCGGCTTCCGGCTCGCCACCTATGCGATGTGGTGGATCAAGGCCTCGATCCAGGAATACATCCTGCATTCGTGGTCGCTGGTGAAGATCGGCACCACCGCGGCGCAGAAGAAGCTCTTCTTCAACCTGCGGCGCATCAAGGGCCGCATCAAGGCGATCGAGGAGGGCGACCTCGCGCCCGAGCACGTCAAGCGCATCGCCGCCGAGCTCGGCGTGGCCGAGAGCGAGGTGGTGTCGATGAACCGCCGCCTCGCCGCGCCCGACCACTCGCTCAACGCGCCGCTCCGCGCCGACGGCGAGGGCGAATGGCAGGACTGGCTCGTCGACGAGACCGACA
Organism: Alphaproteobacteria bacterium; assembly: GCA_016869145.1. Lineage (GTDB taxonomy): Bacteria > Pseudomonadota > Alphaproteobacteria > MPNO01 > VGEU01 > VGEU01. The sequence goes on along the minus strand of VGEU01000108.1, from coordinate 10,587 downwards.
ACCAGGAGATCCGCCTCGCCGAGAGCCAGGAGCTGTCGCGCCGGCAGAAGCTCCTCGCCGGCGCGCTCGGCATCCTGAACGAGCGCGAGCGCCACATCATCACCGAGCGCCGTCTCAAGGACGATCCGGCGACGCTCGAGGATCTGAGCCAGCATTACGGCATCAGCCGCGAGCGCGTGCGCCAGATCGAGGTGCGCGCCTTCGAGAAGCTGCAACGCGCGATCAAGGCCGGCGCGACGGAGAAGCGTGCTGCCGCGTAAGCGGCAGGACTAACCACCCGCTTGAGCGGCAGAACTAACGACTCCGCGTGAGCGGCGTCAGCCCTGATTCCGCGTAAGCGGCGTCACTTGGGCGGCGGCGTGGCCGCGACGCGGGCCGGCAGGATCGACGGACCCCACTCCTCGACCAGCTCGTGCTGACGGTCGCGGTGCTTGCGCACCTGGCGGTCGGCCTCGAGCTTCTTCACCATCGCGATCGCGTCGGGCAAGCCGAGGAACAGGAGCCAGCCGATCCCGGCCGCGCCGTAGATCACGAGCCAGGCATAGGGATCGGAGACGATGCGGAGCGCCGCCGGCACGTCGTTCGGCCCGTACCACAGGAGCCGCAGGAACGGCGCGAGCCCGGCGAGGTTCAGCGCGAACACGCAGCGTGCCGCGTAGCGCCCGGGCGTCGTGTCGATGATGACGGCGACCGCGCTCGGCATCATGCCGGCGAGGAAGACGATCGTCGTCGGCGCCGCGACGACGGCGAGAACGATCAGGAGCGGGACGGTGAGGAAGGTCTGGGCGAAGGAGAGCCCGCGGCCGGATTTCTTGTGCCGGCCCGGCGGCGGCGCCTTCTTCTTCGTCCTGGCGGGTGCGGCCTTGGCCATGGCGGGCTCACAGCACCAGGACGGCGGCGAAGGTCGTCACCGCGACCAGGCTCGACACGCCCGCGGCGATGCTCCAGCCGAGCCGCTGCGCCGCCGCCTCGAAGGTCTGCGATTCGAGGAGCGCGATGCGTTCGGCGGCGGCGGCATATTCGCGCGCGGCGCGGGCGCGGCCCTCCATGTCGTGACGGACCAGCGTGTCGTCGGCGATCGCGGCGGCGAGCGGGCCGAGCCGGCCGTCCTCGGCCGCCGCCTCGAGCCGGCGCTTGGCCTGCTCGCGGAGCGTCCGGCTCGCGAACCGGGTCGCGGCGCCGCCGACCTCGCTCGCGATCCACTTGGCGAGCGCGGGCAGCGCGTCGGGGCCGTAGTCCTCCTGCAGCTGGGCGAACAGGTCGAGGACGGCGAGCTTGGCGTCGAGCGCGTTGTTCTTCGCGCCCTGTATCAGCCCGAGCTCGCGCTCGGCGTTGCGCTTGCGACGCGCGGCGATGAACGCGATCAGATGGCGGTCGAGGAGCGTCGGCAGCTGGCCCTTGGCCGCGACGACCACCTCGAGCGCGGGCAGGATCTCCGCCGCCTGCATCACCGAGGCGGCCTCGATCACCGGGCTCTGGCATTCGAGGTGCGGGTTGAGCTCGTAGAGGCAGCGCTCGATGCCGTAGCCGGGCCCGGTAAAGCGGAGGAACTGCTGCAGCTTGCGGAACTGGCGGATCGCGCTCTCGTCGTCGTTGCGGTAGGGCCGCTCGCGGAACCGGTACCAGTCGAGCGCGAGGCCCTTGGCGATCGTGTCGCCGAGGAGGTCGACGAGGCGCGCATCGTGGTTCCACATCGCGCTCGCGAGGACGACGCCGAGCCCGTCGGGACGGGCGATCAGGCCGCGATAGCGCAGTGGCCCGGACGGATCGAGGATCGCCGCGACGTGCGCGACGAGCCGGCCGTCATTGGCCGGCGTGCGTTGCGCATCGACGGCGGCCTGCACGGCGATTGTCGCGATCGATTCGACCAGCCGGTGGTCGGCGTTGCAGCGCTTGAGCCAGGCCTCGAGCGTGCGGTTGCGGATCGGCGTCGCCGCCGCCTCCCACTCCTCGCCAAAGGCCTGCGCGATGGTGCGGAAGTGCCGGTGCGGCTTGCCCGCGAAGTCGAACGACCGGTCGACCTTGAGCTCGCGCACCGGCGGCACCGTGCGCTGAAGCTCGCCCGTCAACCATTGCTCCAGATCGGCGAGCGTCCAGCGGTCGGCGAAATCGTCGGCGAGAAGCCCGCGCACGACCTCGCGGAGACCGACCGGCGGCCGCTCGCCGCCGAGCATCACGGCGTATGAGCCTTGCGCGGTCTTGAGCGCGACGACCTCGCGATCGTCCTGGCCGATCAGCGGGCAATAGCCGAGCGACAGCGACAGGATCGTCGCGCCGAGCGCATAGAGATCGTCGCTGATCGTGCCGGCGCCGCGCGCGGCGGGCGGAATCTGGGCGACCTCGATCGGCTCGAACACGGCCGGCTGGTTCCACGACGGTGGCGTCGCGACGCAGTCGCCGAGGAGGACAGACGCGTTGGCCGAGGTCGAGAAGAAGATGTTGTCGGGACGGATCGCGCGGTGGGTGACGCCGCGCCGCGCGAAATGGACGAGCGCGAGCGCAAGCGCGGGAATCACCTTGCGCTTGATCTCATCGCCCGACATCGGCGCCTGGCGCGCGGTGAGCGAGGCCATCAGCGGCGGCGATTCGGGTCGCTCGTAGACAAGGACATGCGGCCGCCGCCCGGCGCCCGCCAATCGACCTGGCCGACCGCGACCGGGCGCGACATCTCGACCTCGGTCATGTTGTTGAGGAAGGCGACGACGTCGAGCCGCGGCATGCAGTTGCGATCGGGAACGCGCGCGAGGAGTTGGCGGCTCGCGTTGCGGAGATCGCGCACGGCATAGGCGGTCACGCCCGGCGCCTCGAAGGACGCGAGGCGCGAGCCGGTCACGATCTGGTACTGGCGGTCGAGCACGATCTCGCCGCCGGCGCCGCCGCGGGCCGTCTTGCCGGTCGTGAGGTTCGCCGATCCGTCCATCCGTGACCTGTCTCGCGCTCCACGCCGCCCGAACGCGCCCGAACGGGGCGCACACGGCGGAGAGCCTAGGACGACGGCGGAAACGAAACGTTAACCGGTCGGTCAATCGGCGAACGGATCACGCACCAGGATGGTGTCGTCGCGCTCGGGGCTGGTCGACAACAGCGCGACCGGTGCCTCGATCAGCTCCTCGATGCGGCGGATATACTTGATCGCGGTCGCCGGCAGATCGGCCCAGCGCCGCGCGCCGCGGGTGCTCTCGCGCCAGCCCTCGAGCGTCTCGTAGATCGGCTCGACCCGCGGCTGTGCCATGCGGTTGGCCGGCAGGTGGTCGATCGCCTTGCCGTCGAGCCGGTATCCGGTCGCGACCCCGATCTCGTCCAGGCCATCGAGCACGTCGAGCTTGGTCAGCGCGATGCCGTCGATGCCGCCGACCGCGATCGCCTGGCGCACCATCACGGCGTCGAACCAGCCGCAACGGCGCGGCCGTCCGGTGACGGTGCCGAACTCGTGGCCGCGCTCGCCGAGAAGCCGGCCGAGCGCGTTGTCCTGCTCGGTCGGGAACGGGCCGGAGCCGACGCGCGTGGTGTAGGCCTTGGTGATGCCGAGGACATAGCCGGTGTTGCGTGCGGCCATCCCCGATCCCACCGCCGCCTGGCCGGCATGGGTGTTCGACGAGGTGACATAGGGATAGGTGCCGTGATCGACGTCGAGCATCGCGCCCTGCGCGCCCTCGAAGAGGATGCGCTTGCCGCTCCGCTTGACGGCATGGAGACGCCGCCACACGACGTCGCAATAGGGCAGCACCTTCGGCGCGATCGCGCGGAGCTCGCCGACGAGCTCCTTCGGGTCGATCTCGGGCGCGCCGAGCCCGCGCCGGAGTGCGTTGTGGTGGATGAGCAGCATCTCGACCCGCTCGGCGAGGCCGGTCGCGTCGGCGAGATCGGCGATGCGCACCGCACGACGCGCGACCTTGTCCTCGTAGGCCGGGCCGATGCCGCGCCCGGTGGTGCCGAGCTTGCGGGCGCCCTGCGCCTCCTCGCGCGCGCGGTCGAGCTGGCCGTGGAGCGGCAGGATCAGGCACGCGTTGTCGGCGACGCAGAGATTGTCGCGCGTCACCGCGACGCCCTGGCCGCGGAGCGTCTCGATCTCGGCGAGGAGCGCCCAGGGGTCGATCACGACGCCATTGCCGATGACGGCGAGCTTGCCCGGACGCACCACGCCCGAGGGCAGGAGCGACAGCTTGAACGTGCGCCCGCCGATGACCAGCGTGTGGCCGGCATTGTGGCCGCCCTGGAAGCGGACGACGACGTCGGCCCGCTCCGACAGCCAGTCGACGATCTTGCCCTTGCCCTCATCGCCCCACTGGGCGCCGACGACGGTGACGTTACCCATGCGCCCGACCTCGACTGTTCGGTGCGACCGGCGCCGGCGCACCGTCGATGAGTGTGTGGCTGCAGCCGAGCCGGCGCGCCTCGGCGCGGCTATCGGCGACGGGGCCGAGCCCGGCGACCGTGACCCAGCCTGCGCCGCGGAGCGCGGCCGCCTGGTCCGCGCCGGTTCCGTCCGGCACGTAGACGCGGCGCGGGGCGGCGGGCGCCGGCAACAGAGCGAAGATCGTGTCGACATAGAGCGTGACGCCGGTCGCGGGCTCGCCGCCGCCGGCACCGAACGAGGCGATATAGCGTCCGCCGCTGCCGAGCTCGCCGCGCACGCCGGCAGCGAAGATCGCGAAGGCGACGCCGGTGTGATACTCGAAGCCGCGGTTCTCGACCGGATCGATGGTGAGGCCGAGCCACGGCGCCGCGGCGCGGATGCGCGCGACGACCGCGGCGAGTCGCTCGCGCTCGACGACCGCCTCCGACGGCAGCGCGAGCGCGCCGAGCGCGGCGAGCGTGCGCTCGGCGGGCCCGGTCGCGCGGATCAGCCCGGCGAGGATCGCCGCCGCCGGCCCGCCCGCCGCGGCAACCGCGGCACTATCCTTGAGATCGAGCGCACGGCGGAGCGGCACCCGCTCCTCCGGGCCGAGCCCGAGCCCGGCGCAGAGTGCCGGCACGAAGGTCGGGAGCGTGACGTCGATGGTGAGGCCGGCGATCCCGGCGTCGCGGAGCGCCTCGGCCGCCATAACGACGATCTCGGCATCGGCGCTCGGACCCTCGGCGCCGACGAGCTCGGCGCCGACCTGCGGCAGCGCGCGCTCGGGGCGGAGCTGCGAGCCCTTCACGCGGAGGACCTCGCCCGCGTAGCTCAGCCGGAGCGGCCGCGCCGCGCCGGCAAGACGCGTGAGCGCGACACGCGCGATCTGCGGCGTGATGTCGGCGCGGAGCCCCATCATGCGCTGCGAGATCGGGTCCATCAGCCGGAACGTATCATGGGTGACCGCGGCGCCGGCGCCCGACAGGAGCCCGTCCTCGAACTCGATCAGCGGCGTCTTGACCCGGTCGTAGCCGCGCCGCGCGAGGTGGCCGATCAGGCGCTCGACGACCGCCGCCTCGTGCGCCGCATCGGGCGGCAGCACGTCGCGAAGCCCCGCCGGCAACAGCGCCAAACGTTCGAGATCGGTCATCGCGCCCTCGGATCGACGGCGGGGCACGGACCCCGCCGCAAACGGCTGAGTTCGTACCCCCTTTGCCGGAGGGGCGCAAACGGAAAGGGCCGCGGCGAGCCCGGGCGCGGTCTCCGATCACGCGCGAGCGGATGCGGCTCGAGAGTCGGAGTCTCGACGGCGAACCGGACCCCGTGTCGCGATCGATCGTCTAGAAGCGGAGCGCCTTGGCCTGGAGAACGTGCGGCAACGCGCGGACCTCGGTCAGCAGCGCCTCGTCGACGGGCTGGTCGATCTCGAGCATCGCGATCGTGTCGCCGCCCGCCTCGCGCCGGCCGAGATGGAAGGTCGCGATGTTGACGCCGGCATTGCCGAGGAGCGTGCCGAGCCGGCCGATCAGTCCCGGCTTGTCGAGATTGCGGATATAGAGCATGCGCGGGCCGAGCTCGGCCTCCATGCGGATGCCGTTGATCTCGACGATGCGCGGCTTGTCGCCGCCGAACAGCGTGCCGGCGACCGAACGCTCCTGGCGCTCGGTGACGACGGTGAGACGGATCAGCGTCTGGTACTCGGTCGGGCGGTCGCTCTTGATCTCCGAGACCGCGATGTTGCGCTCGTGGGCGATGATGGGCGCGTTGACCATGTTGACCGATTCGAGCATCGGCGCGAGGAGACCGCACAGGAGACACGAGGTGAGCGGGCGCGTGTTGAGCGCGGCCGCGCCGCCGCCATACTCGATCGTCACCGCCTTGATGCCGGTCTCGGTCACCTGGCCGGCGAGGCTGCCGATCTCCTGCGCAAGACGCATATAGGGACGGAGCTTCCCCGATTCCTCGGCCGAGACCGACGGCGAGTTGATCGCGTTGACGACCGCGCCGGTCGCGAGATAGTCGGCGATCTGCTCGGCGATCTGAAGCGCCACCTTCTCCTGCGCCTCGGTCGTCGAGGCGCCGAGATGCGGCGTCACGACCACGTTGTCGCGTCCGAACAGGACGTAATCGGTCGCCGGCTCCTTGGGGAAGACGTCGATCGCGACGCCGGCGACATGGCCGGAATCGAGCGCGGCGCGCACGTCGTCCTCGACGAAGAGCCCGCCGCGTGCGCAATTGATGAGGAAGACGCCGCGCTTCATCCTGGCGATCGACTGCGCGTTGACGATGCCGCGCGTCTGGTCGGTGAGCGGCGTGTGCAGCGTGATCGCATCGGCGCGGCGCAGCAGCTCGTCGAGCTCGACCTTCTCGACGCCGAGCGCCTTGGCGCGCTCGGGCGTGAGGAAAGGATCATAGGCGATGACGCGCATCCGGAGACCGAGCGCGCGCTCGGCGACGATCGAGCCGATATTGCCGCAGCCGATGACGCCGAGCGTCTTCGCGGTGAGCTCGACCCCCATGAAGCGGTTCTTCTCCCACTTGCCGGCCTGGGTCGACCGGTCGGCGAGCGGGATCTGGCGCGCGAGCGCGAACAGCATCGCGATCGCATGCTCGGCTGTGGTGATCGCGTTGCCGTAGGGCGTGTTCATCACGACGATGCCGCGCGCGGTGGCGGCCGGCACGTCGATGTTGTCGACGCCGATGCCGGCGCGGCCGACGACCCTGAGCTTCTCGGCCGCGGCGATGATCTCGGGCGTGACCTTGGTCGCCGAGCGCACCGCGAGCCCGTCATAGGCGGCGATGATCGCCTTGAGCTCGGCCGGCTTGAGCCCGATCTTGACGTCGACCTCGAGCCCACGCGCTTTCATGATCTCGGCGGCGCTCGGGCTCAGATTGTCGGCGATGAGAACCTTCATGGCACCCTCACGCCGCCGCCGCGCTCGCTTCGGCCTTGGCCGTCGCGAACGCCCAGTCGAGCCACGGGAAAAGCGCGGCGAGATCGGCTGTCTCGACCGTCGCGCCGGCCCAGATGCGAAGCCCCGGCGGCGCGTCGCGGTAGCCGTCGATGTCGTAGGCGACGCCCTCGGCGTCGAGAAGGGCGGCGATGCGCTTGGGAACCGCCGCCTGCATCGCGCCATCGAGCCCGGCACACCACGGATCGACGATCCTGAGACAGACCGAGGTCGAGGAGCGGATCGCGGGATCGCCGGCGAGGAAATCGACCCACGGCGTCCGCGCCACCCAGGCGGCGATGGCGGCGAGATTGCGGTCGGCGCGCGAGACGAGCGCGTCGAGCCCGCCGATCGATTCGCCCCAGGCGAGCCCGTCGAGCGCATCCTCGACGCAGAGCATCGACGGCGTGTTGATGGTCTCGCCGGTGAAGATGCCCTCGATCAGCTTGCCGCCCGAGGTCAGGCGGAAGATCTTCGGGAGCGGCCACGGCGGCGCATAGCCGAGGAGCCGCTCCACCGCGCGCGGGCCGAGCACCAGCATGCCGTGCGCGCCCTCGCCGCCCATCACCTTCTGCCACGACCAGGTGACGACATCGAGCTTCGGCCACGGCAGGCGCATCGCGAAGGCGGCCGAGGTCGCATCGCAGATCGCGAGCCCCTGCCGGTCGTCGGCGATCCAGCCGCCGTCGGGAACGCGCACGCCCGAGGTGGTGCCGTTCCAGGTGAAGACGACATCGCGCGACCAGTCGACGGCGCCGAGATCGGGAAGCCGGCCGTAGGCGGCGGTGAGCGTGCGGACGTCCTTGAGCTTGAGCTGCCGGGTCACGTCGGTGACCCAGCCCTCGCCGAAGCTCTCCCACGCCAGCATGTCGACGCCCCGCGGGCCGAGGAGCGACCACAAGGCCATCTCGACGGCGCCGGTGTCGGAGGCCGGCACGATGCCGATCCGGTGGCTCGCCGGGATCCCGAGCATGGCGCGCGTCTTGTCGATCACCGCGGCGAGCCGCGCCTTGCCCGGCTTCGAGCGATGCGAGCGGCCGACGAGGGCGCGATCGAGCGCCGCCGCGGTCCAGCCGGGTCGCTTGGCACAGGGGCCGGAGGAGAAGCAGGGGTTCTGCGGCCGGGTCGCCGGCCGGGCGGGGGTCGTCATGCGGTCTCTCCCTTGCAGAAGAGCTGCAACCCGTTGGGGGGTTGTGGCCCGGCGCCAATCTAGCGATGATGCTGCACTGCGTCAAATCCGGATCCCGCGCCGTGGTCGCTTCCCTTGGCGGGCCGCCCTGCCCGGTCCCTATAATGGGCGCGATGTCGATGGAGATGCCGCACATCCTGGTGGTCGACGACGACACGCGGCTCCGCGATCTCCTCGGCCGCTATCTCGGCGAGAACGGCTTCCGGGTGACGACCGCCCGCGACGCCGGCGATGCGCGCACCCGCCTCGCCCATTTCGCCTTCGACCTCCTGATCCTCGACGTGATGATGCCGGGCGAGGACGGGGTCGCGCTGACGCGGGCGCTGCGGCGCGATTCGGCCGTGCCGATCCTCCTCCTCACCGCCAAGGGCGAGGCGGACGACCGCATCGCCGGGCTCGAGGCCGGCGCCGACGACTATCTCGCCAAGCCCTTCGAGCCGCGCGAGCTCGTGCTCCGCATCGCGACGATCCTCCGCCGCTCGCAGCGCCCGGCGACGCCGGCCGAGATCCGGATCGGCGCATTCGCCTTCGATCTCGCGCGCGAGGAGCTTCGTCGCGGCGAGAAGACGGTCCGGCTCACCAGCGTCGAGGCGAGCGTGCTGCGGATCCTCGCCGAGAGCGCCGGCACGATCTTGAGCCGCGAGGACCTCATCCGACGCAGCCGGATCGACGGCAACGAGCGCACGGTCGACGTGCAGATCACCCGGCTCCGGCGCAAGATCGAGCCCGACCCGCGGACGCCGCGCTATCTCGTGACCGTGCGCGGTGCGGGCTACGTGCTCCGTCCGGACTGAGGATGGCGGCGATGATCAAGCGCTTCCTGCCGCGATCGCTGTTCGGACGCTCGCTCCTCATCATCGTGATCCCGCTGGTCCTCCTCCAGATCGTCTCGACCTGGATCTTCTACGAGCGGCACTGGGATACGATGACGCGCCGGCTCACCTGGTCGGTCGCCGGCGAGATCGCGTTCATGATCGAGGCGCATCGCCGCCAGCCCGGCGCCGACACCGAGCGCTGGATCGCCGACTGGGCGCGCGATCTCGGCATGGCGGTGAACTATCGTCCCGGCGCGGTCCTGCCGAACGAGCCGACGCCGGCGCCCGAGGGCGATATCGAGGAGGATCTCACGGCCGCCCTCACCGCGCATCTGCAGAAGCCGTTCCGCCTCGACACGCAGTCGCATCCGCGCGATCTCCTCGTCGCCGTGCAGCTCGCCGACGGCGTCTACGACGTCGCGGTGTCGAAGAAGCGCGTGTCGAGCGTGACGACCTATATCTTCGTCCTTTGGATGGTCGGCACCTCGATCGTCCTGTTCGCGGTCGCGACGGTGTTCATGCGGAACCAGATCCGCCCGATCCGCCGCCTCGCCCAGGCGGTCAACGATTTCGGCAAGGGCCGCGATGTCGGCGACTTCCAGCTCGAGGGCGCGACCGAGATCCGCCGCGCCGCGGCCGCCTTCAACGTGATGCGCGCGCGCATCCAGCGCTCGATCGCGCAGCGTACCGAGATGCTCGCGGGCGTGAGCCACGATCTCCGCACGCCGCTGACGCGGATGAAGCTCCAGCTCGCGATGCAGCGCAAGCGCCCCGAGGTCGCCGAGCTCCAGTCCGACGTCGAGGAGATGGAGCGGCTGGTCAACGCCTATCTCGCCTTCGCGCGCGGCGAGAGCGGCGAGGAGGTGGTCGATACCGACATCGCGGTCCTCCTCGACGAGGTCGTCGCCGCGGCACGGCGCGAGGGCAAGGCCGTCGCGCTCGATGTCGATGCGCCGCTCACCGTGCCGGCGCGTCCCGATGCGCTGCGGCGCTGCCTCACCAATCTCGTCTCCAACGCGACGCGCTATGGCGAGCGGGTCGCGGTCACGGCCGGACGGCGGTCGGACGGGATCGAGATCATCGTCGACGACGACGGGCCCGGCATCCCGCCCGACAAGCGCGAGGACGTGTTCAAGCCGTTCTTCCGCCTCGAGGCCTCGCGCAACCCGGAGACCGGCGGCACCGGCCTCGGGCTCGCGATCGTCCGCGATGTGCTCCGCGGCCATGGCGGCGATGTGACGATCGAGGACGCCCCGGCGGGCGGCGTCAGGGCGCGGGTGCGGCTGCCGGCGTGAG
>VGEU01000107.1 GCA_016869145.1 Alphaproteobacteria bacterium | reverse complement strand
AACGCCTGCGCCTGCCGCCGCAACGCCCGCGGCGGCGACTCCCGCCGCCGCACCGGTGGCCGCCGCGGCACCGGCCGCCGGGGATGTCGAAAAGGGCCGGCAGTCCTACGCCAAGTGCCGCGCCTGCCACACGCTCGAGAAGGGCGGGCGCAACCTCGTCGGCCCCAATCTGCACGGCATGTTCGACCGCAAGGCGGGCGCGGCCGCCGGCTTCTCCTTCTCGCCCGCGATGCGCGATTCGGGCCTCGTGTGGACCGAGGAGAACGTCCGCCGCTATCTGCGCGCGCCGAAGGATGTCGTTCCCAACACCAAGATGATCTTCGCCGGGATCCGTTCCGATACCGAAATGAACGACCTGATCGCGTATCTGCGCGCGCAGACGAAATAGGGCCGCTCAGCCGCGCCGCTTCGAGGTCTCGAGGATTACCGTCTCGCCGCTCGCGCGCCGGCCCTGCTTCGACATGTAGGCGAGCGCGCGCAAGGTCGGCGCATCGGTCGACAGGAAGAGGATCGCCTCGCCCTCGCCCGTGTTGCGGTGCTCGTACCACGTGCCGCCCGGGATGCAGAACGTGTCGAACCGCTCCCAGTCGAACGTCCGCTCGCCGACGCGGCTCGATCCCGTCCCGTGATAGACGGTGCAGATCACATTGGCGTTCTGGCGCACCGGCAGAAGCGCCTCGCCCGGCCGGAGGAGCTGATAGGCGAAAGTCATCGACGGATAGACCGGGCCGCCGGTCACGGGATCGACCACGTCGACCAGGATGCCCTCGAACGGCGAGCCGTCATAGTGGCGCACCCGGTCGAGAAGCCGCGCCGTCTCCTCCCAGCGATAGACATACATCGGCGAGGAATTGCCGGTGCCGCGCACCGGGTCGACGAAGGCCGGGCGCAGGCCGCCGGTGCCGTAGATCTCCTGCGAATAATGATCGGAGACGCGCGCGCTCTGCACGTCGGTGCGCACCGTCTCGCCGCCACGGTCCTCGGTGAAGTCGTGCTCGAACATCGTCGCGTTGAGGACGTTGGTGAGCGGCATGTCGAGGACGCTCAGATTGATCGAGCCGTCATCGGGGCCGTTGCCGTGGTTGTGCCAGGTGTCGTGCGGCGTGAGCACGAGATCGCCCGGGCCGAAGGTGATGTTCTCGCCGTCGACCGAGGTGAAGTTGGTCGCGCCGATCAGCCCGAAGCGGATCGCGTTGGGCGTGTGGCGGTGGGCGGGCGCGATCTCGTGGCGGAGATTGAGCCGGTAGGCGGCGAACATGGTCGAGACCGTCGCGATCGTCGGCTTGAGCGCGGGGTTGACCATGATCAGCGAGCGCCGCTCGGATATCTCGAGCGGGATCAGCTCGCCCGCGCTCCGGAGGTATGGCTCGACGTCGCGGAACCGCCAGAGATGCGGCACCGCGGCGATGCGCCATTGCAGCTTCTCGGCCGCGGCGTGGGCGTAGCCCTCCTCCTCCGACCAGAACTCGAACAGATCGAGCGCGGCGGTCTGGCGGTGCAGCCGGTCGAGCGCCACGGCCCGGTTCGTCGGCGTGTCGTCGAGTCTCGCCGCCATGGTCGCCTCCCGCATGCGCTGCGGCACCGGCGCGGCCCGATCAGCCGAACACGTCCTGCGTGATCGCCGCGTACCAGCCCTCGGCGTAGCGCGCCTCCTGGAAGCGCACATTGGCATCGGCATTGGCGACGCTGACGCCGCCGGCGCCCTGGACCGCGATCATCTGGTTGTTCTCGACGCGATAGACCGCCGCGATCGAGATGCCGTAATCGGTGCCGACGATGCTGTAGCAGGTGTTGGCGTAGGAGGGCGAGGTGAACGCGGCGCCCTTGAACGCGGCGACGATCGCGGCGGCGACGATCTTGCCCTGGCTGTTGGCCGAGAAGCCGGATTTCGGCATCGGCGCCGCGATCGCGGCATCGCCGATGACGTAGACGCCGGCCTGCTGGCGCGATTCGAAGTTGACCGGGTTGACCGGGCACCAGCCGGAGCGGTCGGCGAGGCCGGCGGCCTGCGCGATCTGCCCGGCGCGCTGCGGCGGGATCACGTTGATCACATCGCCTTTGTGGACGACGCCGAAATCGGTCTCGACCGTCATCGTCTCGGGATCGACCGCGCTCACCTTGCCGTCATTGGATGCCGACACCCACTGGATCATGCCGGGGTAGAGCTTGTTCCAGCCCTCGGTGAACAGGCCCTGCTTCGAGAACGAATCCTTGGCGTCGAGGATCAGGATCTTCGAGCGCGGCTTGGCGCTCTTGAGATAGTGGGCGATCGTGCTCGCGCGCTCGTACGGCCCCGGCGGGCAGCGGAACGGATCGGCCGGCGCGACCATGATGAAGGTGCCGCCGTCGGGCATCGCCATGAGCTGGCTGCGCAGCAGCGTCGTCTGCGCGCCGGCCCGCCACGCATGCGGCATCTTCTCGGCCGCCGCCGCGTCATAGCGCTGGATCGCGTTCCAGCGGATGTCGATGCCGGGCGAGACGACGAGCCGGTCATAGGCGAGCGTCGAGCCGCCCTGGAGGCGGACCGATTTCTGCGCATGGTCGATCGCGGTCGCGGTGTCGTGCACGACGTTGATGCCGTGCTTCGTGCGGAGCGCGTCGTAGCCGTGCGTGATGGCCTTCATCTCCATCATCCCGCCGAGCACGAGATTGCTGAACGGGCAGGTGATGAACTCGCGGCTCGTTTCGACCAGCGTCACGTCGATGTTGGCGTCGAGGAGCCTGAGATAGCGCGCGGTCGAGGCGCCGCCGAAGCCGCCGCCGATCACGACGACGCGCGGGCGGGCCTGGGCGATCGCCGGCATGGCGAGGCCGCCGGACGCGGCCAGCGCGCCGGTGCCGGCGAGGAAGCGGTTGAAATTGCGACGCGAAATCGTCTTCATGATGTCCTCTCCCCGAACTATCGCAGGCTCGCGAAGTGCTCGGCGAGCGCCTTGATCTCGGCGTCCGAGTAGCCCTTCGACAGGCGGTCCATGACGGTGGCCGGGCGCTTGCCGGTCTTGAACTCGGTGAGCGCGGTCGCCACGTACTCGACGGTCTTGCCGCGGATGCTCGGGATCGAGCCGGGGCTCGCACCACCGGTGCCGTGGCACCCGGCGCAGGACAGCGCGAGCACCGCGCCGTCCGGCGGCGTCTGCGCCACGGCCGTGCCGGACACGAGAGCCGTGCCGGACACGAGAGCCGTGCTGGACACGAGAACGGCGAGAGCCGCCGCCAGTCTGAACGTGGGGGTCATCACAAGCTCCCTGCTCTTGTCGTCGTAGTTCTTGTCGTCGCAGTTCTTGTCGTCGCAGCTCATGTCGTCGCATCGACGGGGCGCGCGGCGACGCCCGGCCTCGCGCGACCGGCATGGCATGGCCAGCGTGGCATGGCCAGCATGGCATGGGTCGTGCGGGCGGGCAATGTCGCTCCGCCGCTCCGGCGCGCTTGCGATCGCCGCGACCGCGGCGCGCGATCAACGCAGGGGAGAAATACCATGGCGTCGAAGGATTCACGGGACGTTCCGGTCTCGTCCGCGAGCCGCGCCGCGCTCGATCACTACGAGACCGCGCTCGACTTGTTGAACGGCTATTTTCTCGATCCGATCGCCGCGATCGACCAAGCGCTCGCGGCCGATCCGTCGTTCGTGATGGGCCACTGCTTCAAGGCCGGTGTCATGACGACGATGGCCGAGAAGGGCGCCGAGCCGATGCTGCGCGAGGCGGTCGAGGCGGCCGAGGCCCTGGCCGCCGGCGCCAACGACCGCGAGCGCGGCCATATCGCCGCCGCGCGCGCCTGGCTCGACGGCGACTTCGCCCGCTCCAACGCGCTCTACGGCGCGATCCTGATCGACCACCCGCGCGATCTCCTCGCCGCGCAGCTCGCCCATCTCGGCGACTTCTATCTCGGCCAGTCGACGCTCCTCCGCGACCGCATGGCGCGGCTCCTGCCCGATTGGGACGAGAGCGTTCCCGGCTTCGGCTACGTCCTCGGCATGCACGCCTTCGGCCTCGAGGAGACCCAGCTCTATCGCCGCGCCGAGGACACCGGACGGCGCGCGCTCGCGCTCGGTCCGCGCGACCCGTGGGCGGTGCACGCCGTCACGCATGTGATGGAGATGGAGGGCCGCGTCGCCGACGGCATCGACTGGCTCGCCACGCGCGAGGCCGACTGGGCGACCGACAACATGTTCGCCTATCACAACTGGTGGCATCGCGCGCTCTACCACCTCGATCTCGGCGAGATCGACCGCGTGCTCGCGCTTTACGACACGCGGATCAGGCCGCAGCCGACGGCGGTCGTGCTCGAGACGATCGACGCCTCGGCGCTCCTGTGGCGGCTCCATCTCCGCGACATCGGCGTCGGCGGGCGCTGGCGCGAGGTCGCCGACACCTGGGAGCCGATGGCGGAGGACGGCTATTACGCCTTCAACGACGTCCACGCCATGATGGCCTTCGTCGGCGACGGGCGATCGAAGGCGGCCGACCGGCTCCTCGCGACGCTCGCCCGCCGCGCCGAAGGCACCAACACAAACGCGATGATGACCCGCGAGGTCGGCCTGCCCGTCGCCACCGCGCTCGCGTCGTTCGGCAAGGGCGACTGGAGCCGGGCCGTCGAGCTCCTGATGCCGGTCCGCGCGAACGCCCACCGCTTCGGCGGCAGCCACGCCCAGCGCGACCTCTTGTCGCTCACCCTGATCGAGGCGGCGCTCCGCGGCGGCCGCCATCGGCTCGCCCGCGCGCTCCTCGCCGAGCGCACCGACCTTAAGCCCGCGAGCCCGTTCAACTGGGAGTGGGCCGCCCGCGCCGTGCGCCTCCTCGGCGACCACAGGGGGGCGGCCGGGGCCCTCGACCGGGCGACGACGGCGCGGCGCGCGCAGGGCCGCTGAACGGTCTCCGATCGGCCGCGGCCGGCGCTGTTCCGCGCCGGCCCGGTTCGTCCTATAGTGCCGCCCTACAGTGCCGTTACCACGACGACCGCCTCCCGATGCAGGAGGCGGCAGACGCGTACGAGGGAGGAGTGACGGTGTATCCCGGTTCCGGCCGCGCCGATGCGCGACCGACGGGGGCACCGGCCCGCGATCGCACCGACCGCCTCACCCACCTCCGATTGGACGACCGCCCGGTCGCGGCCAGCGTCGCGCCGGGCGTACGCTCGGGATCAACTCTGCAACGGGAGACCTTCATGTTCGAAGTCGTGTCATTGATGCGCCGTCTCGTGCGGCGCGCCGCGGTCACGGCGGTCGCCGCCACGCTCGGCCTCGCCGCCGCCGCCGACCCCGCAGCGGCGCAGGACCGGCTGCGCTGGGGCGTGCCGATCGCGTTCGGCTCCAACCTCACCGCGCTCGGCGATACGCTGCCGTGGGTCGCACAGGCGCTCAACAAGTCCTCGGGCGGGCGCATCACGTTCCAGGTGTTCGAGCCCGGCGCGCTGATCCCGGCGCTCGGCGTCTTCGATGCCGCGAGCGAGGGCAAGATCGAGGCCGGCTATAGCTGGATGGGCTACGAGATCGGCAAGGTGCCGGCCTCGGCGCTGATCGGCGCGACGCCGTTCGGGCTCGAGCCGCAGGAATTCATGGCCTGGATGTATTTCGGCGGCGGCGACAAGATGGTCAAGGACCTCTACGCGCCGCACAACGTGGTGCCGATCTTCTGCGGCACGATCAGCCCCGAGGCGGCCGGCTGGTTCCGTTTCGAGCTCAAGAACGTCGATCAGCTCAAGGGCCTCAAGTTCCGCGCCGCCGGTCTCGGCGGCAAGATCTTCTCCAAGGTCGGCGCATCGGTGACGCTGCTCCCGGGCGGCGAGCTGTTCCAGGCGCTCGAGCGCGGCGTCCTCGACGGCACCGAGTTCTCGCTGCCGACGGTCGACGAGCAGCTCGGCTTCTTCAAGGTCGCGAAGTTCTACTACCTGCCCGGCTGGCACCAGCCCTCGACCAACCAGTTCCTCTACGTCAACAAGCGGATCTGGGACGGGCTCAAGGACGACACCAAGGCGCTGATCGAGACGACCTGCACCGCCGGTGTCGCGATGTCGCTCGCCAAGGCCGAGGCCCTTCAGGGCCCGGTGATGGAGAAGTTCGCCAAGGAAGGCGTCAAGCTGATCCGCCTGCCGGAGCAGGTCCTGCGCGCGTTCCGGAAGGCGACCGACGAGGTGATGGCCGAGGAATCGGCGAAGGACGCCAACTTCAAGAACGTCCACGACGCGATCCGCGCCTTCCAGGCCAGCCACCGGCCGTGGAAGGAGCTCGGCTACCTGCCGCGCGACTGGAAGTGACCGCCGTCTGATCCGAGACCGAGGGGAGGTGCACCGTGGCCGAGGCTCGTCCCGCCGACACCGGCGGACCGGCCAAAATCTCGATCGAATCGATCCCGCACACGGCGCTGACGCGCCGGCTCGACCGCGTCATCCTGCGGGTCGGCGAGATCTCGGCCTATATCTGGCTCGTCCTCGTCGCCGTCATCATCGTCAACGTGGTGCTGCGCTACGTGTTCGGGCGCGGCTACATCCTGTTCGAGGAGATCCAGTGGCATCTGTTCGCCATCGGGTTCCTGATCGGCCTCTCCTACACGATGGTGCGCGACGGCCACGTGCGGGTCGACATTCTGAGCGAGCGCTGGTCGCTCCGCCGCCGCGCCTGGATCGACCTCCTCGGCTACGTGCTCCTCCTTCTCCCGATCATCTTCCTCGTCATCCGCTACGCGGTGCCGTTCGTCGAGCGCGCGTGGACGCTGAACGAGGTCTCGGCCGCGCCCGGCGGCCTGCCGTTCCGCTGGGTCATCAAGTCGTTCATGATCTGGGGCTTCCTCCTCCTCGCCGTGTCCGCGATCTCGCGCATCGTGCGGTGCTGGGCGTTCCTTTTCGGCGCCAGAGCCTGAGGCGCGCGCGATGCTCGAGACCTACGTGATCCTCGTCATCCTCCTGATGGGCGTGTTCATCGCGCTCCTGTTCACCGGCTTCCCGATCGCCTGGATCCTCTCCGGGGTCGCGTTCTGGTTCGCGCTAATCGGGCTCGAGGTCCTGGTGCCGCTCGATGTCGACACCTATTTCCTGACGCGCTGGCAGAACGTCGCGATCATCGTCGACCGCATCTGGTCGTTCATGCAGAACTGGACGCTGACCGCGCTGCCGATGTTCATCTTTATGGGCATCACGCTCGATCGTTCGGGCGTCGCCGAGCAGCTGATGCGAAGCTTCACGCGACTGTTCGGCTCGATGCACGGCGGGCTCGCGATCGCGGTCTGCGTGATCGGCATCCTGCTCGCCGCCTCGACCGGGATCGTCGGCGCTTCCGTCGTCCTTCTCGCGACGCTCGCGATGCCGCTGATGCTGCAATACGGCTATTCCAAGGAGCTCTCGGCCGGCGTCGTCGGCGCCGCCGGCACGCTCGGCATCCTGATCCCGCCCTCGATCATGCTCGTGATCATGGCCGACCAGCTGTCGTTGGCGGTCGGCGATCTCTTCATCGGCGCGGTGCTTCCCGGCCTCCTGATGGGCGGGTTCTACATCGTCTGGGTGCTGATCGTCGCCAATGTGTGGAAGGGCTCGGCGCCGCCGCCGCCGGACGCGCCCAAGGTGACCTGGGCGGTCGTGCGCGACGCGATCGTCGCGATGTGGGCGCCGGCGTTCCTGATCTTCGCCGTGCTGGGCACGATCTTCTTCGGTGTCGCGACCGCGACGGAGGCGGCCGGCGTCGGCGCGTTCGGTGCGCTGATCCTCGCCGCCGTCAACCGCCGGCTCACCTGGAAGGCGATGTCGGAGGTCTGCCGCGAGACCATGCTGACGACGTCCTTCATCGCCGGCATCTTCCTCGGCGCGACCGCCTTCGCGCTGGTGATGCGGTCCCTCGGCGGCGACGAGTTCGTCGCCCACATGCTGAAGAGCCTGCCGTTCGGCGCCGAGGGCATCGTCGTCTTCATCCTGTTCTTCGCCTTCCTGCTCGGCTTCTTCCTCGACTGGCTCGAGATCACGCTGATCTTCCTGCCGCTGATCGCGCCGGTGGTGAAGACGCTCGGCTTCGACCCGGTGTGGTTCTGCGTCCTGTTCGCGGTGTGCCTGCAGACCTCGTTCCTGACGCCGCCGGTCGGCTTTACGCTGTTCTACCTCAAGGGCGCGGTGCCGCCCGGCGTGACGACGGCCAACATCTACCGCGGCATCATCCCGTTCGTGGCGATCCAGATCCTCGCCGTGTTCCTGGTGTTCGAGTTCCCCAAGCTCGCGCTGTGGCTGCCGCAGCAGATGTACGGCGTCGCGAAGTAGCGCCGTGACGGCCGGCGCGGACCAGTTCGACTATGTCATCGTCGGCGCCGGCACCGCGGGTTGCGTCATCGCCAATCGGCTGAGCGCCGATCCGGGCGTGCGCGTCGCCCTCCTCGAGGCGGGCGGGCGCGACCGCTATATCTGGATCCACATCCCGGTCGGCTATCTGTTCACGATGAACAACCCGAAGGTCGACTGGTGCTTCACGACCGAGGCCGAGCCCGGGCTCAACGGTCGCGCGCTCGCCTATCCGCGCGGCAAGGTCCTCGGCGGCTGCTCGTCGATCAACGGCATGCTCTATCTCCGCGGCCAGGCGCGCGACTACGACCACTGGCGCCAGCTCGGCAATGCCGGCTGGGCGTGGGAGGACGTGCTGCCCTATTTCAAGCGGTCGGAGGATTTCGTCGGCGGCGCCGATGCGGCGCATGGCGCGGGCGGCGAGTGGCGGGTCGAGGACATGCGGCTGTCGTGGGAGATCCTCGACGCCTTCCGCGCCGCCGCCGCCGAGTGCGGCATCCCGCCGACCGACGACTTCAACCGCGGCGACAACGAGGGCTGCGGCTATTTCCACGTCAACCAGAAGAAGGGCGTGCGCTGGTCGACCGCGCGCGCGTTCCTGCGGCCGGCCGAGGGCCGGCCCAATCTCGCCGTCATCACCGGCGCGCAGGCGCTCCGGCTCCGCCTCGACGGGCGGCGCGTCACCGGCGTCGAGTACCGGAAGGACGGTGCGACGCGCGTGATCGCCGCCGCCGGCGAGGTGATCCTCGCCTCGGGCGCGGTCGGCTCGCCGCAGCTCCTCGAGCTCTCCGGCATCGGCCGCCCCGAGATCCTGGGCGCGCAGGGCATCGGGCTCGTGCATGCGCTCCTCGGCGTCGGCGAGAACCTTCAGGACCATCTCCAGGTCCGCCTCGCCTACAAGGTCTCGAACACGCAGACGCTCAACGAGCGCGCCAACAGCCTGATCGGGCGCATCGGCATGGGGCTCGAATACGCGCTGTTCCGCCGCGGGCCGATGACCATGGCGCCGAGCCAGCTCGGCTGTTTCGCCAAGAGCGATCCGGCGCGCGAGACGCCGAACCTCGAGTATCACGTGCAGCCCTTGAGCCTCGAGCGGTTCGGCGAGCCGCTGCACCCGTTCCCGGCCTTCACCGCCTCGGTCTGCAACCTCCGGCCGGAGAGCCGCGGCACGATCCACATCAACGCGGCCGATCCGCTCGCCAAGCCGTCGATCCGGCCCCACTATCTCTCGACCGACGCCGACCGCCGCGTCGCGGTCGATGCGATCCGGCTCACGCGCCGCATCGTCGGCGCGCCCGCCATGGCGCGCTTCGCGCCGGTCGAGTTCAAGCCCGGCCCGCATCTCTCCGACGAGGCCGATCTCGTCCGCGCCGCGGGCGACATCGCGACCACGATCTTCCACCCCGTCGGCACCTGCCGCATGGGGCGCGACGCGAGTGCGGTGGTCGACGAACGGCTCCGCGTGCACGGGATCGCCGGGCTCCGCATCGCCGACGCCTCGGTGATGCCGACCATCACCTCGGGCAACACCAACGCGCCGACCATCATGATCGCCGAGAAGGCGGCCGCCATGATCGTCGCCGACCGCCGCGCGCCCGCCCGCGCCGCCTGAACCCCGTCACGAGCGACCGGCGCCGGCCCCGGCTCCGGCCTGGCTCCGGCCCTGGCCCGTGCCCAGGCAGCGCGGCGCAGCGCGCCGTAGCCTGCACCGGCGCCGGCGCCTCCGCCGGGCTTGACCTCGGCGCGAATTATTTTAGACTTAAAACATTAGCCGCGGCCGATCGTGCCGCCGATCCTGGAGCCGAGCGATGTGGCGTCCGGCCGAACGCATCAAGTGGCAGCCCGATCCGGGCGTGTGGCCGACCCGGGCCGAGGCCGCGGCCTCGCGCCTGTTCGCGCCGATCGCGCTCGGCCCGGTCGGGCTCGCGACCCGCACCTGGGTTCCGGCGATGGTGCCGTGGCGGGCGACCGAGGACGGCTTCGTCACGCCCGAGGTGATCGACTGGTATGCGCGGTTCGCCGCCGGGCGGCCGGGCGCGATCGTGGTCGAGGCGACCGGCATCCGCGACATCCCGTCGGGGCCGCTCCTCAGGATCGGCGACGACCGTTTCGTGCCCGGGCTCCGGTCGCTGGTCGAGGCGGTCCGCGAGGCCTCGGGCGGCGAGACGCGCGTCCTCATCCAGCTGATCGATTTCCTCGCCATCCGCCGCCGGCCCGAGCCGCAGCGTTATTTCGCCCAGTTCCTCGGCATCACGCCCGCGCACCGCGCCGCGCTCGGCATGGCGGAGGCGCCCGAGGCCGCTGTTCGCGCCCGTCTCGCCGCGCTCGATCCGGCCGCGCTCGAGGTCGTGCTCGCGCCGCGCGAGATCGAGGCGCTGCGCAAGGGGCATCGCGAGCGGGTGACGGACACCCATCTCGCCCATGTCCGCGATCTGCCGCGCGTGCTCCCCGATCTCTTCGCGACCGCGGCGCGCAACGCCGAGGCGGCGGGGTTCGACGGGGTCGAGCTCCATTATGCGCATGCCTACACCATGGCGTCGTTCCTGTCGGCGCTGAACGATCGTGACGACGGCTATGGCGGCGCGCGCGAGAACCGGGTGCGGCTCCCGCTCGAGGTCTATGCGCGCGTGCGGAGGGCGGTCGGCGCGCGCTTCGCGGTCGGCTGCCGCTACCTCAGCGAGGACTGCATCGACGGTGGCGCGACGGTCGAGGACGCGGTCGCCTTCGGCGTCGCGTTCGCGCGCGCGGGCATGGACTTCCTGTCGCTGTCGCGCGGCGGCAAGTTCGAGGACGCGAAAGTGCCGGGCGTCGGCGAGGCGGCCTATCCCTATACCGGGCCGAGCGGCTACGAGTGCATGCCGCAATACATCTCCGACGCGACGGGGCCGTTCGGGCGCAACGTCCCGGCGGCGCGTCGCATCCGCGCCGCGATCCGCGCCGCCGGCCTCGCGACACCGGTCGTCGTCACCGGTGGAATGCACGGCTTCGCCCAGGCCGAAGGCGTCCTCGCCGACGGCACCGCCGACGTCGTCGGCTTCGCGCGCCAAAGCCTCGCCGATCCGGACTGGTTCGTGAAGGTGCGCCGCGGCCGCGGCGATGCGGTGCGCGTGTGCGAGTACACCAACTATTGCGAGGCGCTCGACCAGAAGCACGCCCAGGTGACCTGCAAGCTGTGGGACCGGATCGCGCTCGACGAGCCGGGCATCCGGAAATCCGCCGACGGCAAGCGTCGCCTCGTCGCGCCGGCCTGGCGCGAGGACGAGACCGGCGCGGGAGGCGGGTCATGACAGGTCCATCGATCACCCGCCGGCGCACGCTCGCCCTCGGCCTCGCCGCGGGCACCGCGCCCGCGCTCG
>VGEU01000106.1 GCA_016869145.1 Alphaproteobacteria bacterium | reverse complement strand
CTCCTCCGCTCGAACAGCGACAGCGCCGCCGCCGCGCGCGAGCTCGCGCGGACCGCGGCGGACCTCGCGTCGCTCCGCGCCGCACTCGCCGACTTCGACGGCTGCCCGCTCAAGGCGACCGCAACCAAGCTGGTGTTCGCCGACGGCAATCCGGCGGCCCGGGTGATGTTCATCGGCGAGGCGCCGGGCGGCGAGGAGGACCGGCAGGGCGTCCCGTTCGTCGGCCCGGCCGGCCGCCTCCTCGACCGGATGCTGGCCTCGATCGGGCTCGACCGCACCACGGCCTACATCACCAACGTCCTGCCGTGGCGACCGCCGGGCAACCGCAACCCGACCAACGCCGAGATCGCGGCCTGCCTGCCGTTCCTGGTCCGCCATATCGAGCTCGTCGATCCGGCGCTCCTGGTGATGGTGGGGGGTACGGCGGCCAAGGCGGTGCTCGAGACCGGTCAGGGGATCATGCGGCTACGCGGTCGCTGGCTCGAGTATCGGCCCCCCGGCGGAGGCCGTTTGATCCCGGTGCGCGCCATCTTCCATCCGGCCTATCTCCTTCGTTCTCCAGCACAAAAGCGGGAAACCTGGCTCGATCTCCTGGCCATTCGGCGCCACCTCGAGGCCGGTTGAGCGGGCCGCGCGGCGGGCCGCCGGGTCCAAAAGGTTAAGGATTCGTTGCTTGCCGACCCCTCCCCCGTCGGCTATAGCGGCCGGGTAGCCGGTCACCGCCTTCGTCAAAAAAATCGACCGGCATCGTCAGAATGAGGGGGCGCTATGGCTGCACGAGGGCATCATGGCGGTCGCATGTTCCTCAGGGGCGCGGCCGTCTCCTGCGCGATCGGCATCGCCGCGGCGACGCTGGTGGCGCCCGCCTACGCCGATGCACAGAAACAACCGATCGAAACGGCCAGGCTGCCGGACGGCGAGATCCTCGGCAACCGCGTCCGCAGCGGCAAGCCGGTGGTCGGGGCGGGCGACGCGGAGCGCTATCGTCGCATCCTCCGCGCCCAGGCCGCCGCGGACTGGCCGACCGCCGACCGTGAGATCGCCCGCCTGCAGGACCGGCTCTTGATGGGCCACGTCCTCGCCCAGCGGCTCCTGCATCCCGCCCGGACGGCGGCCTTTGCCGAACTCGAATCCTGGCTCCGCCTGCACCACGATCATCCCGACGCACGGGCGATCCATCGGCTCGCCGTCGCCCGCGCCCCCACCGACCGACCGGACCTGCCGGAGCCGACCTACAGCGCCGTCGCGGGGAGCTGGGAGCCCGGCAGCGGACCCGCCCGCCGCGTCGAATCCGCCGGGGCGGCCGCCAAGGCCGAGACCGCCCGCATCCGCGAGGCTGTCGCCGCGCTCGTCAAGGCCGGCAAGCACGACGAGGCGGTCCGCTATCTCTCGCATCGCCACGTCCAAAGAAAGCTCGACCAGGCGGCGATCGACATCGAGCTCGGTGGTATCGCGGCCGATCTGATCCGGCGCGGCAATAATGCCAAGGCGGCCGCGCTCGCCGACAAGGCGGCGAAGCGGTCGGCCGGCAATGCGCCGGCGGCGCTCTGGTCGGCCGGCCTCGCCGCCTTCCGCCTCGAGCGCTACGATGCGGCGCGCCGGCACTTCGAGACCCTGGCGGAGGTTCCCGGCATCGGCGATGCGATGCGGTCGGCCGCCGCGTTCTGGGCGGCGCGCGCCAATATCGATGCGCGTCGGCCCGAGAATGTGAAACGCTGGCTCTATGTCGCGAGCGAGCACCCGTACACGTTTTATGGCCTGATCGCGCATCGCATCCTCGGGATCGAACCGCCGTTCACCTGGGACGTGCCCGCGATCGACGAGGCGAAGCTCCGCAACCTCAAGCGGACGCCTGCGGTGCGCCGGGCCTTCGCCCTCCTCGAGATCGGCGCCGTCGAGCGCGCCGATCTCGAGTTCCGCGGGGTCGCCGGCCGCAAGGAGCTGACCGATCCCCTCCTCGTCCTCGCGCTCGCCGACGAGGCGCGCCTCGCGCCGCTCGCGCTCCGCGCCGCCGGCATGCTCGCCGGCCGGAACGTCCAGCACGATGCCGCCCTCTACCCGATCCCGGGCTGGGAGCCGGCGCGCGGCTTCGTCGTCGACCGGGCGCTCGTCTATGCGTTCATGCGCCAGGAGTCGGCTTTCGAGATCAACGCCGTCAGCCGCGCCGGTGCGCAGGGCCTGATGCAGATCATGCCGGCGACCGCCGCCTATATCGGCGCCGGCGAGCTCGACGGACGCGCGCGGGAGGCGGTCTACGACCCGATCCTCAACGTCGAGCTCGGCCAGCGCTATCTCCGCTACCTCCTCGATCACGAGGCGGTCCAGGGCAATTTGATCATGCTCGCCGCCGCCTATAACGGCGGGCCGGGCAATCTCGCGAAGTGGCGCAACGGTCCCGGGGCGACCGACGATCCCCTCCTGTTCGTCGAATCGATCCCGATCCGCGAGACGCGGGTGTTCGTCCAGCGCGTTCTGGCGAATTACTGGATCTATCAGATGCGGCTCGGCCAGCCGACGCCCTCGCTTGACGCACTTGCCGCCGGCGAATCCCCGCTCTACTCCTCTCCGGAGATCAAAGCGGCGAGACGCCATGCCCGGAATTGACGAGACGCGCCCGTTCATCCCCGTCCACATCGCGGTGCTGACGGTCTCCGACACCCGCACCGAGGCCGACGACCGGTCGGGCCAGACGCTGGTCGAGCGCATCACGGGTGCCGGCCACCGCGTGGTCGCGAAGACCATCGTCAAGGATGATCGGGCCGCGATCGTCGCGCAGCTCCGCGCCTGGATCGCCGATCCGGCCGTCGATGTCGTGATCTCGACCGGCGGCACCGGCGTGACGGGGCGCGATGTGACCCCGGAAGCCTTCCAGTCGATCTACGAGAAGGAGATCGCGGGTTTCGGCGAGCTGTTCCGGATGCTGAGCTACCAGAAGATCGGCGCATCGACCATCCAGTCGCGCGCGACCGCGGGCGTTGCGGGCGGCACCTATCTTTTCGCGCTGCCCGGCTCGCCGGGCGCCTGCCGCGACGGCTGGGACGACATTCTCCGCCACCAGCTCGATGCGCGGTTCCGGCCGTGCAACTTCGTCGAGCTGATGCCCCGGCTCAACGAGCACCGCAAGGCCTGATCGGTCGCTTCCGCGCCGCTTCAAAGTCGGCGCCGTCGTCGACATCGGCGAGGCGTGCCACGATCGCGATACGCCGCCCGCGAAGCGACGCGACTGTATCCGCGAGCGCATGCGGTCCGGACCAGCGGACGCCCGCGAACGGCCGGAACAGCCGTCGTCCGTCGCGGCTCCCGATCAGCCAGTAGCCGCCGTCTTCCGCCGGGCCGATGACCAGCTCGGCGTGGCCGAGCGCGCGAAATGCCGTCGCGACATGGCGGGCGGTGATGCCGGGAATGTCGCTGCCGACGACCACGACCGGATCGGGCGCGTGGCGACGGAGCGCGCGCGCCATGCGGCGACCGAGATCACCCGGCCCTTGGCGCTCGCGCCGGCAACCGCGCCAGGCGGGCGGCGCCGCGGTGACCGCGCGATCGGGCGTCACCGCGAGAACGGTCGACCAGCGGCGGTCACGCGCGAGACGCGCCACGACCGAGGCCGTCGTCCGCCGGTAGAACCCGACCGCCGCGACCGCGCCGATGTCGCGGGCGAGCCGACGCTTGACCGCACCGAGGACAGGCAGGCGGACGAAGACGACGAGGTGTCGGCGCATCCGCCTCATGCGTAGAGCCGGGCGATCAGCCGGGGCGGCACGCCGAGAAAGTAAAGACCGAGGCAGGCGAGGTTGCGGAGCGACCGGCAGAGATAGCCGTCGCGGCGATAGCGTTCGGCCGAGGTCACGGCATCGACCGCGAGCAGCACCAGCCGCCGGCGGCCGAGGCGGCGGATGATATCGACATCCTCCATGAGCGGGAGTGGCCTGTACCCTCCGATCCGCTCATAGAGCGCGCGATGGATCAGAAGGCCCTGGTCGCCATAGGGGAGTGCGAGCACGCGAGAGCGCCAGCGCACCATCGTCTCGAGCCGCCGCGCCGCCGGCCGGTCGTCGTCGAGCCGGAACCGGAAGGCCGCGGCGGACGCGAGGGGATCGACATGCGCGACGAAGCCGCGCACCGCCGCGGGCCAGCCCGGCGCCGGACGGGTATCGGCGTGGAGAAAGAGGAACCAGTCCCCGCGCGCCGCCTCGGCTCCGGCGCGGAGCTGGCTGCCGCGCCCTCGCACCGCCTCGATCACCTGTGCGCCCGCCATGCGCGCGACGGCGACCGTTCCATCACGCGAGCCGCCGTCGGCGACGACGACCCCGCCGACCACGCCGTCGTCCGTCGCGGCGAGATGCGCAAGCGTCGCCGCGAGCGCCGCGGCGCAGTCGAGTGTCGGTATGACGACGGCGATTTCCGGCTGATCGGCCACCGCTGCACGATTTCAGACCGGCAGCCGCCCCGCAACGCCCCGGCCGATCAATCGGGGTCGATGATCCCCGCGCAGGCATCCGTCGGCGCCGCCGCGACGTGGCCGACCATCGGCACGATCTTCAGCCCGGCCGAGGCTATCCGGCACGGCGCGGCGACGAGGCCGCACCCCGACAGGACGAGGAGGGACGCGCAGAGTACAAGGATCCGGTGCATCGGACGCTCCCGCCATTGTTCACCATCCGGGCCGACGATCGCGTCGGATTGAGTCCGAATTAAGGGCCTGGCCCGGGTCATCGCCGCCACTGTTTGTTCTTGAAATGTTCTCATCGTTCAGGCATGGTCGTCGCATGCCCTCGACCGACGACACCAGGCGATCGCCCGACCCCGCCAACCGCCCCGCCCTCCGCCCCGCCGTGCGTAAGGGCCGCGGCGCGGTGACCAACCGGGCGGGCCGGTTCGAGCCCTATGCGACGGAGGCCTTCGACGACGGCTGGACGCCGGACGAGGTCACACCGATCGCGACCACGCTCACGGTGGATGCGACCCGAACCATCATCGCGCGCAACCAGTCACCGGATGTTCCCTTCGACCGGTCGATCAATCCCTATCGCGGCTGCGAGCATGGCTGCATGTACTGTTTCGCCCGGCCGACCCACGCCTTCCTCGGCCTGTCGCCGGGGCTCGATTTCGAGAGCCGTCTCCATTACAAGCCCGACGCCGCGCGGCTCCTTG
The DNA here is from genome assembly GCA_016869145.1 of Alphaproteobacteria bacterium. Lineage (GTDB taxonomy): Bacteria > Pseudomonadota > Alphaproteobacteria > MPNO01 > VGEU01 > VGEU01. The sequence goes on along the minus strand of VGEU01000106.1, from coordinate 6,538 downwards.
AGGCGGAGCTTCGCCAGCCGCGCTACCGTCCGGCGCTCATCGCGCTCGGGACCAACACGGACCCCTATCAGCCGATCGAGCGCCGGCTCGCGATCACCCGATCGATCCTCGAGGTGCTCGCCGCCTTTCGCCATCCGGTCGGTATCGTCACCAAGTCGGCGCTCGTCCAGCGCGACATCGATATCCTTGCGACGATGGCGGCGGACGGTCTCGCGCAGGTCTTCGTCTCGGTCACGACGCTCGATCGCGACCTCGCGCGGCGGATGGAGCCGCGCGCGGCGACGCCGGGCCGCCGGCTCGAGACGGTCCGCGCGCTCGCGGCCGCGGGGATCCCGACCGGGGTCCTGGTGGCGCCGGTCATTCCTGCGCTCAACGACCCGGAGATCGAGGCGATCCTCGAGGCGGCCGCGACAGCCGGAGCACGGTCGGCGAGCTATGTGCTGCTTCGGCTTCCGCTCGAGATCAAGGCGCTGTTCGAGGAATGGCTCGACGCGCACGCACCGCTCCGTGCACGCCGCGTGCTCGCCCTGATGCGCTTGATGCGCGGTGGCAAGCTCTACGAGGCGGCGTTCGGTGCGCGCATGCGCGGCGAGGGTCCCTATGCCGATCTCATCGCCGACCGCTTCGCGCGCGCTTCGATGCGCCATGGTTTCGACCGCGAGCGCTTCCGGCTCGACACCACCCGGTTCAAGCCGCCCAAGCGCGCCGGCGATCAGCTCGACCTTTTCTGACGCACGCGTTCTGACGCACGTGAGTCGTGGTGGCCCATGCTAGCCTTGTCGCCATGCCCGACTTCTCGCTTGAAGACGCCGCGCACGGCATTGTCGCCGGCATCGACGAGGTCGGCCGCGGCCCGTGGGCCGGCCCGGTCGTGGCGGCGGCCGTGGTCCTCGACCGGCGCCGGCTCCCACCCGATCTCCGCGCGCGGATCGACGATTCGAAGCGCCTCGCGGCCGCCGAGCGCGCCCGTATCCTCGCGCTCCTCGCCGACTGTGCCGCGATCGGGCTCGGCGCGGCGAGCAATGCCGAGATCGACCAGCACAACATCCTCGGCGCGACGTTTCTCGCGATGCGCCGCGCGCTCGCCGCCCTCGGCACGATGCCGGCGGTCGTCCTCGTCGACGGCAACCGGGCGCCGCCGCTCCCCTGTCGGGTGCGCACCATTGTCGGCGGCGACCGCTTGTCGCTCTCGATCGCCGCCGCCTCGATCGCCGCCAAGGTGACGCGCGACCGACTGATGGCGCGGCTCGCGCGGCGCTATCCGGGCTATGGCTGGGACACCAATGCGGGCTATGGCACCCCCGGCCACCGCGCCGGCCTCGCCGCGCACGGGGTGAGCGCGCACCACCGGAGGAGCTTCGCGCCCATCAACAAGATGTTGAGTCCAGCCCCCGAGGCGACTCCCACATATTGAATAAGTCTTTGATTCACCTTATTTTTCTTGACCTCGGTCGGGACGGCCGACCAAGGTCTCCCGGTGAGGAAGCCATCCGCCCTGCCGCGCAACACGGTCGTCGTCGGCGATTGCATCGAGGAGATGGACCGCTTGCCGGAGGGGTCCGTCGACCTGATCTTCGCCGATCCGCCCTACAACCTGCAGCTAGCGGGCGAGCTGCATCGGCCGAACAACACCCGCGTCGATGGCGTCGAGGAGGCCTGGGACCAGTTCGACGACTTCGCCGAGTATGACCGTTTCACGCGCGCCTGGCTTGCCGCCGCCCGTCGCGTCCTCGCCGATGACGGCACGCTGTGGGTGATCGGCAGCTACCACAACATCTTCCGCGTCGGCGCCATCCTTCAGGATCTCGGGTTTTGGGTTCTGAACGACATCGTCTGGCGCAAGTCGAACCCGATGCCGAACTTCCGCGGCAAGCGCTTTACCAACGCGCATGAAACCCTGATCTGGTGCGCGAAGGACAAGGACCGGAAGCGCTACACCTTCAATTACGACGCGATGAAGGCGTTCAACGACGACGTCCAGATGCGGAGCGACTGGCTGATCCCGCTCTGCACCGGACCCGAGCGGCTCCGCCGCGATGGTCGCAAGGCGCACCCGACGCAGAAGCCGGAGGCGCTTCTCTACCGCGTGCTCCTCGCCTCCTCCGCGGTCGGCGATCTCGTCCTCGATCCCTTCTTCGGCAGCGGCACGACCGGCGCCGTCGCGCGCCGCATGGGCCGAGACTGGATCGGCATCGAGCGCGATGCCGACTATGCCGCGCTCGCCGCGGAGCGGATCGCCGCGATCCCGCCGCCGCGCGATCCGACGCTCTACACGACGCCGTCGAAACGCCTCGAGCCGCGCATTCCGTTCGGCACCGTGATCGAGCGCGGGCTCCTGCGTGCCGGCGACACGCTGTTCGACGAGCGCCGGCGTTTCAAGGCGCGCATCCGCGCCGACGGCTCGATCGAGGTCGCCGGCGCGCGCGGCTCGATCCACCGGATCGGTGCCCACGTTCAGGGCGCTCCGGCCTGCAACGGCTGGACGTTCTGGCACTACGAGACCAAGGGCAAATCCGAACCGATCGACGCGCTCCGCGCCCGCATCCGGAGCGAAGGCGACTGAGTTCCCGGAGCGAAGGCGACTGAGTTCCCGGAGCGAAGGCGACCGAGTTCCCGGAGCGAAGGCGACTAACTTCTAGGCGTCGTCGAGGAGCGGCGTCGCCGCGCGCTGCCCGCTCGCCCCTTCCACGAGCGCGTGCCGGATGACCTTCTTCATCACCGTCGGCAGCGCATGGTCGCCGAGGCGATCGATCGGGCACCAGAACCCGGCGCCCCGCCGCACCGAGCGCACATTCGCGACGAGGACGCGGAGCTCGAGCGCGAAATGGGTGAAGACGTGGCGGACGACGCCCTTGAGCGGCCGCCAGTCCGCAGCACAAGGCGCCTCGCGCAAGGCCTCCGCATCCGTCCAGCGGCCCTCGCGCCACGTGGTCGATGGCACTTCGGTCATTGCGCCGAGGAGCCCGCTCTCGGGACGACGGCGGAGGAGCACGGCGCCGTCGGCGCGGATGGTCCAGAACGCGATGCCGTAACGCTGCGGTCGTTCGCCCTTCTCCGTCCGGCGCGGCAGTTCCTCGGCGATCCCGGCGGTCCGGCCGCGACACGCATCATGCCACGGACAGAGCGCGCAACGCGGGTTCCGCACCGTGCACACCGTCGCGCCGAGGTCCATCATCGCCTGGGCGAAGTCGCCGGGACGCGCGGCCGGGGTGAGCGCCGCCGCGAGATCGTGGAGGATCGGCTTCGCCGCCGGCAACGGAGTCTCGACGGCGCGAAGCCGGGCGATGACGCGCTCGACATTGCCGTCGACCACGGTCGCCGCGCGGTCGAAGGCGATCGCCGCGATCGCCGCCGCGGTATAGCGACCGACACCCGGGAGCGTCCGGAGCGTCGCCTCGTCGTCGGGAAATCGCCCGCCGTGAAGGGCGACGATCGCCTGCGCGCAACGATGCAGATTGCGCGCCCGCGCGTAGTAGCCGAGCCCCTGCCAGCCATGAAGGACGGCATCGAGGCCGGCGGCGGCCAGCGCCTCGACCGTCGGCCAGCGCGCCAGAAAGGCCTCGTAATAGGGGCCGACCGTCGCCACCGTCGTCTGCTGCAGCATGATCTCGCTCAGCCATACGCGATAAGGATCGGGCCGCTCGCCGGGGCGCGCACGCCAAGGCAGCACGCGACGATGGCGGTCGTACCAGGCGAGAAGCGGGGCGACGAGGCGATCGGACGCGGGATCACGCTCGCGTGAGGGGATGCCCGATGCGGCTCGCGCGCGTCTTGCCATCGTTGTTCCCGTCGCCGACCCTAAATACCATGGATGACGAGTCGAGACCGGCGGATGTGCGCATGACGGCGGACGAACGACGCGGCCAGGGCCTCCGCAGCCTGGCGTCAACCCTGCCTCGGATCACCAGCAGCGCGGTCCGCCGCCGCGGCTTCCTCGAGGCGGAGCTGGTCCTGCGCTGGGCGGCCATCGTCGGGCCGGAGTTCGCCGCCGAGACCCTGCCCGAACGCCTCGTGCACCCGCGCCGGCGCGAGGATGGGGCGACGCTTCATGTTCGGTGCGCCGGCGGCTTCGCGCCGACCCTCCAGCATTCGACCCCGGTCGTCCTGGAACGGATCAACCGGTTCTTCGGCTATGCCGCCGTGACCGGGCTCGCGATCCGCCAAAGCGCGCTGCCCGACCGCCCGGTTCGCAGCGCAGCGCCCGAGCTCGGCGAGAGCGAGGCTGAGGTGCTCGCCCGGCGGCTCGACGGCATCGCGGACCCGGGCCTCCGCGCTGCGCTCGAGGCGCTCGGCCGCCGCGTCCTGGCGCGCCGCCCATGAACGGAACCGAGCCCGAATCGGGTGTGGAAGACCGGCCGATCCCGTTGATTCGAGCGATGATTCGAGCACCTCGGCCGATGTGGACGCTGCGCGGACCCATCCGCTATATCTAGTAGGTAGGAGACAGGAATGTCGAAGATATCGTTCGGAAAGCGCGACCTTCTCGGGCTTGCGGCCACGATCGCCCTGTTCGGCGGCCCGACCGCGCTCGCGCCTGCGCTGGCACAAGACGGCCGCGGCCAGCCGGTCGAGGTGCCGGACGCCACCCAGGTCACCGCCGACGATCACGTCATCGGCAAGGCGGACGCACCGGTGACGATCATCGAATACGCCTCGCTGACCTGCCCCTTCTGTGCCCAGTTTCACGCCTCGACCCTGCCGCGGATCAAGCAGGAGTTCGTCGACAGCGGCAAGGCGCGCTACGTGTTCCGCGACTTCCCGCTCGACCGGCTCGCGCTCACCGCCGCGCTGGTCGCGCGCTGTGCCGAGCGTGACCGCTATTTCGGCTTCCTCGACGTCCTGTTCGGCAGCCAGTCGAGTTGGGCGCGCTCCGATAAGCCGGTCCAGGCCCTGATGCAGGTCGCGAAATTCGGCAATCTCAACGAGGCCGCGGTCGAGGCCTGCTTCAAGGACGAGACCCGGCTCAATGCCATCCTGCAGCAGCGGCTGGGCGGCGAGCGGACATTCCGTGTCAGCTCCACCCCGACGCTCGTCATCAACGGCAAGGTGGTCGCCGGCGGGCACGACTACGACGCGCTCAAGCGGGCGATCGAGGCGGTGCTGCCGCGCACGTGAACCGAGGCGGACGAACAAGAGAGGCAATCCTGTGCATTTCACGCGTCTCCGACTGACCGGCTTCAAGTCCTTCGTCGACCCGACGGAGTTCGTGGTTCATCCCGGGCTCACCGGGATCGTCGGCCCGAACGGATGCGGCAAGTCGAACCTGGTCGAGGCGCTGCGCTGGGTGATGGGCGAAACCTCGGCGCGCTCGCTCCGCGGCGGGGAAATGGACGACATCATCTTCAGCGGCACGACGGAACGTCCGGCGCGCAACATCGCCGAAGTTTCGCTCGTCCTCGACAACCGCGATCGCGCGGCGCCCGCGCCCTTCAACGAGACCGAGACGATCGAGGTGATCCGCCGCATCGAGCGCGGCGAGGGTTCGGCCTATCGCATCAACGGCCGCGAGGTGCGCGCGCGCGACGTGCAGCTCCTGTTCGCCGATCTCGCCTCGGGCGCGCGATCGGCGGCGCTCGTGTCGCAGGGACACATCAGCGACTTCATCAGCGCCAAGCCGACCCAGCGCCGACACCTCCTCGAGGAAGCCGCCGGCATCACCGGTCTCCACTCGCGCCGCCATGAGGCCGAGCTCAAGCTGCGTGCGGCCGAAACCAATCTGTCGCGGCTCGAGGATGTCGTCGTCAATCTCGAGGAGCAGCTCCGGGGCCTCAAGCGCCAGGCCCGTCAGGCAACACGCTATCGGAACCTCAGCGACCACATCCGGCGCGCCGAGGCGCTCCTCCTCCACATCGAGTGGACCGAGATCGGCGCGGCGCGGAACGAGGCGGCCGAACGCCTCGCCGAGGCGCTCGCGCGGCTCACCGAGACGACCCAGACCGTCGCGCGCCTTTCCGCGCGCCAGGCCGACGAGGCGGCGGTCGTGCCCGATCTCCGTCGCGCCGATGCCGATGCCGCGGCCGCGCTGCAGCGCCTGATGGTCGCGCGCGACCAGCTCGACGGCGAGGAGCGCCGGGTCGATGCCGCGCGCGCCGAGATCGCGCGTCGGTTCGAGCAGAATGGGGTCGACCTCTCCCGCGAGGAGACGCTGCGGCGCGATGCGCTCGCCGCCTCCGGCGCGCTCGAGGACGAGCGCGACCGGCTCTCCGCCGCGGACAGCGACGAGATCGCCGAGCGCTCCTCGCGCGCCGATGAGCTGGCGCGGATCAAGACCGAGGTCGGCGAGCGCGAGCGCACGCTGTCGGCGCTGACCCGCGCCGTCGCCGCCGACGAGGCGCGCGCCGCCTCGCTCCGGCGTCGGATCGAGGAAACGGACAATCGTCGCCGCAAGCTCGACGACAGGGCCGAGGCACTCCGCGCCGAGGAGGCGCGGCTCCGCGCCGTCGCGACCGATGACGAGGCCGTCGTCGCGCTCCGCGCCGAGGTGGCCGAGCGGCGGGCGGCGCTCGAGGCGGCACGGGCCGGGTCGGATCGCGCGGAG
>VGEU01000105.1 GCA_016869145.1 Alphaproteobacteria bacterium | reverse complement strand
GGCCGCGCGTGCGGCGCGGCGAGGCGGCGGCCCACCATCAGCTCGGCGAGATGCCCGGCCGTCTCGGCGCGCGGATCGCAGCTCGCGACGACGCGGCCGGCGCGGAGCACCGTCGCGATGCCGCAATGGGCACGGATCTCGTCGAGCTTGTGGCTTATGAAGAGGACGCTCCGCCCCTCGTCGGCGAGCCGGCGCACGACGGCGAACAGGCGTTCGGATTCCTGCGGCGTCAGCACCGAGGTCGGCTCGTCGAGCATCAGAAGCCGCGCGTCCTGGAGAAGGCAGCGGAGGATCTCGACCCGCTGGCGCTCGCCGACCGAGAGCGCGTGCACCGGCCGCGTCGGGTCGACGGCGAGCCCGTAGCGCTCGGCGGTCTCGGCGATGCGGGGGACGAGGCGGCGCGCCTCGGCGGGCTCGAGCCCGAGCGCCACGTTCTCGGCGACGTTGAGCGCCTCGAACAGGTTGAAATGCTGGAACACCATGCCGATGCCGAGGCGCCGGGCCGCGCGCGGCGAGGCGATCGCGACCGGCCGGCCGTCGATCGCGATGCGCCCGGCATCGGGCGCGACCAGGCCGTAGACGATCTTGACGAGCGTCGACTTGCCCGCCCCGTTCTCGCCGAGGAGGGCGTGCACCGTGCCGGGCGCGACGGCGAGCGACACGTCGTCGTTGGCGAGCACCCCGCCATAGCGCTTGGTGATGCCGTCGAGCGCGAGGAGCGCGGCCGGTGCGCCGCCGACGGCCATGGGGTCGCGGTCCCGGATGGTTGCGGTGGCCCCGTCCTAGTCGATTTCCACGGTGTTGGCGAGCGGCCGTTGCCGGCCGTGGCCGCGCGGGCTTTAATCCGCCCGCGCCACCGGGAGACGCCGATGACCGACGCCGCACCCGCCCACCAGCCCGCCGCCCAGCCCGCCTACCAGAAGGGCTTTCCCGTGTCCTGGGACCAGCTCCACCGCGACGCCCGCGCGCTCGCCTGGCGGCTCGCCGATCTCGCGCCGTGGTCCGGCATCGTCGCGATCACCCGCGGCGGCCTCGTCCCGGCCGCGATCGTCGCGCGCGAGCTCGAGGTCCGCATCATCGATACGATCTGCATCCAGAGCTACGACCACCAGGACCAGGGCGGGCTCACGCTCCTCAAGCGGCCTTCGATCGACCACGAGCGCATCCTCATCATCGACGACCTGGTCGATACCGGGCGGACGGCGCGGCTCGTGCGCGACATCCTGCCCGGCGCCCATTTCGCGACCGTCTACGCGAAGCCCGCCGGCCGGCCGCTGGTCGACACCTTCATCACCGAGGTGAGCCAGGACACCTGGATCTTCTTCCCCTGGGACACCGAGCTCCAGTTCGTCCAGCCGATCGCCAAGGCCGGCCCGTCGCGCTGAGCGCCGGGCGCGGCGGCCATTGATCCGCCATGGGCCTCCGACTATGATCGCGCGACCTTGGCGGGGAGATAAAATGAATCCCGGTGCGGCCCCGCCCGGTCATCGACCCCATGCGCGTCTGGATGGAACGAGGGAGACGTCGATCATGAGAACCACGCTCTTCGCCGCCGCGCTCGGCGCGGCCGCCCTGCTCGGCGCGATCGCGCCGGCCTCGGCCCAGCGCACCGACCCGTGCGCGGGCCCGATCACCTTCGGCACCACGATCTCGGCGACCGGCACCAACTCGACGCTATCGGACCGCTGGATGAAGATGACCGAGATCTTCGAGGAGGAGTTCAACCGCATGGCCGGCGGCGTCGCGCTCAGCGGCTGCGGCGGCAAGAAGGTGCCGATCAAGTTCGTCATGTACGACGACCAGAGCGTGCCCGCGACCGCGGTCAGCCTCTACGAGAAGATGGCGACCGTCGACCGCGTCGATCTCTTCGTCGGCCCCGACTGGTCGACGCACGGCTTCCCGGTGTCGCAGATCTTCGAGAAGTACAAGACGCCGTCGGTGATGTCGAACGTGGCGACGCCGCGCGTCTACGAGCAGGGCTTCAAATACATCACCGGCCTCGCCTTCCACGCCAATACGTGGTCGCAGAACTATTTCGAGTCTCTGAAGAACGTGAACCCGCAGCCCAAATCCGTGTTCTGGATCGTCCACGACAACCTGATCGCCAAGACGGTCTACGAGATCCACAAGCCGATCGCGGAGAAGCAGGGCATCAAGACGGTCGGCGAGGAGATCTTCGCGCCGACCACGCGCGACTTCACCGGCATCATCCTCAAGATCCGCGCGGCGAAGCCCGACATCATCTACATCTCCTCCTTCGACGCGGTGTCTGTGCCGCTGGTCCAGCAGATGCGCCAGCTTCGCGTCACCGCGATGGATGTCCATCACATCATGGCGACCGGCTCGCTCGCGCGGCAGATCAACCTCGAGGGCGTGACGGGCGAGCTCTACTGGCACGAGGGCATCAAGGGCCCCTACAGCGACATCGCGCTCAAGGTGCTCGAGCGGGCCGAGATCAAGCTGTTCGACTATCTGTGGACCGGCGGACGGCTCGATTCCTACTTCGTGATGATCCAGGCGATCGAGAAGGTGGGCAAGCTCGACCGCGAGGCGATCGCGACGGCGCTGCGCGCGCCGGGCGCGAAATGGAAGCGGCCGGGCGGCGAGTTCGAGTTCGACGCCGGCGGCCTGTCCAAGATCGTGGCCTTCACCCACCAGATCCAGAACGGCGCCCCGGTGATCATCGCGCCGGCCGCCCAGGCGACCGGCACGATCAAGTGGCCGTCGCCGACCTGGCAGTAACCGAAACCGCCGCGACGACGGGCGGGCCCCCGGGCCCGCCCGCCGGTCCCCTCCAGCCAACTCCGGCATCAGAATGACAGCCATCATCGCGCAGCTCGTCATCAGCGGGCTGCTGCTCGGCGGGCTCTACGCGCTCGTCGCCTTCGGGCTCTCGCTCATCTATGGCGTGGTCCGGATCCTCAACTTCGCGCACGGCACGCTGCTCGCTATCGGCGGCATCGCGGCCAGCATCATCTTCGCGGTCTACAAGCTGAACCCCGTGCTGATCGCGGTCGTGCTGGTGCTGGTGTTCCTCGTCTTCGGCTACCTGATGCACATCTATCTCCTCGACCCGCTCAAGAAGCGCAATCCGTTCGAGGCGACGATCGGGACCGTGCTCGTCACCGTCGGTCTCCTCCTCATCATCTCCGATCTCGCCGCCGAGATCGCCGGTCCGACGCCGAAGAACATCCCGCTCGAGTTCCACGCCTACATCGTCGGCGAGGTGATCATCCAGCGCGCCGAGCTCTATATCCTGGGCGGCATCACGCTGTTCACGATCGCCCTCCACCTCTTCCTCAAGAAGACCTGGTTCGGCCGCGCGATCCGCGCGGTGACCCAGAGCCCGCTCGGCGCCAACATTTGCGGCATCCGCTCCAAGCAGATCCACGCCCAGACGGTCGCCGTCGGCTGCGGCATCGTGGCGATCGCGGGCGTTCTGTGGAGCCTCAAATTCCCGGTCGACCCCTATGGCGGGTTCGATCTCACGGTGCGCGCCTTCACGATCATCATCCTCGGCGGCATCGGCAATCTCGTCGGCGCGCTCCTGGCCGGCCTCTTCCTCGGTCTCGCCGAGGTGTTCACGAGCTTCCTGTGGGCCTCCGACTGGGCGCCCGCGGTCTCGATCGTGCTCCTCCTCGTGATCCTGGTCGTGTTCCCGCGCGGCCTCGCCTCGGTGCGGAAGTAATGACCGGCAGCGCGACCGAGAAGCTCGCACTCGCGGCGATATTCGCGATCGCGGTCATCGCGCCGTTCCTCGGCGCGTACTACCTCACCTTCGTGTTCACGATGCTGATCGCCTATGTCGTGGCGCAGAGCTGGGACTGGCTGCACGGCGAGGCGGGCTACGTCAATCTCGGCCACTACATCTATTTCGGGATCGGCGCCTATGTCTTCAGCCTCGGCTATATCAACGAGCTCCCGGTCGTGGTCTGCTTCGCGTTCGCGGCGCTGTTCACCGCCGGCGTCGGCGCGATCCTGAGCTATCCCCTGTTCCGGCTGCGCGGCGACTACTTCGCCTTCGCGACGCTCGCGCTCCTGCCGCTGTTCGACCTCTTGGCCGCCAACCTCAAGGGCATCACCAAGGGCACCGACGGCATTCCGCTGCCGCCCAAGGGCGTGATCGTGATGGGCGTCGACGTCAAAGTGTTCTCCTACTACGTCGCGCTCGCCGTCTGCGTCGCGGCGTTCTTCCTCACCATCTGGCTCGCGCGGAACAAGTTCGGCTTCGCGCTCAAGGCGATCCGGAACGACGAGCAGGCGGCCGAGATCTGCGGCATCCGCATCTTCCCGGTCAAGCTCAAGACCATGGCGCTCGGCGCCACCTTCGCCGCGCTCGCCGGCGCCTGCTATCCGTGGGCCTATCGCTACATCGATCCGACGACCGTGTTCGGCCTCAACGTCGCGCTGATCCCGATCGCGATGGCGCTTCTCGGCGGCACCGGGCTCCTGTGGGGGGCGCTGATCGGAACCATCCTCCTCGGCACCATGCAGCAGATGCTGCTGGTCCAGATCTCGGGCTTCCAGGCGACGATCGTCGGCATCGTGACGCTGCTGATCGGCCGCTACATGCCGGGCGGGCTGTTGCGCGCGCGCATCGTTCGCGGCACCCCCGGGCTCGGCGCGCTCGGCAAGGAGCACCACGAGCGCCTCGGCGTGCGCCCGGCGGTGGGCGCCGCCGGCGAGGCGCTCGCGATCGAGCGGCGCACGATCGATCCCGACCGGACCATCCTCACCTGCAACGGCGTCACCATGGCCTTCGGCGGCAACATCGCCGTCAACAACGTGACGCTCGAGGTCAAGGAGGGCGAGATCCTCGGCCTGATCGGCCCCAACGGATCGGGCAAGACGACCCTGTTCAACCTGATCTCCAAGATCTACGAGCCGGTCGCGGGCGAGATCCGGTTCGACGGCCACCTGCTCAACGGGCTCCGGCGCGACACGGTCTCCCATGTCGGCATCGGCCGCACCTACCAGATCCCGCGCCCGTTCAGCGACCTCACCGTGCAGGAGAACATCGCGATCCCGTTGATGTTCCGCGGCGACGGCGGGCTCGCGCGCGATGCGGCGCTCGCCGAAGCCATCAAGTTCGCCCGCTTCGCCGGCCTCGAGGCCCGCCTCTTCGACCGCGCCGACGCGCTCAACCTGCAGCAGCGGAAGGCGCTCGAGTTCGCCCGCGCGCTCGCCTGCCGGCCGAAGCTCCTTCTCGTCGACGAGGTCGCCTCCGGCCTCACGCCGGCCGAGGTGCGCGCCTTCGTCGATCACATCCGCGAGATGCGCGACAAATACGGCGTCACCGTCATCTGGGTCGAGCACATCATCTCGGCGCTCTCCCAAGTGGTCGACCGGCTCGTCGTCCTCGAGCAGGGATCGGTCATCGCCGACGGGCCGCTCCGCGAGGTGATGGCCGACGAGCGCGTGCTCCGGACCTATTTCGGCGGCTCGCTGAAGGAGCACGCGTGATGCTCGAGATCCGGAACCTCGTGGTCGACCACGGCGAGCTCAGGGCGATCTGGGACGTCAGCCTCGACGTCGAGGCGGGCGAGCGGGTCGGGCTTCTCGGCGCCAACGGCGCCGGCAAGTCGACGACGCTCGGCGCCATCCTCGGCATCTACAAGGCGTCCGGCGGCCACATCCGCTACAAGAGCGCCGAAATCGCGAACCGCGAAGCGGTGCAGAACGTCGAAGCCGGCATCGCGCTCGTGCCGGAAGGACGCCAGCTCTTTCCCGAGATGAAGGTGCGCGAGAACCTCGAGATGGGCGCCTATCCGCGGAGCGCACGCGGCAAGGTGGCGGAGAATCTCGACCGCATCTTCGACCTGTTCCCGATCCTCCGGGAGAAGCAGAACCAGAACGCCAACGAGCTCTCGGGCGGCCAGCAGCAGATGGTCGCCATCGGCCGTGCGCTGATGTCGAGCCCGCAGCTTCTCCTTCTCGACGAACCCTTTCTCGGCGTCGCGCCGGTCATCATCGAGGAGGTGATGGCCGCCCTCAACCGGCTCGCCGACCAGGGCGTGACGTTCCTCCTCGTCGAGCAGAACATTCACCGCGCGATGGAGTTCGTCGAGCGCGCCTATGTGATCGAGAACGGCCGCACCGTGCTCGCCGGCTCGAAGCAGCAGCTCCTCGGCGATCCCGAGTTCTCGAACAAGTTCCTCGGCCTCGACTAGGACCGTCGGGTGCGGACCGGCGCGCGCCGGCCTAGCCGATATCGACGACCGTCACCTTGACCGAGAGTGTTTCCCCGCCGCGGCGGACGGTGAGCGTCGCCTCCTTGCCGATGCCGACGATGCCGAGCGCATGGGCGAACTCGGCGATGGTGCGGACCGGTTTCCCGTCGACATGGGTGATGACGTCGCCGATCCGGCGGGACGGACGATCGATGCCGCGAAGGCCCGCGCGCGCGGCCGCGGAGCCGGGCTGGACCTCGGCGATCACGAGCCCCGCGACACTCGAGCGCGCCGCGGTCTCCTCGTCGACCACGCTGATCCCGATGCCCGGCCGGGGCACGCGGCCGTCGCGGATCAGCCGCGGCACGACCTCGTTCACGACATCGACCGGCACCGCGAACCCGATGCCGGCCGACGATCCCGACTCGCTCAGGATGGCGGTGTTGACGCCGATCAGGCGGCCGGCCGAATCGAGCAGCGGCCCGCCCGAGTTGCCCGGGTTGATCGCCGCGTCGGTCTGGATCACGCCCGAGACCTCGCGGCTGCGCGCCGTCGGCAGGCGGCGGTTGAGCGCGCTGATGATGCCGGTGGTCAGTGTGCGGCTGAGCCCGAACGGGTTGCCGATCGCATAGACCGCCTGGCCGACCTTGAGATCGGCCGAGGTGCCGACGGGGATCGGTTTCAGATTGGCACGGTTCTCGTCGAGCCGCACGACCGCGAGGTCGAAGTCGGGCGCGACGCCGACGAGCCGGGCGCGGACCGCCTCGCCGTCGTCGAGGCGGACTGCAATTTGTCGCGCGTCCTCGACGACGTGGAAATTGGTGACGACGTGGCCGACGCGATCCCAGACGAAGCCCGAGCCCGCGCCACCGGCGCCGTTCGCCCCCTCGGTGAAGAGATAGACGACCGATGGCGATGCCTCCTGGAACAGTGCGACCGCCGTCTGCTCGAACTCGGCGAGCGCGCCGCGGGCGGTGATGGCGCGTGGCTCGTTCGCGGTGAGCCAGACGTCGCGGATCAGCCGGTCGCCGAGATAGACGGTGAGAAGGAGGAGCGCCCAGATGATCGCGTATTTCGCATAGCGTCCGCCCATCGCGCCTCTCCCCGGTATCCCTCGGCTTGGAGCATGTTAGCCGCGGTTTGATTTGCCGACGCGACGAAAGCGCGATATGTCGGGATGGAAAAGCCGCACACGCGGCCCGGTGATAACAGAGGGAGACGGACCATGGCGAGGCTCGACGGACGGGTCGCGATCGTGACAGGGGCGGCGCAGGGGATCGGGGCAACCTATGCAAAGTCGCTCGCGGCGGAGGGCGCGAAGATCGTCGCGACCGATGTCCTCGACACCGCCGCGGTGGTCGGCGTCATCAAGCAGGCGGGCGGCGAGGCGGTCGGGCTCAAGGCCGACGTGACGAGCGATGCCGACTGCGCCGCGATGGTGGCGAAGGCGGTCCAGACCTATGGCAAGCTCGACATCCTGGTGAACAACGCGGCGCTGTTCGGCGCGCTCTCCATGAGGGGCTTCATGGACATCCCCGAGGAGGAGTGGGACCGCGTCATGCGCGTCAACATCCGCGGCTCCTGGCAGTGCGCCAAGGCGGCCGTGCCCGCGATGCAGAAGAACAAATACGGCAAGATCATCAACATCGCCTCGGGCACGGTGTTCAAGGGAACGCCGATGCTCCTCCATTACGTGACCTCGAAGGGTGCGATCGTCGCGATGACGCGCGCGCTCGCCCGCGAGGTCGGCGACCACAATATCTGCGTCAACGCGCTCGCCCCCGGCCTCACCGCGAGCGAGGCGGTCGCGAAGAGCGCCGAATGGGCGACCGCCAAGGTCGGCAATATCGGAACCCGCGCCTTCAAGCGCGAGGAGGTGCCCGAGGACCTGATCGGCGCCATGCTGTTCCTGTGCTCGAAGGACAGCGATTTCATGACCGGCCAGACCATCGTCGTCGACGGCGGCTCGGTGATGCACTGATCGCGGTCAGAGGACCATGATCAGGAGAAACGGCAGCATGAAGAACGAGATCGTGGTCGAGATCAGCACCATGCCGGCGACCTCGACCGGCTCGCAGTTGTAGAGCTGGGCGAACAGATAGTTCGAGATCGCGACCGGCATCGCGCTCTGCAACAGGACGATGGCGCGGGGGAGCGCCGAGAGCGCGAGCGCTTCCCCGATCGCCCAGCCGACGGCGAAGCCCATGCTGAGCCGGAGCAGCGACAGCGCGACCGAGCGGCGGAGGCTCGCGACGCGGAGTGCCGCGAGCGAGACGCCGAGCGCGATGAGCTGCGCCGGGATCACGATGCCGCCGAGGAGCGTCGTCGTGTTGACGAACCAGGTCGGCATCGTCGCATCCGTCTCGATCATGATCACGGCGAACGCGACGGCGTAGATCGCGGGCTGCTTCACGAGGAAGCCGAGCGTCACGCGCCCCGCCGCGATCGCCGCACCGACCGTGAACGTCCCGATCGTCCCGAGCGTGAAATAGACGAGCGCGAGCGCGAGCCCCTCGTTCCCGAACGCGAAATAGCAGACCGGCAGACCCATCGCGCCGGTGAGCGGAAACATGAGGGATGGCATATAGGCCGGGATCGAGAGCCGGCTCGCCTTGAGCACCGACCACGCGATCGTGGCGAAGATCGCGTAGCAGAGAAGGCCCGCGATCGTCATCTCGGCGAGCGCGGCGGTCGAGAGCTTCACCTTGGCGAAGGTCGCGAGGATGAGGCACGGCGCGCCGACATTATAGACGAGCGAGGTGACGACGCGCGCATCGAAGACGGCGCCGACGCGCGCCCAAGCGAGCCCGATGCCGGCGCAGATGAAGACCGGGGCGACGATCGCGGCGAGCTGGGTCGCGAGCTCCATCGGCGCCGCTCAGCCCTGCAGCACGAACCAGAGCAGGATCGGCAGCGTCGCGAACGAGATCGCGGTCGAGATCACGACCATGCCGGCGACCTCGCCCGGACGCCGGTCATAGCGCTGGGCGAAGAGATAGTTGTTGACCGCGGTCGGCATCGCGGCCTGGAGGATGATGACGCCGCGCGCGACACCGGTGAGCCCGAATGCCCAGGCGATCACGATGCCGAGCGCGAGACCCATGCCGAGACGGAGGAGCGAGAGCGCGAGGCTCCGCTTGAGGCTCGCCACCTTGATCCGCGACATCGCGACGCCGAGCGAGATCAGCATCATCGGAATGCCGAGACCGCCGACGATCGCCGTCGTGTTGGCGAGCCAGGCCGGCGGCTTGAACGCGCCGATCATGAACACGAGCGCGAGCGCGACGACATAGAGGAGCGGGTTCTTGAGGAGCACTTTCGGTGCGAAGGAGCCCGCGAAGGTCGACAGCCCGATCGTGAACGTGCCGACCGAGGAGATGACGAAGACCGAGATCGCGAAGGCGAGTCCCTGATCGCCGAACGCGAACAGGCAGAGCGGCAGGCCCATGTTGCCGTTGTTGGCGAAGACCAGCGGCGGCAGGAACGCGTTCCATTCGAGCCCGGCGAGCCGGAGCGCCACGAAGCCGATCGCGAAATTGGCCGCGACCACCGCGACATAGGCGCCGGCGACCGTCGCGAAGGCCTCGGGCGGCACCTCGAGCTTGGTCAGCGTCGAGAAGATGAGGCACGGCACGCCGAGATTGAGCGCGAGATTGGTCACCATCTCGGTATTGAACGGCGCGTTCGCCCGCCCCCACGCGAAGCCGATGCCAGCGCAGATGAAGATGGGCGCGATGACGGCGGCGATGTCGGCGAGCACGGGCGGGCGAAAATGACAGGCGTCGCCGATCCTAGACGAGCTTCGCCCGCCCGTCACGGCCGCGCTATAGTGCGCCGCCGACGGAACGGGAGACGGAAATGGACCTCACGATCGCGCTCGACCGCTATGACCGCCACGTCCCGTTCTTCACCGATCCCGTGACGCTCCCCGGCGGCGTCACGCTGAAGCCCCTCGAGGTCGGCGAATCGAAGCCCAACCGCCACGGCCAGGACCGCCACGGCCGCATGCTCCACCACCTCGAGTTCGACATCGCCGAGATGTCGCTCGCCTCCTACATCATGGCGCTGTCGCGCGATCCCGCCTTGCCGCTGGTCGGCATCCCGGTCTTTCCGCGCCGGCTGTTCAGCATGAGCCAGATGTATGTCAACGCGCGCACCGGCATCGAGACGCCGCGCGATCTCGTCGGCAAGCGCGTCGGCATCCACGCCTTCCAGGTCACGCTCTCGGTCCTCGCCAAGGGCGATCTCAAGCTCGAATACGGCGTGCCGTGGGAGGAGATCCGCTGGGTCACGATGAACCCGGAGAACGTGCCGATCAGCTTCCGGAAGGGCGTCTCGGTCGAGCGCATGCCGGCCGGCGCCGACATCGGCGAGATGCTGATGGCGGGCGAGATCGACGCGCTGTTCTCGCCCCAGCCGCGGCAGTCGATGCTCACCGGCACCGACCGCGTCCGCCGCCTGTTCCCCGATTCGCGCGCCGAGGAGAAGCGCTATTTCGACAAATATGCTTTCTGGCCGATCATGCATCTCCTCGTCGCCAAGCGCGCGGTGATCGACAAGGCGCCGACGCTGCCGGCGGCGCTGATCGGCGCGTGGGAACAGGCGAAGGCGCGCGCCTATGCGTTCTACGACGATTCGAACTACGCGCTCCTCGCCTGGACCCGGCTCGCCTTCGAGGAGGAGCGCCGCCTCCTCGGCCCGGACCCGTGGCACTCCGGGCTCGCGCGGAACCGCAAGAATCTCGACCAGTTCATCGGCTACTGCCACGACCAGGGGCTGATCGAGACGCCGCTTCCGGTCGAGGCGATGTTCCATCCCATGACCCATGGCACGTGATCCGACCGCGGCGGTCGGCCGTACCGGGGTGACGATGGCACCGCTTCTCCTCATCCTCGCCGCCGGGCTCGTCCTCGCCGGCTGCGCGCTCCTCGCGCCGCCGCTGGCGCCGACCAGCCTCGCCGACCGCCTCGCGGCGCTGCCGGCCGAAGGCCTGCCGCTCGCGCGGCCGGTCACGATCCACTGGAACGACCACCAGGTGCCGTTCATCGAGGCCGAGACCGATCGCGACCTCGCGCTCGCGCTCGGCGTCGTCCACGCCCATCTCCGCCTCGGCCAGATGGAGATCCTCCGCCGCATCGCGCATGGCCGCGTCGCCGAGCTCGGCGGCCCGCTCGCGACCGACATCGACCACGGGCTCCGCATCCTCGACTTCCCGCGCGCCGCGGCAGCGACCGTCGCCGCCATGCCGGCCGCGACGCGCGCCTGGGTCGAGGCCTATAACCACGTCCTCGAGCGCGCGCCCGCGCTGCCGCACGAGTTCCGCGTGCTCGACCTCGCGCGCGCCGTGCGCGGCGCCGGTCAGGTCCTCGACGTCGAGTTCCATCAAACGCTGAGCGGTAAAGCCGATCATCTCGCGCAGCAGATCGGCGTCGGCGCTCTTCTCCAGCAGGGCACGAAGGTTCATCATCTCGTCGGTCATCGCAGGGTCCTCGGTTCGTGTTGAAGGTTTGGCGACCAAACCCTAC
>VGEU01000104.1 GCA_016869145.1 Alphaproteobacteria bacterium | reverse complement strand
GTCGAGCCGCGCCGTCGCGGCGGCAAGATCACGGTGACCCAGGCCTTCGAGGACGAGGAGCGCGTGCGCAGTCTCGCCTCGGTCCGCCGGGCGCGCGAACGCGAACGGCGGCTCAGCCGCGAGACCCAGGAGACCGTGAAGGTGTTCCGAGAAGTCGTGCTGCCGGAGACCATCACGGTCCAGGAGCTCGCCAACCGCATGGCCGAGCGCGCCGCCGACGTCGTCAAGGCGCTGATGCGGCTCGGCGTGATGGTGACGGTGACGCAGTCGATCGACGCCGACACGGCCGAGCTCGTGATCGGCGAGTTCGGCCACCGCGTGAAGCGCGTCAGCGAATCCGACGTCGAGATCGGCCTCAAGGGCGAGGCCGACGAGGAGGCCGATCTGCAGCCGCGGCCGCCGGTGGTCACCGTGATGGGCCATGTCGACCACGGCAAGACCTCGCTCCTCGATGCGATCCGCGCCAGCGACGTCGCGGCGCGCGAGGCGGGCGGCATCACCCAGCACATCGGCGCCTATCGCGTCCGTCTCGCCTCCGGCCAGAGCATCACCTTCATCGACACGCCCGGCCACGAGGCGTTCACCCAGATGCGCGCACGCGGCGCCAACGTCACCGACATCGTCGTCCTCGTCGTCGCCGCCGACGACGGCGTGATGCCGCAGACGGTCGAGGCGATCAACCACGCCAAGGCCGCCGGCGTCCCGATGATCGTCGCGATCAACAAGATCGACCGGCCCGACGCCAACCCGACGCGGGTCAGGAACGAGCTCCTCACGCACTCGATCGTCGACGAATCGCTCGGCGGCGACACGCTCTCGGTCGAGGTGTCGGCGATCAAGCGCACCAATCTCGAGCGGCTCGAGGAGCAGATCCTGCTCCAGGCCGAGGTGCTCGACCTCAGGGCCAATCCCGACCGTCCCGCCGAGGGCGTCGTCATCGAGGCGCGTCTCGACCGCGGCCGCGGCAATGTCGCGACCGTCCTCGTCCAGCGCGGCACGCTGCGCGGCGGCGACATCGTCGTCGCCGGCAGCGAATGGGGCCGCGTGCGCGCGCTCGTCGACGACACCGGCGCGGGCGTCGACGAGGCGGGGCCGGCGGTCCCGGTCGAGATCCTCGGCCTCAACGGCACGCCGCTCGCCGGCGACGAGTTCGCGGTCGTCGACACCGAGGCGCGTGCGCGCGAGATCACCGACTTCCGCAAGCGGCGCCAGCGCGAGGCGCGCGCGGTCGCGAGCGCGCGCGGCACGCTCGAGCAGATGTTCTCGCAGATCGCGAGCGGCGCGGCGAAGGAGCTGCCCGTCGTCGTCAAGGCGGACGTGCAGGGCTCGGCGGAGGCGCTGTCGGCGAGCCTCGAGCGGCTCGCCACCGCCGAGGTCAAGGTGCGCGTGCTGCATTCCGGCGTCGGCGGCATCAACGAGACCGACATCTCGCTCGCCAAGGCCTCGAATGCGCTGATCGTCGGCTTCAACGTGCGCGCCAACCCGCAGGCGCGCGAGATGGCCGCGACCGATCACGTCGACATCCGCTACTACTCGATCATCTACGACGTGACCGAGGACGTGAAGAAGGTGCTCGGCGGCATGCTGAGCCCGGAGAAGCGCGAGACCCATCTCGGCTCGGCCCAGGTGCTCCAGGTGTTCGACATCTCGCGCGTCGGCAAGATCGCCGGCTGTCGCGTGGTCGACGGCCTGGTCCGCCGCGGCAGCCACGTCCGCATCCTCCGCGACAACGTGGTGATCCACGAAGGCGGGCTGTCCTCGCTCCGTCGCTTCAAGGACGAGGTGCGCGAGGTGCGCGACGGCATGGAATGTGGCCTCGCGGTCGAGAACTACGCCGACGTCAAGGTCAACGACGTCATCGAGTGCTACGAGATCGAGCAGGTCGCGCGCACCCTCTGAAGGCGCTCGACCGGCAAGGCTTCCATGCGACGCAACCAGGACCCGGCGCGCGACGGCCCGTCGCAGCGCCAGCTCAGGGTCTCCGAGGCGATCCGCCACGCGATCGTCGCCGTGCTCGAGCGCGGCGAGGTGCACGATCCGGCCGTCGCCGGCGTCGCCGTCACCGTGACCGAGGTCTCGATCAGCCCCGATCTCCGCAACGCGACGGTCTATGTCGTGCCGCTCGGAGGAAGCGGCACCGAGACCGTGGTCGCCGCGCTCCGCCGCGCCGCGCCCTTCGTCCGCCGGCGCGTCGCCGACGCCGTGCGGCTCCGCCACGTGCCCAATCTCCGCTTCGAGGCCGACACCGGCTTCGACCGGGCGAGCCGGATCGACCGGCTCCTCCGCGATCCGCGGGCCGCGGACGACGACGATGGCGCGTAGGCGCCGCGGCCGGCCGGTCCACGGCTGGCTCGTCGTCGACAAGCCGGCCGGGATGTCGTCGGCCCACGCCGTCGCCCGCATCCGCCGCCTGTTCGACGCCGAGAAGGCCGGCCACGCCGGCACGCTCGATCCGCTCGCGACGGGCGTGCTCCCGATCGCGCTCGGCGAGGCGACCAAGACCGTCGCCTACGCGATGGACGGGCGGAAGACCTACCGTTTCACGGTCCGTTTCGGCGTCGCGACCGCGACCGACGATGCCGAGGGCGCGGTCGTCGCGACCGCCGCGTTCCGCCCTGATACGGCCGCGATCCGCGCCGCGCTGCCGGCGTTCACGGGCACGATCCTTCAGGCGCCGCCGGCCTATTCGGCGATCCGGATCGAGGGCGCGCGTGCCTATGCGCTCGCCCGCGCCGCGCGGCCGGTCGTCCCCGCCGCGCGTCCGGTGACGATCGAGAGCCTCGCGCTCGTCGACCGGCCCGATCCCGATCACGCCACCCTCATCGTCCGCTGCGGCAAGGGCACCTATGTCCGGAGCCTCGCCCGCGATCTCGGCCACCACCTCGGCACCGTCGCGCACGTCGCCGCGTTGCGGCGAACGGCGGTCGGCCCGTTCACCGAGGCGGGGGCGATTTCGGTGGATAAGCTCGAGGCATTGGGGCATAGTGTGCCGCCGGTCGCGTATCTCGCGCCGGTCACGACCGCGCTGGACGACATCCCGGCGCTGGCCCTGACCGCGGCCCAGGCGGCCCAACTGAAACACGGGCAGGCCGTCCGGGTAACGGAGACCGGAAGCGGTTCCCTCGCTGAATTCGGCAGGCTCGAGGACGGGCGCGTGTGGTGCGCCCATGCCGACGGCCGGCCGATCGCGCTGGTCCGCTATCAGGGCGGTGCGTTCCGCCCGGTACGCGTCTTGAACCTATAGGAGTGCGGACGATGTCGATCACCGCCGAACGAAAGACCGAGTTGATCCGGGACTACCGCCAGGGCGACGGCGACACCGGCTCACCCGAGGTGCAGGTCGCGATCCTGTCCGAACGCATCCGCAACCTCACCGAGCATCTCAAGGAGCACAAGAAGGACTTCCACTCGCGTCGCGGCCTCCTGATGATGGTCGGCCAGCGCCGGAGCCTGCTCGACTATCTGAGGCGCAAGGACACGGCCCGCTACGATTCGCTGATCGCCCGCTTGGGCCTCAGGCGTTAGGCCGAAGGGTGCGCCGCGCGTGGTGACGAGCGGCCCTTCCCAGAGCGTAAGACCGCCCTGCGGGGCGCTGACCACGGAAACGACACGGCCGGGCAGGGGCCCCGCCGTGCAAAGATGCGTGCGGATGCGCGGGGCGCCACGGGGTGCCCGGTGCCGTCCGACGCGCCGCTAGGCAAGGATTGGATGGCATGTTCACAGTCTATCGCAAGGAACTGATGTGGGCCGGGCGGAAGCTCGTCCTCGAGACCGGACGGATCGCGCGCCAGGCCGACGGCGCGGTCCTGGTGAGCTACGGCGACACGACGGTCCTCTGCACCGCCGTCGCCCAGCGCAGCGTGCGCCCGGGCATCGACTTCTTCCCGCTCACCTGCAACTACCAGGAGAAGACCTTCGCCGCCGGCAAGATCCCGGGCGGCTTCTTCAAGCGCGAGGGCCGGCCGAGCGAGCGCGAGACGCTGATCTCGCGGCTGATCGACCGCCCGATCCGCCCGCTCTTCGCCGACGGGTTCCGCAACGAGACCCAGGTCATCGCGACCGTGCTCTCGCACGACCTCGAGAATGATCCCGACATCGCCGCGATGGTCGGCGCCTCCGCGGCGCTGACGATCTCGGGCATTCCGTTCCTCGGCCCGATCGGCGCCGCGCGCGTCGGCTACATCAACAACGACTACGTCCTCAATCCGAACATCGACGAGATGCCGAACTCGGCGCTCGACATGGTCGTCGCTGGCACGGGCGATGCGGTGCTGATGGTCGAATCGGAGGCGCAGGAGCTCTCCGAGGAGGTCATGCTCGGCGCCGTCATGTTCGCGCACCGCTCATTCCAGCCGGTGATCCAGGCGATCATCGAGCTCGCCGAGCAATGCGCCAAGGACCCGTGGGATCTGCCGACCGATCCGCCCGAGCTCGAGGCGCTGCGCGGGCGCGTCGCGGCGGCGGGCGAGGCGAATCTGCGCGCCGCCTATCGCGAGCCGGTCAAGCAGACCCGCGTCGACCGGGTCGCCGCCGCCAAGGCCGCGGTCGCCGCGACGCTCGTCGCCGACGGCGCCGATGCGCAGCAGGTCGCGGGCGTCCTCAAGGATCTCGAGAAGGACATCGTCCGCAACAACATCCTCGAGACCGGGCTCCGCATCGACGGGCGCGACACCAAGACCGTTCGCCCGATCGTCGCCGAGGTCGGCGTCCTGCCGCGCGCGCATGGCAGCGCGCTGTTCACCCGCGGCGAGACCCAGGCGCTCGTCGTCGCGACCCTCGGCACCGGCCAGGACGAGCAGGTCATCGACGCGCTCGTCGGCGAGTACCGCGAGCACTTCATGCTGCACTACAACTTCCCGCCCTTCTCGGTCGGCGAGGTCGGCCGCATGGGCAGCCCCGGGCGGCGCGAGATCGGACACGGCAAGCTCGCCTGGCGCGCGGTCCATCCGATGCTGCCGACCAAGGAGGACTTCCCCTACACGATCCGCGTCGTCTCCGAGATCACCGAATCGAACGGCTCGTCGTCGATGGCGACCGTGTGCGGCTCCTCGCTCGCGCTGATGGACGCCGGCGTCCCGGTGCGTCGCGCCGTCGCCGGCATCGCGATGGGTCTCATCCTCGAGGACAAGGGCGTCGCGGTCCTCTCCGACATCCTCGGCGACGAGGACCATCTCGGCGACATGGACTTCAAGGTCGCCGGCACCGATCGTGGCGTCACCGCGCTCCAGATGGACATCAAGATCACCGGGATCACCGAGGCGATCATGCGCACCGCGCTCGACCAAGCGAAGGGCGGACGCATGACCATCCTCGCCGAGATGGCGCGTGCGATCGACACCGCGCGCGACGCGTTGAGCCAGAACGCGCCGCGCATCACGACCATCCACATCCCGAAGGACAAGATCCGCGAGGTGATCGGGACCGGCGGCAAGGTGATCCGCGAGATCTGCGAGGTCACCGGCGCCAAGATCGACATCGAGGACGACGGCACGGTGAAGGTCGCGGCCGTCGACCAGAACGCGGGGCAGGCGGCGATCGACTGGATCCGCAACATCGTCGCCGAGCCCGAGGTCGGCGTCATCTACGCGGGCAAGGTGGTCAAGGTCGTCGACTTCGGCGCCTTCGTGAACTTCCTCGGCTCGCGCGACGGCCTCGTCCACATCAGCGAGCTCGCGCCGCGGCGCGTCGGCAAGGTCACCGACGTCGTCAACGAGGGCGACCAGGTCAAGGTCAAGGTGCTCGGCATCGACGACCGCGGCAAGGTCCGCCTCAGCATGAAGGCCGTCGACCAGGCGACCGGCCAGGATCGCCAGGCCGAGGCCGCGCCGGCGCAGCAGGAGGCGTGAGGCCCGAGGTGTAAAGCCCGAGGTGTAAAGCCCGAGGTGTAAAGCCCGAGGCGTGAAGCCCGGGGCGTGAAGCCCGAGGCGTGAAGACCCGGGCGGCCGGCGGGCGCCGAAAACGGCGCCCGCGCCCGGCCGGGGGGCTGGTCTTCGCGCGATGCGTTGATATATAGCCCTGCGCCGGCCGGGTCGGGCCGGCGCGGAGGGGCCGTCCAGTGTTCGCGTTGAAGCCGATCGTCATCTCCGGGCGCGAGGTGCTGCCGCTGGTCGAAGGCGGCAAGGGCATCGCGGTGTCCAACGGCGAGTCCTCGGGCGCCTGGGCGGCGACCGGCGGGGTCGGCACGTTCTCGGGCGTCAACGCCGATTCGTACGACGAGAACGGCAACCGCATCCCGATCGTCTATCACGGCAAGACGCGGCGCGACCGCCACGAGGAGCTGATCGCCTACGCGATCCAGGGCGGCATCGCGCAGGCGCGCATCGCCCACGACATCGCCGGCGGTGCCGGGCGCATCCACATGAACGTGCTGTGGGAGATGGCCGCCGCCGAGCGGGTGCTGCACGGCGTGCTCGAGGGCGCCAAGGGCCTCATCCACGGCGTCACCTGCGGCGCCGGCATGCCCTATCGGATCGCCCAGGTCGCGTCGTCCTACGGCGTCTACTACTACCCGATCGTGTCCTCGGCGCGCGCCTTCAAGGCGCTGTGGAAGCGGGCCTACCACAAGTTCCCGGAATGGCTCGGCGGCGTCGTCTATGAGGACCCGTGGCTCGCCGGCGGCCATAACGGTCTGTCCAACAGCGAGGATCCGCAGCGGCCCGAGCCGCCGCGCCCGCGCGTTCTCGAGCTGCGCGAGGCGATGCGCGAGCTCGGCCTCGCCACGACGCCGATCTTCATGGCCGGTGGCGTCTGGTGGCTCGCCGAATGGGCGGACTGGATCGACAACCCCGAGCTCGGCCCGATCGCGTTCCAGTTCGGCACCAGGCCGCTTTTGACGCGCGAGAGCCCGATCTCGCCGGGCTGGAAGCAGCGGCTTCTCGATCTCGGCGCGGGCGATGTGTTCCTCAACCGCTACAGCCCGACCGGGTTCTATTCCTCGGCGGTGAGCAACCGCTTCCTGCACGAGCTCCGCCGCCGGTCGGAGCGCCAGATCGCGTTCTCGGTCGAGCCGGTGGGCGAGCTCAACGCCTCGCTCTCGATCGGCCCCCGCGGGCGCATCGTCTATGTCACGCCGTCCGATCTCGCCCGCACCGAGGGCTGGCAGGCGGGGGGCTATACCGAGGCCCTGCGCACGCCCGATTCGACCGTGGTCTTCGTCGATCCGCCCAAGGCACAGGAGATCCGCGCCGACCAGCTCGCCTGCATGGGCTGCCTGTCGGCCTGCCAGTTCTCCAACTGGTCGCAGAACGAGGCGGGCACCACCGGGCGCCTGCCCGATCCGCGCTCCTACTGCATCCAGAAGACCCTGCAGGACATCGCCCATGGCGGCGAGGTCGAGGACCAGCTCATGTTCGCCGGTCACAACGCCTTCCGCTTCCGCGACGATCCGTTCTATTCCAACGGCTTCATCCCGACCGTCCGCCAGCTCGTCGACCGGCTGCAGACCGGCCACTGAGGGCCGCGCCCCGCTGGGCCCCGCTGGGCCGCGCTGGGCCCAGCCCTGCCTCGCCCCGCCGCCGTTCTTTTGAAAATTTCCAATCTGGCGCCTTGTCCCCTGAAGGATCGTCCCTATTCTTTGTGGTTGGAATCAGAGCCGCCATGACGCGCCCGTTCGCCCCCGCCATCGATCTCCTCCGCCGCGCCGGCTTGCGGCCGACCCGCCAGCGCGTCGCGCTCGCCCGGCTCCTGTTCGACGGCACCGATCGCCACGTCGCGGCCGATGCGCTGCACGCAGCCGCGGTCGCCGCCGGCGTCCGCGTCTCGCTCGCGACCGTCTACAACGCGCTCCACCAGTTCACCGCGGCCGGCCTTCTCCGCGAGGTCGTGGTCGATCCCGGCCGGTCCTATTTCGACACCAACACGGTCGATCACCATCACTTCTATGTCGAGGACGACGGCACGCTCGCCGACATCCCGGCGGAGGACGTGACGCTCGGCGCCATCCCGCCGCCGCCGGCGGGCACGGAGCTCCGCCGGGTCGACGTGGTCATCCGCGTCGGGCGACGGCGCGGCCGCGGCCGGGCGCGGAAAAATTAGATTAGAGTAATTCTAATCTATTGACCGCAGGCGGTCCTGTCCACATATTGGCGTCGAGCGGTGCCGGTCGGGCCGGCCGGACACCGCAACGGACTAACGGCCACCAAGTCCATCACGTGAGGAGGGAACCATGGCGAAGAAATCACTCAAGGGCACCAAGACCGAGGGCAATCTGAAGGCGGCGTTCGCCGGCGAATCGCAGGCCAACCGGCGCTATCTCTATTTCGCCCAGAAGGCGGACGTCGAAGGCTTCAACGACATCGCCGCCGTGTTCCGCTCGACCGCGGAGGGCGAGACCGGCCACGCGCACGGCCATCTCGAGTTCCTCGAGGAGGTCGGAGACCCGGCGACCGGTGAGCCGATCGGCACCACCTCGAAGAACCTCAAGGCCGCCATCGCCGGCGAGACGCATGAATACACCGACATGTATCCCGGCATGGCCAAGTCGGCGCGCGAGGAAGGCTTCGACGAGATCGCCGACTGGTTCGAGACGCTCGCCAAGGCCGAGCGGTCGCACGCCGGCCGCTTCACCAAGGCGCTCAACGACATGAACTGAGGACGCCCGTCCTCGACAGCGTCGCGGGCCGGGTGCCCTCGCACCCGGCCCGACCCGCGTCCCCACCCTACTCCGATCTGTGGCCCGCCCGGCCGCACCCGGCACAGGAATCGCGCGATGAGAGAAGGGAGCCTCGAGGCACCCACACGCCACCCGCTCGCCTGGACCGAGCCCGACTTCTTCGACGAGGCGAAGCTCGAGGCGGAGATGCGGCGCGTGTTCGACATCTGCCACGGCTGCCGGCGCTGCTTCAACCTGTGCGACAGCTTCCCGCGGCTGTTCGATCTCGTCGACGCCTCGCCGACGATGGAGCTCGACGGCGTCAAGTCCGAGGATTTCAAGAGCGTCGTCGACGCCTGCACGCTGTGCGATCTGTGCTTCATGACGAAGTGCCCCTATGTGCCGCCGCACGCGTTCAATATCGACTTCCCGCATCTGATGCTGCGCCATCGCGCGGTCGAGTTCCGGAAGGGCGCGGTGCCGTTCGCCGTGCGCCAGCTCACCGAGACCGACCGCAACGGCAAGCTCGCCCGTCTCGCAGCGCCGCTTGCCAACTGGGCGACGCGGACCGGGAACGGGCTGACCCGCCCGGCGATGGAAAGCCTCGCCGGCATCGATCGCGGCGCCGCGGTGCCGAAATTCCACGCCCGCACCTTCACCGCCGAGGCGCGACGCAATCCGCTCGCGCTCGACCGCGCCGCGCCCGCGTTCGGACGCAAGGCCGTCCTCTACGCGACCTGCTTCGTCAACTACAACAACCCCGACATCGGCGCCGCCGCCGCCAAGGTACTGGCGAAGAACGGCGTCGAGACAGTCGCGGCCCAACCCGGATGCTGCGGCATGCCGAAGCTCGAGCACGGCGATCTCGCGCGCGTCGCCGAACAGGCGCGCGTCATCGCGCCCGCGCTCCTCGAATGGGTCGACAAGGGCCATGACGTGATCGCGCTGGTGCCGAGCTGCGCCTTGATGCTCAAGTTCGAGTGGCCGCTCCTTCTCCCCGACGACGAGAACGTCAAGCGGCTCGCGCGCGCGACGTTCGATCTGAGCGAGTACCTCGTCGACATCGCGAAGAAGGAGGGCCTCGCGCCCGGCATGCGGCCGCTGCCGGGCGGCGTGACGGTTCATCTCGCCTGTCATGCGCGCGCGCAGAACATCGGCGCGAAGGCGGCCGAGCTTCTCCGCCTCATCCCCGACACCGAGATCGAGGTGATCGAGCGCTGCTCGGGTCACGGCGGCTCGTGGGGCATGATGAAGGAGAACTTCGAGACCGCGCTCAAGGTCGGCAAGCCCGTCGCACGCGCCGCCGTCGGCAACGCGCACCCGCACGTCGTCTCGGAATGCCCGCTCGCGTCGCTCCACATCCTCCAGGGCATGGAGCGCCTCGCCGACGGCGCCGCGGTGCCGGCCGAGGCGCCGCATCCGATCCAGCTCGTCGCCCGCGCCTACGGGCTCTGAACGATGATCGAGGGAGCGATCGCCATGGCCGCACGCAGGATGACACGCGCCGACATCGTGCCGAGCGAGGTCTATGCCGCCGAGCGGCGCGCGCGGCGCCAGGCGATGACCGAGATCAAACGCGACCGCCGCGTCCATATCGGCCCGTTCGCGACGTTCTATTTCGAGAGCTTCGCGACGATGCTGCACCAGGTGCACGAGATGCTCTTCATCGAGCGCGGCGGCGAGGCGCAGATCGACGACGAGCTCGCGGCCTATAACCCGCTGGTGCCGAACGGGCGCGAGCTGGTCGCGACCGTGATGTTCGAGATCGACGATCCCGACCGGCGCGCGCGCGAGCTCGGCCGGCTCGGCGGCGTCGAGCACGCGATGTTGCTCGAGATCGACGGCGTGACGGTGCGCGGCCGCTCCGAGGACGACGTCGACCGCACGAATGCCGCCGGCAAGGCGTCCTCGGTCCAGTTCGTGCACTTCCCGCTCGGCGCGGCGGAGGCGGCGGCGTTCAAGCGCGCAGGCGCTCGCGTCGTCCTCGGCATCGACCACACGCACTACGCGCACATGGCGATCCTGCCCGAGGCGGTGCGCGCCGCGCTCGCCACGGATCTCGACTAGGCGCCGACGGAACGCGTCGGCGCGGGATCGCGACGCAATGTCGTGTCGCGATCGGGATCGGACTCTGAACGGGAATCGAAGTCGAAATCGTCATCGCGATCGAAGCCGCGCCGCGATGCCCGCGACGCGGTCTCGTCTCGCGGAAAACTCAGCTCACGCCGAGCGCGCGCAGCGTCTCGCCGTCGACGACGCCGGTGGCGCGCATCTTGTTCTTCGACTGGAAGCGCTTGAGGGCGGCACGCGTGTTCTTGCCCATCACGCCGTCCACCTTGACCTTATGGCCGTTCTTCACCAGCGCTTCCTGGACGGCCATCACCTTGGCGTCGGCCATCCGCGCCTTCTTCGCCATCGGCTTCGCGGCCATCGGCTTCGCGGCCATCGGCTTCGCGGCCATCGGCTTCGCCGGCATCGACATGCCGGGCTGCGTCTGCGCGTGAGACGGCGTCGTCACCGCGGTGGTGAACACGAGAGCCAGCACGCCGGCGAAGGCCGCCGCACTCGCCCTCACCACGTTGCGGGTATACCTACCCATTTGGTTTGCTCCTTGTGTTGGAGGTTCGGGAACCGTTCAAAAATAGACGATTTGCTGACTTGCCGAAATGGCGACGCGCATTCGTCTTGCGATTTTCGCGCACGCGTCAGTCGATGACCTCGTCGGCATAGACGCCCCAGAACTGCGAACGGGCGAGCCATCCGCGCACGCCGCCGATCTCGACCCGGCACCAGGGGCCGGTGCAGCGGAGGAGCTTGCCGACCGCGCGCTCCTCGGCCTCGGCGACGACGGCGGCGTTGGGCGCCGGCTGGCGGCGGACCGGCTGCTGCCGCCCGGTCACCAGGATCGCGCGCTTGCCCGACAGCATCGACTGATGCACCCAGCCCTCGGTGCCCTGCCAGTCGCGGATCTTGCGCCAGGCCTCGAACTCGGCGACCACCTCGACCGGCATGCCGCGATGGACGAACACCCAGTTGACCGGATAGCGCATGCCGGGACCGGCGCGCACGTTGACCTCGCCGGACCTGAGCGACACGAAGCGCGGCAGCTTGAGCCCGCTCGTCTTCAGCTCGGCCGCGACGGCGGGGCCGGCCAGGACGAGGAGCGCGGCGGCGGCGGCGAGGAGGAGGCGGGGACTCAGGACGCGGCGCGCCCGCGGCATGGCGTCGATCACGTCGATTGACAGGGCCGGAGCCGCACTATAAGCGCCGGGGCGAGTCGCGGCCACTGTCGCGCCGCCAGGAGCGAAGATGCCGAGAGCACCCCGTGTCACCCCGCGCGTCACCCCGCGGGCCACCCCGCGCGCCACCCCGCGCGCCACCCCGCGCACGACCCCGCGCGC
>VGEU01000103.1 GCA_016869145.1 Alphaproteobacteria bacterium | reverse complement strand
CCCTTCCCAAAGCAATGTGCGCGTCCGGCGCGTCGTCGAGACCGGCATCTACCGTCAGCGCAATCTGGTCGAGCGCTTCTTCAACAAACTGAAGCACTTCCGCCGTATCGCCACCCGTTTCGAAAAGCTGGCGCGCAATTATCTGGCCGCCGTCCTATTGGCCGCTACCCGCCTATGGACTCGTGCTTATGAGTCCACGACCTAGGCGGGGCGCTGGGAATTGCCGGAACATTCGCCCCAACGGACGCGATGCGCGGCTTGGCCTGGGGTATTGATGGCGTGAGCCTCGTGATCGCAAGCGCGCTTCTTGTGCTCATGCATATGCGGAGCGGCCGCGATCTCCTGGCTGCAGGGTTTCTAGTTTTCGCAATCGGCCAGGGCCTCGTCCTTGCGACCGCTGCGGTCAACCCCGCGGATGCGGCGCCCACCTTCGGCGCAGGCGTTGGGTTGTGGGCTGGGGCCTGGCGCTTGTGAGCGCGCCGAGCTTCTATCCGGTCATCGTCAGGCTGCTCGGGCTAGTTGCGTCCATCTTGTTTGCGATTGTCGCCGTGCAGACTTTCGTCGGCGTTCCTGTCGACGCGAAATCATCGCCGCTGCCCTTCTTCGGCTATCCCGTCCTTGTCGCAACGATGATCGGCTGGATTTGGTCGCTGCTGCGGGCGAAGTGATGATCGCACCACGAAACGTCCGGAAAGGGCCATACTTAGCCGGCGGCTGCCGAAGGTCGAATGGACGCCTCTGCGCCTGACCCGGTCATTCAGCGTGGTTCGAGTGCTTGGCACATCGTGAGATTATAAGAAAAACAAGCACATACGAGTTCCCAGTTTCATCCTCGCCGACGCGCCATACGGGTTGTGGCGCGCACCCAGCGCCGAGCGCCGTCAGGGCGGCGTCTTTCGGGGCGCCCTAATGGCCGGGACGCTCAAGCCCATGCCTACTGGCGAGGCTTTGCGGCGGGAATTCCTCGTTCCGCTCGACATGTCGCCGGGCGCTCATGCCTCCACGATCATCTCGAACCCGCCGAAGATCATCCGCGTGCCGTCGAACGGCATCGGGTTGCGGTCGGGCTGCAGGCGCGAATCGGCGAAGACCTTCGCCATGCCGGCGTCGCGGGTGGCCTTGTCGGGCCAGACGATCCAGGAGAACACGACCGTCTCGTCGGGCTTGCGCATGACGGCGGTGTGCATCGACTTGATCCTCCCCACCGGCACGTCATCGCCCCAGCACTCGACGACGCGCACCGCGCCATGCTCCTTGAACACGATGGCCGCATCGGCGGCGTGCGTGCGGTAGGCCTCCTTGTTGGCGGTCGGGACAGCCAGCAGGAATCCATCGACATAAGCCATTCCCGGTCTCCTCCGGTTGCGACGGTCACGAAGTCTCGACGTGGCGGCGGAAGCGATCGAGGATCGCCTGCCATCCATCGCGCTGTTGCTCGATCGAATGCGTCGTCTCTGCATCGAACCTCACGCGCACGATGACGCCTCCCGGACGCGTCAGGAACTCGACCTCGGCCCGGCGGTCGCCGAAGCCGTATTCGATCCGCTCGTGCTCGACGATGCGCGTATAGACACCGGCGAAGTCGAAACCGACGCTGCCGTCCTTCGCCTCCATGCGCGCGGAGAAGCCGCCGCCGACGCGCAAGTCCACCGTGGCGGCGGTCGTGTGCCAATCGTCGGAGGCGGCATTCCACTGCTCGATGTTCGCGGCCGTGGTGTAGGCCCGCCAGACGACGCCGATCGGCGCGGCGGCATGCGTTTCGACCGCGATGCGGGGCGCGTTGCGCACCGCCGCCTCGAGCGCGGCGATGTCGATCTTCTTCATCTGCATCATCACCGCGAAGGCGCGCTTCGCCGTGCTCGCATCGGCGCCGGTCGTCAGCTCCATCAGCCGACGCGGGGTGATCTGCCACGAATGGCCCCAGCGATCCTTGCACCAGCCGCAGGCGCTCTCCGCGCCGCCATTGCCGACGATGGCGCTCCAGTAGCGGTCGGTCTCGTCCTGATCCTCGGTCAGCACCATGAAGCTGACGGCCTCGTTGGGCGTGAAGATCGGCCCGCCATTGAGGCCGATGAACGCGCGCCCGAGCACGGTGAACTCGACCGTGAGCTCGCTCCCCTCCCGCCCGCCGGGAAAATCGCCGGGTGCCGTGTTCACCCGGTCGACGCGGCGGTCGGGGAAGGAGGCGGCGTAGAAGGCCGCGGCCTTGCTCGCCTCGCCGTGGTCGAACCACAAGCAGGTCACGAGTGACGTCATCGCGTCATCCTCCTGAAGCGGGTTGAAACAGGCTTTCGACATAGCGCCTGAGATGCGCGACGCTGTCCGTGGCCGATGATGGATCGCCGGACGCCTTGGCCAGGATGAAGGCGCCTTGCAGCACGCACTGCATGTGGCACGCGAGGCTCCGGGCGGACCAGGCGGCGTCGATTCCGCGCGCGTCCATCGCCGCCTGAATGTCCGGAACGAGGGTCTCGGCGTGGCCGAACATCGAGCGCGCGCAGGCATCGCGAATAGAGGGCGCGGTCGCATAGACTTCCTGCGCCATCGTGCCGACGAGGCAGGTGAACGCGGCGATCTCGCCCGTGATGATCGACGCGCGAAAGTCGATATAGGCGAGCACGCGGTCGAACGGGTCCGCGTGCGCGTGGTAGGGCGCGGCCGCGAAGAATGCCGCGGTCGTCTCGGCCCAGTGCTCCGCCGCCGCCACGCCGAGCGCTTCCTTGCTGCCGAACTGGTGGAAGAACGCACCCTTGGTCACGCCGGCGGCGAGGCAGAGCTGATCGACGGACGAGGCCGCGTAGCCCCGCGTCCGGATCAGGTCCCGCGCCGCCTCGAGAAGGCGGTGGCGGGCGCTGCCGCGCTCGGGCGCGTGCTTGGTCGGACAGAGTGATCGGCGCGGCGCTACGCGCGCGCCCGGTCTGACAAAGTGGTCGGCGCGCGGCTACGCGCGCGCCCGGTCGGATAGAGTGGTCGGCGCGCGGCTACGCCCGCGCCTCGGCGGCGATCAGGGCGGCGAGGCGTTTCCGCGCCAGGACGGTGCCGCCGTCGAGCCGCGCGTCGATCTGGCGGGTTCGCCCGGCGTCGCGCTCGATCGCGGCCTGCTGCGCCTCGAGCATCGCGACGTCCTCGGAGAAGGTGAGCTCCACCGCCTTCTGGAGCGCCGCCGTCATCGCCGTGTCCTCGATCGCGAAGTTGCGCGACAGGCCCCAGTAGTAGTTGGTCGTCCGTGCCGTCTCCGGCGCCAGCGCGTTCAGGACCCACCAGCGCAGCCCGCTATTGGGATCGTTCGAGCCGACCGGCAGCCCGCGCACCTCGAGCCGCACATAGCACGGCGCGAGATACTCGATGAGCTGGTAGCGGTCGATATTGGCCGACGAGCCCGTCGTCTTCACGAACAAGGGCGGCGGCGGCACGTCCTTCATGATGCGCCGCACGTGGACGATGCCGTCCGCCTCGTGCGTCGTGATCGGCGCCTCGGCGACCGCTGCATTGCCGATCGTGCGGGCATGGAGAAAGGTCTCGTGCGACAGATCGAGAAGATTGTCGACCGCGAGCTGGTAGTGCGTCGCGAGGTGGAGATGGCCGGTATTGGCGACCCAGCCGGGTAGATCGAGCCAGTCGAAGCCCGGGATCAGCGCCGCGTCCGCCGCCGCGGGATCGCCGAGCCAGAGCCACAGCCAGCCCCATCGCTCGACCACCGGATAGGCGCGCACCCGCGCCCGCGCCGGGATGTGGTCCTGGCCGGGAATGCGGATGCAGGCGCCGGTTCCGTCATAGGTGAAGCCGTGATAGCCGCACACGATCGCATCGCCCGCGACGCGCCCGAGCGAGAGCGGCGCCTTCCGGTGGATGCAGAGATCGTGGAGCGCGACCGCGCCGCCCGCCTCGGTGCGGTAGAGGACGATCGGCGTCTCGGCGATCAGGCGGGCGAGCGGCGTCCGGCCGACCTCGTGCGCCATCGCCGCGACATACCAGGCGTTCCTGAGATACATGGCTTCCTCCACCGGGCCGTCTCGCCGCGCCCGCGCCGGCGCTGATTCTCACGGCCGGCGCGCCGCCCGGCAAGCGCGATCGCGCGGCCCTTCCCGCGGCAATCTGCGACACTGTCGCATTCTCGACCGCGAACCGGTTTCCACGTCGCCTGAGAATGCTCCGGATTCTTCGATGGTCGCATTCTCGACGGCGAACCGGTTTCCACTTCGCCTGAGAATGCTCTAGGGTGCGCGCCCGCCCCCGCCCCGGTTCGAGCCGCCACGCCCTCGCGATGCCCGCGTTCTCCGCCACGGCCATGGCCGCCCTCTGGATGATCTTCGGCGGCAGCTGCTACGTCGTCTCGGCGGTGTTCGTGCGCCTGTTGTCGGGCACCTATGGCGCGTTCGAGCTCGCGTTCCTGCGCTGCCTGATCGGCGTCCTCTTCGTCGCGCCGCTGATCATGCGGCTCGGCATCGCCAAGATGCGGACGACGCAGTTCCCGATGCACTGCGTGCGCACCGCCTTCACCTATGCCGGGCTCGCGTTCTGGTTCCTGTCGGTGAGCCTGATCCCGATCGCCGATTTCTACGCCCTCGTGTTCACGACGCCGCTGTTCACGATCCTGGGCGCGATCCTGTTCCTCGGCGAGCGGGCCGGCTTGCGCACCTGGGCGGCGTGCGCGGTCGGCTTCGCCGGCGCGCTCATCATCCTCCGCCCCGGCTTCGCCGCGATCAGCCTCGGCATGGTCTACGCGCTGTTGACCGGGCTCTCCTATGCCGGGGTGCACAACGCCGTCCGCGTCCTGTCGCGCAAGGACTCGAGCCTCGTCATCGTCGCCTGGGTCAACGTCCTGATGCTGCCGATCTCGCTGGTGCCGGCGCTGTTCGCGTGGACGCCGATCGCCCTCGCCGACGTGCCGATGATCCTCGGCGTCGGCCTGTTCGCGACCTGGGGGCAGTACGGGCTGGCGCGCGCGGTGGCGGCGGCCGATGCGCGGGTGGTGCAGCCGTTCGACTTCTTCCGTCTGCCGGTCGCCGCGCTCGCCGGCTGGGTCGTTTTCGCCGAGTTCCCCGGCCCGTGGACCTGGCTCGGCGCGGCGATCATCTTCGCCGCCGGCTACGCCGTCCTGATGTCGGAGCGGCGGGCGGAGCGCGGCCGCTAGGGCCGCGCCCCGGGGTGCGCCGTCAGATGAACTTCGTCAGATAGAGCGAGAACCACGGCACATAGGTGACGATGACCAGCGCGATCGTGGCGAGGATCACGAACGGGATCACGCCGAGATAGATCGCCCCGGTCGGCGCCCGCGTGAGCGCCTGGACGACGAAGATGTTGAGGCCGAACGGCGGGTGGAACATGCCGATGGCGAGGTTCATCGTCATGATGATGCCAAAATGCACGAGGTCGATGCCGAACGCCTTGCAGATCGGCACCAAGAGCGGCGTCAGGATCAGGATCGCCGAGGCCGGGTCGATGAAGCAGCCGACGACGAGCAGGAACACGTTGATCGCGATGAGCACCGTCCACTGCTGATCGGCGAGGCCCCTGACGAACTCGACCGCGGCCTGCGGCACGCCGTTGACCGTGAGGATCCAGGAGAACACGCCGGCGCCCGCGACGATGATCAGGATCTGCGCGGTCAGGTACATCGAGTTGACGCCGACATTCCACAGATCGTGCCACGTGAGCTCGCCATAGACGAACTTGGTGATCACGATGCCGTAGACGCAGGCGATCCCGGCGGCCTCCGTCGGCGAGAAGATGCCGCCATAGATGCCGCCCAGGATGACCGCCGGCGCGCCGAGCGACCAGAAGCCCGCCTTCGTGGTCCTCAGGAAGTCCATGAACGAGATGCGCTGGGTGTCGTGGATGTCGTGGCGATAGGCGTAGTACATGACCCAGCCGGCGTTGCACGCCGCGAGGAGAAGGCCCGGGAAGACGCCGGCGATGAACAGATGCGCGACCGACTGCTCGGCCGCGGCGCCGTAGAGGATCATCGCGATCGAGGGCGGGATCAGGATGTCGATCGCGCCGGTCGCCGAGATGATGCCGGTTGAGAACTTGAGGCCGTAGGTCGCCCGCAGCGACGGATACATCAGCCGGCCGATCGCCGCGACCGTGGCCGCCGCCGAGCCCGAGATCGCGCCGAACACGGTCGCGGCGCCGACGGTCGTGAGCCCCTGGCAGCCGCGCACGCGCCCGATCACCGCCATGCACCAGTCGACGATGCGCTTCGACATGCCGCCGACGCCCATGATCTCGCCGGCGAACAGGAAGAACGGCACCGCGAGGAGGGCGAACTTGTCGATCGAGCCGAACATGGTCTGATGGACGGCCGTCAGCGGCACGTTCATGAACAGCGTCAGCACGCACGCCGATGTCGCCAGCAGGAGGATGTAGATCGGGAATCCGAGCAGCAACAGGGCGATCGGAAAGACGATCAGGAACAAGTCCACGACGTGCTGTCTCCTTGTTAACGACCCGGCTGAGGTTGACGACGCGGCGGGGGAACGGTGTGGTCGGTCAGGGCTTCTTGTCGGCCGCGCCCGGCTTGGATCCCGGCGCCTCCGCCTCGGCCCCTTCGAAGATGCCGAACTGCGCGGTCACCTGGGTCGTCGCGGCCTCGATCTCGCTGCCGAACGCGCCGGTCACGTAGGAGCGGATGCGGAACACGCTCGCGAGCAGCATGCCGACGAAGCCGAGCGCGAGCGCGATGTGCGGAACCGTCATCGGGATCTCGGCGACAACGCTCCGCTGGTCGAGGCGGTTCATCAAACCGGTGACGGTGTAGGACTGGAGGAACGCGAAGATGCAGACGGCGATCGTGACCAGCACGATGACGCTGTTGTTGGTGATCCGGACCGGCCCCTTCATCATCTCGGAGAGGAGGTCCATCTTGATGTGGCGCCCCTCCCAGCTCACCAGGATCGAGCCGATGAACACGCACCAGATCATGATGAAGATCAGGATCTCCTCGGCCCAGATGATCGGCGCGAGGAAGATGTAGCGACCGACGATGTTGGCGAAGTTGATCGCGATCGCGACGAAGATCGCGACGCCGACGATCAGCCGCGCGCTCGTCACCACCCAGCGGGAAACCACCCATTCCTTGTCCACGACGCGTCCACCACCCCTGGTCAGAAAGAAACCGACAAGCCGGGCGATGCGGTCTCTCCGACCCTCTCTTGCGGCGCCCGAAGCCGGCCTGCGCGCCGCGCGCGCGAGCCCTTGCAAAAGGACCACAGCCCCCGGGGATAGACTATATCACTAGGTATAGATACTGGCGCGACACCTTGACGCATTCATCCGGGACGCATTCATCCGGGACGCACTCATCCGGCCCGTCGCTGGCCATGACGCCGACGCGCCGATGGCGGGCCGAGCAGGCGTGTGATCGCGCCGGGCCGCCCGGAAGGGGCACTCTGTGGTCGGGGGGGCTCCGGCGGGCCGCCGAGCGACCAGATGCCGAACCGGGTCGTCGCCAGGAGGTGCTTGATATTGAACGGCTCGCCGTCTCGGATGTCGTGCTTGCGCGCGTAATAGAGGACGTAGCCGGCCATGAACGCGCCCATCAGGAGGCCGGGAAAGATGCCGCCCACGAACAGATGGGCGATCGACTGCTCGGCTGCCGCGCCATAGAGGATCATCGAGATCGACGGCGGGATCAGGACGCCGATCGCGCCGGTCGAGGCGACGAGCCCGGTCGAGAAGCGCTCGTTGTACTTCTCGCGGAGTGACGGGTAGAGGAGACCGCCCACCGCCGCGACGGTCGCCGCCGACGAGCCCGAGATCGCCCCGAACACCGTGCAGGCGCCGATCGTCGTCAGCCCGCGGCAGCCGCGCACGCCCCCGATCAGCGCCATCACCCAGGCGACGATGCGTCGCGACATGCCGCCGATGCCCATCACCTCGGCCGCGAACAGGAAGAACGGCACGGCGAGGAGCGCGAACTTGTCGATCGAGCCGAACATCGTCTGATGCCCGGCCGTCAGCGGCACGTTGAGGAAGAAGATCAGGACGATGGCCGCGGTGGCGAGGAGGATGACGAAGATCGGGAAGCCCAGCAGCAGAAGCACGATGGGCATCACGGTCAGTACGTAGTCCATGTCGATGCAACTCCTCGGAGGGACGCGGCGGTCCTGGGTCGGCGATCAGCGCGTCTGCGCGTCCTCTTTGGTCTTGTCGGTGGCGAAGGCCTCGGTGACCTGCTTGGTCGCCGCCTCGGTGTCGCTGCCGAAGGCGCCGGTGACGTGGGACCGGAACCTCCAGACCGCGGCGATCGCCATGGCGACGGCGCCGACGAGGATCGCGGCGTGCGGGATCGTCATCGGGATCTCGGCCACCACGCTCTTCTGATCGAGGCGCGTCATCAGCCCCGTCACCACGAAGGCCTGGTATCCGACGAACAGGCACACGAGGATGAGCGTCGCCGCACCGAGGAAATTGACGATCTCCTTGAACGGCGAGGGCAGCGCGATCGAGATCAGGTCCATCTTGATGTGGCGGCCTTCCCAGGTCACCATGACCGAGCCGAGGAAGACGCACCACACCATCAGGAAGATCAGGATCTCCTCGGCCCAGATGATCGGCGCGAGAAAGACGTAGCGACCGACGATGTTGGCGAAGTTGATGCCGATGGACACGAAGATCGCGATGCAAAATAAGGTCTTGACGACGCTGATCACGGCAGCGGCCCCTCGCTCGCAGGTTCGTAAGCTGGTTTCGTTCCCCGGTCCTGGGGACCGGCCAGGGGGGCCGGCCAAGGGACCGGAACGCCTCTCCCGTTGGTCTTTGGGCACGATCCTTGGCGCCTCTATGCGTGGCGCCATCGGGCCGGCGCTAGACACACATAACGGCTCAACGCCGACAATCCGTGAAACTACGGAACGTCCCGTGACACGCCGCCGCGTTCGTTCGATACCGGCTACAGCCCGCAACGATCGGCGGCCCATTGGGCAGGGAACAGCGATGATCCGACTGGTCCTGACCATGCTCGCGCTGATGCTCCTCGCCGCGCCGGCGGCGAATGCGCAGGGCGATCTCCTGCAGCGCGGCCAGGACCTCCTGCGCCAGGGATCGCCGGCCGCGACACCGGCGCCCTCACCCGCGCCCACGCCTGCGCCGGCGCCGGCCCGCGGGTCGGGGCTGAGCGAGGACGAGGCGGGATCGGGGCTGCGCGAGGCGCTCCGCGTCGGCACCGAGCGCACCGTCTCGCGGGTCGGCCGGTCGGACGGCTACTACCGCGACCCGGCGATCCGCATACCGCTCCCCGGCTTCCTCGAGACCGGGCGCCAGGGCCTCGCCGCGGTCGGCGCGGCCGGCATGCTCGACGACCTCGTCCTCCGCATCAACCGCGCGGCCGAGGCGGCGGCGCCGCAGGCGGGCGCGATCTTCGGCGATGCGATCACCGCGATGACGGTGAGCGACGCGCGCGGCATCATCGCCGGCCCCAACGATTCGGTGACGCAGTACTTCAAGCGGACCACGACTAACCCGCTGACCCGCGCCTTTACTCCGGTCGTCGACCGCGCGCTCGCCGATGCCGGTGCGGTCAAGGCGTTCAACGACGTGATGGCGCGTCAGGCCGGCGGTCTCGGCGCGCTCGGCGGCGGGTCGACCGGCTTCAGCCTCACCGGCTATGTCGTCGAGAAGGCGTTCGACGGCATCTTCCACTACATCGCCCAGGAGGAGGCGGCGATCTGCACCAACCCGGTGGCGCGCTCGACCGATCTCCTCAGGAAGGTGTTCGGCGGTTGACTCGGCCATATTGTCGCGCCGGCCGAGTTGGCCGATAGTGGGGCGAGCCGCGGCGCGGCAAGGCGCCGCGACCGCCACGTCCAATCCAAACTGTCAGGGAGCCGAACCGTGCTCGATCTCTATGCCGCCCCGACGTCGAACGGCCTCCGCGCCAAGATCATGCTCGACGAGCTGGGCATTCCCTACACGCTGCACAAGGTCGACATGATGAAGGGCGAGCACAAGTCGCCCGACTTCAAGAGGATGAACCCCAACGGCGCCATCCCGGTCCTGATCGATTCCGACGGCCCCGGCGGCAAGCCGCTCACCGTCACCCAGTCGATCGCGATCATGGAGTACGCGTGCGAGAAGGCCGGCGGCAAGTTCCTGCCCAAGGATGCGGCCGGCAAGGTCGCGCACACGATGGCGGTCCAGAGCGCCGCCACCGACATGGGCATGACGCTCGCCTCGATCTTCGGCATCGCGCGCTCGAAGGAGCCGCACAAGCCGTCGCAGGAGATCTTCGAGGGCCGCTGGAAGGACTACTGCAAGGTCTGGGACCAGACCTTCGCGAAGCAGAAATACGCCGCCGGCGGCGAGGTGACGCTCGCCGACTTCGCCCTCTATGCCGTCTACGCGCGCTGCAAGGGCGTCAACCCGGCGCTGTGCCAGGGCTTCCCCAATCTCGACCGCTGGGAGGCCGAGATCGGCGCCCGCCCGGGCACCAAGAAGGGCATGAATTTCGGCTGAGCCGAACCCGCGACGACACGCCGGAAGGGCGGGCCGAGGCCCGCCCTTTTCGTTTCACGTCGCGACGCGCACCAGCGCCTTGCCGAAATTGTCGCCGCGGAGGACGCCCGCGAGGACGCGGGGCGCCGCCTCGAGCCCGTCGGCGACATCCTCGCGCCAGCGGAGCCGGCCGTCGCGCACCCAGACGCTCGCCTCGGCTAGGAACGCGGGCTCGAGCGCGGCAAAGTCGATCACGATGAACCCGCGCACGGTGATGCGGTTCGACAGGAACGTCCGCATCGTCGCGGCGAGCCGGTCGGGGCCGGGCGGCGTCTCGTTGTACTGCGAGACGAGGCCGCACAGCGGCACGCGCGCGAACGGCTTGAGGAGCGGCACGACGGCGTCGAACACCGCGCCGCCGACATTCTCGAAATAGACGTCGATGCCGTCCGGGCAGGCGGCGGCGAGCCGGGCGGCGAAATCGGGCGCGCGGCGGTCGATGCAGGCATCGAACCCGAGCGTGCCGGTGACGTGGGCGCACTTTTCGGCCCCGCCGGCGATCCCGACGGCGCGCGCGCCCTTGATCCGCGCGATCTGGCCGACCGCCGAGCCGACCGGGCCCGCCGCGGCGGCGACCACCACGGTCTCGCCCGGCGCCGGCCGGCCGATCTCGAGGAGCCCGGCATAGGCGGTGTGGCCGGGCATGCCGAGGACGTGGAGCGCGGTCGAGGGCGGCGGATCGGCGGGGTCGAGCTTCCGGAGCCGGCGCGCCGGCGCCGTCGCGTAGTCCTGCCAGCCGGTCTGGGCGAGGACGAGATCGCCCGGCGCGAGCGCCGGATCGCGCGAGACCTCGACGCGGGCGACCGCCGTCCCCACCATCGGGGCGCCGATCTCGACCGCGGGCGCATAGGACCGCGTCGCGTTCATCCGCCCGCGCATATAGGGATCGATCGAGAGGACGAGCGTGCGGACGAGGACCCCGCCCTCTCCCGGCGCGGGCACCGGCGTCTCCTCGATGCGGAAGTCGGCGGCGGCGGGCTCGCCGGTCGGCCGGCGTGCGAGCACCCAGCGGCGGTTGACGGTCAACGTCATCTCCTTGCGCGGGCGCGGCCGATGCGGAACGCTCGGCCGGAACCGCAAGGGAGCGTGCAACGATGACCGGGATCGGACAAGAGCGGACGCGTGTCGGGGTGGCCGGGCTCGGCACCATGGGAACGCCGATCGCCGAGCGGCTCCTCGCCGCCGGCTACCGGACCACGGTGTGGAACCGGACCGCCGCGCGCGGGGCGGCGCTGGTCGAGGCCGGCGCCGCTTCGGCCGCGAGCCCCGCCGCGCTCGCCCGCGCCGCCGAGACCGTCGTCGTCTGCGTCACCGACACCGCTGCGGTCGAAGACGTCGTCTTCGGCTCCGACGGCATCGTCGCGGGCGCACAACCCGGCCTCCTCCTCGTCGACACCTCCTCGATCGACCCGGTCGCGACGCGCGATCTCGCACGCCGCTTCGCCGCCGCGTGCGGCGGGCGCTGGGTCGATGCGCCGGTCTCGGGCGGCGAGGCCGGCGCGCGCGC
>VGEU01000102.1 GCA_016869145.1 Alphaproteobacteria bacterium | reverse complement strand
GGAATC
Source organism: Alphaproteobacteria bacterium (assembly GCA_016869145.1). Lineage (GTDB taxonomy): Bacteria > Pseudomonadota > Alphaproteobacteria > MPNO01 > VGEU01 > VGEU01. The sequence goes on along the minus strand of VGEU01000102.1, from coordinate 12,123 downwards.
ATCGGCGAGCGCCGGCATCCCGCTCGCCGTCGCCGCCGCCGTCGCCTTGAGGAGCGCGTTCGCCTCGAACGTCGCGCCGGTCTCCTCGGGCTCGGCCAGGCCGAGCGCGGCGGCGGCGGCGACATCGGCGCCATAGGGCGCGAGGAGCGCGCCGATCTCGCGCACCTTGCCCGGGTTGTGGCTGGCGATGACGAGCCGCCCGCCGGCGAAGCGCCGCGCGCTCACGAGGCGCCGATCGCGGTCTTCTGCAGGCGGAGGAGCTCGCCGATCCCCTTCGCCGCGAGCGCCATCAGCGCGTCGAACTGGGCCGGGGAGAACGGCGCCTTCTCGGCCGTGCCCTGCACCTCGACGATGCCGCCGGCGCCGGTGAGGACGAAGTTCGCATCGGCATCGGCCACCGAATCCTCGGCATAGTCGAGGTCGAGCACCGGCATGCCGCGCCAGATGCCGCAGCTCACCGCCGCCACCGCATCGCGGAGCGGCGAGGCCTCGAGCACGCGGTCGGCGCGGAGCCTCTCGATCGCGAGATGGAGCGCGACCCAGGCACCGGTGATCGCCGCCGTGCGCGTGCCGCCGTCGGCCTGGATCACGTCGCAGTCGATCCGCACCTGGCGCTCGCCGAGCCGGCCGAGATCGGTGACGGCGCGCAGGCTGCGGCCGATCAGGCGCTGGATCTCGAGCGTGCGCCCGCCCTGGCGGCCGCGCGCCGCCTCGCGGTCGGTGCGCTCGTGGGTCGAGCGCGGCAGCATGCCGTACTCGGCCGTCACCCAGCCGGCGCCGGTATTGCGCAGGAACGGCGGCACGCGGTCCTCGACGGTCGCGGTGCATAGCACGTGGGTGTCGCCGAAGCGGGCCATGCACGAGCCCTCGGCGTATTTGTTGAAGCCGGGCTCGAGGCGGATGGCGCGGAGCGCGTCGGGCGCGCGGCCCGACGGGCGGCTGCTGCCGGTGGGAAGGCCGGTGCGACTGGTCGTCACGCCGATGTCTCTCGCGGTGGTGGGCGATGGGCGGTGTTAGAACACAACCGCCGCGCCGCCGACAGCCCCGCGTTGACGCCTCCGCCACCCGTCCCTACATTCGAGTCCACATCGGGGGCCGGCACGGGCCCTTAACACATTGAGTCTACGAGATTCCAGCGGGGCCGATCCGGGCCCGGCGGAGCGTGGGCGAACCCGAGCCATGCGAACAGAGACGCAGAACCTGATCGCCGACATGAGCGAGCGGACGCGCGAGATCTTCCGCCGCATCGTCGAGGCCTATGTCGAGAGCGGCGAGCCGGTCGGCTCGCGCACGCTGGCGCGCCAGCTGTCGAACTCGATCTCGCCGGCGACGATCCGGAACGTGATGGCCGATCTCGAGGACATGGGGCTCCTGTTCGCGCCGCACACCTCGGCCGGGCGGCTGCCCACCGAGGCGGGGCTGCGGCTGTTCGTCGACGGCCTCCTCGAGGTCGGCGACATCTCCGACGGCGAGCGGCACTCGATCGAGAGCTATTGCGCGGCAAAGGGGCGCTCGTTCAACGACGCGCTCGCCGAGGCGACGGCGGCGGTCTCCGGGCTGTCGCGCTGCGCCTCGGTGGTCGTGGTGCCGAAGGCCGACCGTGCGCTGAAGCATGTCGAGTTCGTCCATCTCGGCGACGGCCGCGCGCTCGTCGTCCTGGTGTCCGAGGACGGCCAGGTCGAGAACCGGGTCATCGCGGTGCCGGCCGGCACGCCGCCCTCGGCGCTGGTGCAGGCGACCAACTATCTCAACGCGCGGCTGGTCGGGCGCACGATCGACGAGGCGCGCGGCGCGATCCAGCTCGACATCGAGGACAACCGCGCCGCGCTCGATCAGATGACGAGCCGGCTGGTCGAGGCCGGGCTCGCGGTGTGGTCGGGCGAGCCGGCGGGCGGGCTCCTGGTGGTGCGCGGCCAGGCGAACCTCCTCAACGACGTCTCGGCCGAGACCGACCTCGCGCGTATCCGCCACGTCTTCGCCGCGCTCGAGACGCGCGATCTCAGCCTCCGGCTCCTCGATCTCGCCAACCACGCCGAGGGCGTACAGATCTTCATCGGCGCCGAGAACGCGTTGTTCAACCTCGCCGGCTGCTCCATGATCGTCGCCCCGTTCGGCGGCGACGGCCGGCGCATCGTCGGCGCGATCGGGGTGATCGGCCCGACGCGCATCAACTACGCCCGCATCGTGCCGATCGTCGACTACACCGCGAAGCTCATCGGCCGCCTGGTCGGCTGAGGGTCCGCCCGAGAGAGTCCGTATGCCGAGCAGCAACGACGCCGAGACCCCCGCCACCCCGCCCGATGCGCCGCGCGCCGACGACGCGGCCCCGGCCGATGCGGCGGCGGCCGAGATCGCCGAGCTGAAGGACAAGCTCCTGCGCGCGCTCGCCGAGGGCGAGAACATGCGCCGGCGCTTCCAGAAGGAGCGCGACGACACCTCGAAATACGCGATCGCCAATTTCGCCCGCGCGATGCTGGCGGTGGCCGACAATCTGCGCCGCGCCCTCGATGCCGCCGGGCCCGAGCTCGCCGCCGCGGGTGACGGCGCGAAGACCCTCGTCGAGGGGCTCGCGCTCACCGAGCGCGAGATGCTGACCAATCTCGAGCGCTTCGGCATCGTCCGGATCGACCCGGTCGGCCAGCGCTTCAGCCACGACCGGCACGAGGCGATGTTCGAGGTGCCGACCGCCGACGTCGCGCCCGGCACCGTCGTCCAGGTGCTCGAGGTCGGCTACATGATCCACGACCGCCTCCTCCGCCCGGCCCGCGTCGGCGTCGCCAAGGCGCCCCCCGGCAGCGCCGAGCCGTCGGCCAAGCTCGACACGACGGTGTGAAGGGCGGGAATAGGGGGCCGGCCGCTCCCGCGCCGATTCTCGCTCGATCGTCGAGATGTTCCGACCGTCGTAAGGCCGATTCGGTCCGCTTGAGGATAGCGAATCGCCCTCCCTTGGATCGCGGCTGCGCGTCTCCATTTCGGATTCATCAGGCCCTTCTGCGCCGTGCGTGGATCGGCGTTGGCTCTGGCGGTACCGCGGTCGCGTCAGACAATGTCGGAGACAGTAAATGGATCGCAAGGCTAAACGCATTGGCACTGTTCTCGTCGGGGCCCTGGCCGTCGGGGGTTACGTCGCCCGGGAATACCGCCCGCTCGACGAACCCAACCCGTCGGAGAAACAGGGCCTCGGAATCGTTTACGTAGTGGCGAGCGCCGCCACCGGATCATTAAGCGGGGTGCAGACCTTTACCGTCGCGCATATTCGTAGTCGCGCGGACGTGACGATCGGCCACGAGTTCCCGGCGCCCGATGCCGACGATGAGCGGCTTCTCCACTACGGCGCGCGCTACGTTCTTCGCAGCACCTAGCCCGCGATACCGGCGATGTGTACGAGGCCTTTCTGGAGGGTCGGTTGATCGCCCTTTCCACCTCGCCGATCAGCGAGCCGGCGACGTGGCTCCTTCTGACGATCGGCCTCGCCGCGACCCGGCGCCTGCGGCGACGGCGCGGCTGACCGCGCGATACGGGCGGCCGGTGGCGGTCCCGGTCGCGAGCGATCGGACGACCGCGCCGGTCGAGCGCTTCAGAGTTTCGGTGCCCCGACTTGCGCCTCGATGATCTGGTGCGGCGCCGCGAGGTTCCCGGGCAGGTTCGGTGAGAGAGCCGACAGTTCCGCCGCCTCGAATGTCCGGAGCCCGAGGAGGCGGAGGAGGGCCTGGGCGCAATGGTAGCGGTCGAGATAGTCGCGGTCGCTCGTCAGCGTCTCATAGAGCGTCCAGCAGATCTCGGGCTTCGGCCGCCGTTCGCCGATCACGCGCCAGATCGTGTAGTACTCGCCGGTCTGCCGGGCCCGGATGGCCTCGAGCAACACCCGATCCGAGGCGCGCGCGAGGCGGGCGCTCTCCGCCTCCGCCGCCCTCTCATAATCTTCGCGCCAGTCGCTCATCTTCTTGTCCAGCGATAGTCGGGCCGATCCCAGTGCAGCGCCGGGTCGGGGATCGTTGCCCGTGACCGGGGCGCCAATCCGATTCCCGCCGGTCATGAGCATACCCGATCTGCCCCCCCCGAACGGCCCCTCGGACCCCAACGACCTCAACGGCCCCAAAGGTCCGCAAAAAACCTGCCGGCCCGACCAGAATGACGCGTCCGGAACCGTTGTAGGGCGGTAGGGGCGTCCCTATATAGCGGGGGTCCAATCATTGTTAACGCCAGCCGGGGATATCGTCGGCGCCGGACAAGGGTCGACGGCATCTGCCGCAGTGAGCGAGGGTAGACATGGCCAAGGCAATCGGTATCGATCTCGGCACCACCAATTCCTGCGTCGCCGTCATGGAAGGCAGCGACGTCAAGGTGATCGAGAACGCGGAGGGCGCCCGCACCACCCCGTCCCAGGTCGCCTTCACCGATGACGGCGAGCGGCTGGTCGGCCAGGCCGCCAAGCGCCAGGGCGTGACCAACCCGACGCGCACCTTCTACGCCATCAAGCGGCTGATCGGCCGGCCGTTCAACGACCCGATGACCCAGAAGGACATCGGCCTCGCCCCCTACAAGATCGTCAAGGCCGACAACGGCGATGCCTGGGTCGAGGGCGACGGCAGGAAATTCTCGCCGTCCCAGATCTCGGCCTTCATCCTGCAGAAGATGAAGGAGACCGCGGAGGCCTATCTCGGCGAGCCGATCAAGGAAGCCGTCGTCACCGTCCCCGCCTATTTCAACGATTCCCAGCGCCAGGCGACCCGCGACGCGGGCAGGATCGCCGGCCTCGACGTGCTCCGCATCATCAACGAGCCGACCGCGGCCGCCCTCGCCTATGGCATGGAGAAGAAGAAGGCCGGCACCATCGCCGTCTACGATCTCGGCGGCGGCACCTTCGACATCTCGATCCTCGAGATCGGCGACGGCGTGTTCGAGGTCAAGTCGACCAACGGCGACACGTTCCTCGGCGGCGAGGACTTCGACATCCGCATCATCGAGTACCTCGCGGGCGAGTTCAAACGCGAGCAGGGGATCGATCTCCGCGCCGACAAGCTCGCGCTGCAGCGCCTCAAGGAGGCGGCTGAGAAGGCCAAGGTCGAGCTCTCGAGCGCGATGCAGACCGAGGTCAACCTGCCCTTCATCACCGCCGACCAGGCCGGGCCGAAGCACCTCAACATCAAGCTCACCCGCGCCAAGCTCGAGGCCCTCGTCGAGGATCTCATCGAGCGCACCGTCGGCCCGTGCCGCGCCGCGCTCAAGGACGCCGGCCTCACCGCCGGCGAGATCAACGAGGTCATCCTCGTCGGCGGCATGACGCGCATGCCGAAGATCACCGAGACGGTGAAGGCCTTCTTCGGCCGCGAGCCGCACAAGGGCGTCAACCCCGACGAGGTCGTCGCCGTCGGCGCCGCGATCCAGGCCGGCGTCCTCAAGGGCGACGTCAAGGACGTGCTCCTCCTCGACGTCACGCCGCTCTCGCTCGGCATCGAGACGCTGGGCGGGGTGTTCACGCGCCTCATCGACCGCAACACCACGATCCCGACCAAGAAGAGCCAGGTCTTCTCGACCGCCGAGGACAACCAGAACGCCGTCACCATCCGCGTCTTCCAGGGCGAGCGCGAGATGGCGGCCGACAACAAGCTCCTCGGCCAGTTCGATCTCGTCGGCATCCCGCCGGCGCCGCGCGGCGTGCCGCAGGTCGAGGTCACCTTCGACATCGACGCCAACGGCATCGTCAATGTCGGCGCCAAGGACAAGGCGACCAGCAAGGAGCAGGCGATCCGCATCCAGGCCTCGGGCGGGCTCACCGACGCCGACATCCAGCGCATGGTGAAGGACGCCGAGGCGCATGCGAGCGAGGACAAGAAGCGGCGCGAGACGGTCGAGGCGAGAAACCACGCCGACGGCCTGATCTACTCGACCGAGAAGAACCTCAAGGAGTTCGGCGACAAGGTCGCGGCCGCCGACCGCCAGGCGATCGAGGGCGACATCGCGAGCCTCAAGAAGGCGATCGAGGACGAGGACGCCGAGGCGATCAAGACCCGCACCGACACGCTCGCGCGCTCGGCGATGAAGCTCGGCGAGGCGATGTACAAGGCGCAGCAGGAGACAGGCGGCGGCGACGGCCCGTCGGGCACGGCCGGCGGCCCGGGTGCCGCGAACGGCGGCGGCGGCAAGGACGACAAGGTCGTCGACGCCGACTTCGAGGAGGTCAAGGACGACCGCAGGGGCAAGCCCGCCTGAGCGCGCCCGTGACAGCGTTGGCCCGGCCGGCGCCGGAGGGCAACCCCCGGCGCGCGGCGTGACCGGGGCAGAGACCGATGGCAAACCGCGATTTCTACGAGGTGCTCGGTGTCGAGCGCGGCGCCAACGCCGACGACATCAAGAAGGCCTACCGCAAGCTCGCGATGCAGTATCACCCCGACCGCAACCAGGGTGACCAGAAGGCCGAGCAGAAGTTCAAGGAGATCAACGAGGCCTACGACGTCCTCAAGGACGACCAGAAACGCGCCGCCTATGACCGCTTCGGCCACGCCGCGTTCGAGCAGGGCGGCGCGGCCGGCGCCGGCGCCGGCGCGCGCGGCTTCGATTTCGGCCAGGGCTTCGCCGACATCTTCGACGAGATGTTCGGCGACTTCATGGGCGGGCGGCGCGGCCAGGGCGGCCGCGGCCAGCGCGGCGCCGATCTCCGCTACAATCTCGAGATCACGCTCGAGGAAGCCTATGCCGGGCGCGAGGCGCGCATCCGGGTGCCGACCTCGGTCGCCTGCGGCGTGTGCAACGGGACGGGCGCCGCCGAGGGCTCGGCGCCCATCACCTGCCCGACCTGCCGCGGCCACGGCAAGGTGCGCGCCCAGCAGGGCTTCTTCACCGTCGAGCGCACCTGCCCGACCTGCCACGGCACCGGCAAGATCATCAAGGACCCCTGCCCTGCCTGCTCCGGCTCGGGTCGCGTCCGCAAGGAGAAGACGCTCTCGGTCTCGATCCCGCAGGGCGTCGAGGACGGCACGCGCATCCGCCTCGCCGGCGAGGGCGAGGCCGGCATCCAGGGCGGCACGGCCGGCGATCTCTACATCTTCATCGCCGTCAAGCCGCACCCCTTGTTCCAGCGCGAGGGGCCGCACGTCCATTGCCGCGTGCCGTTGCCGATGACCGCGGCCGCGCTCGGCGGCTCGGTCGAGGTGCCGACGGTCGACGGCGCGCGCGCCAAGGTGACGATCCCCGCCGGCACCCAGCCGGGCCACCAGTTCCGGCTCCGCGCCAAGGGCATGACCGCGCTCCACGGCGGCCAACGCGGCGACATGTTCATCGAGATCATGGTCGAGACGCCGGTCCATCTCAGCAAGCGCCAGCAGGATCTGCTGCGCGAGTTCGAGGCCGAGACCAAGACCGCGAAGAAGCCGCAGAGCCCGGAATCGGAGGGCTTCTTCTCCAAGGTCAAGGAGTTCTGGGACGACCTCACCCAGCAGCGGTGAGGCGCGCGGGGAGGCGGTCATGGCGGAGGTGCGGATCGGCGTCGTCGGTGCCGCCGGGCGGATGGGCCAGGCGATCGTGCGCCAGGTGACGGAGACCAAGGGTGCCGCGGTCGCGGCCGCCTGCGAGCGGCCGGGCCATGGCGCGATCGGGCGCGACGCGGGCGAGACCGCGGGCCTCGCGCGGCTCGGCGTCCCGATCCTCGACGCGACCGCGCCCGTCATCGCCGCGGTCGATGCGGTGATCGAGTTCTCGGTGCCGGCGGCAACCGTCGCGACCGCGCGCGCGGTCGCGGAAGCCGGCAAGGCCCACATCATCGGGACGACCGGCTTCACCGCCGAGGACGACGCGGCGCTCCGCGACGCCGCGCGCCACGCGACGATCGTCCGCTCGCCCAATATGAGCCTCGCCGTCAACATCCTGTTCGCGCTCGCGCGCCAGGTCGGCGGCCTCCTCGACGACGAGTTCGACGTCGACATCCTCGAGATGCATCACCGCCACAAGATCGACGCGCCATCGGGCACCGCCCTCGGCCTCGGCCGCGCCGTCGCCGCCGGCCGCAAGGTCGATCTCGCCGCCGTCGCCCGCTACGCCCGCGAGGGCCAGACCGGCGCCCGCCCGCGCGGCGAGATCGGCTTCGCGACGCTCCGCGGCGGCGATGTCGTCGGCGACCACAGCGTCATCTTCGCCGCCGACGGCGAGCGGCTCGAGCTCGTGCACAAGGCCTCGAGCCGCCAGATCTACGCCCGCGGCGCGGTGCGCGCGGCGCTGTGGGCGAAGGGCAGGAAGCCCGGGCTCTACACGATGGCCGACGTCCTCGGCCTCTGACGCGGGCCGCTCAGCGGCCCATCCGCTCGATCGTCGCCGTCGTCGAGTGGCCGGCGGCGAGATCGGCGAGCACGACCCGCCCGCCATAGGACCGCACGAGATCGGCGCCGACCACGGTCGCGATCGTGTAGTCGGCGCCCTTGACGAGGACGTCGGGGCGGATCGCCTCGATCAGGCGGATCGGCGTGTCGTCCTCGAAGATCACGACGAGATCGACGGTCGCGAGCGCGGCGAGGACGGCGGCGCGCTCGGCCTCGCTCTGGATCGGCCGCGTCGGCCCCTTGAGGCGCTTGACCGAGGCATCGGCGTTGAGCCCGACGACCAGCCGGTCGCACGCCGCGCGCGCCTGGGCGAGAAGCGACACATGGCCGGGGTGCAGAAGATCGAACACGCCGTTGGTGAAGCCGACGCGCTGGCCATGCCGGCGCCAGGTCTCGATGCGATCGAGCGCGGGCGCGAGCGCCTGCGTCTTGGCGCCGTCGGCCGGCCGGCCGGCCGCGCGGAGCGCTGAGGCGAGATCATCGGCATAGACGACGGCGGTGCCGATCTTGCCGACGACGATCGCCGCCGCGGCGTTGGCGAGCCGCGTCGCCTCGGCCGCGTCGAGCCCGGCGGCGAGCCCGGCGGCAAGGGTCGCGACCACCGTGTCGCCGGCGCCGGAGACGTCATAGACCTCGCGCGCCTCGGCCGCGAAATGCGCCGCGCTCCGGGCGTCGACCAGCGACATGCCGTCGGCGCTCCGGGTGACGAGAACGCGCTCGAGCGCATGATCGGCGATCAGCGACCGCGCCGCGGCGACGATCGCTGCGTCCGTATCGACCGCCATGCGCGCCGCCTCGGCGAGCTCGCGCCGGTTCGGCGTGAGGAGGCTCGCGCCGCGATAGAGCGCGTAGTCGGGCGCCTTGGGATCGACGATCAGCGTGATGCCCGCGGCGCGCGCAGCCTCGATCAAGGGCCGGACGACGGACGCCCCGAGAGCGCCCTTGCCGTAGTCGGAGAGGACGACGACACGAACGCGCGGGAGTGCGGCCCGGGCGTGCGCGACGACCGCCGCGGCGGTCGCGACCTCGATCGATGCATCGGTCTCGCGGTCGGCGCGCAAGAGCTGCTGGCTGCCGGCGATATAGCGCGTCTTGATCGTGGTCGGCCGGCCCGGCGCGGTGACGAGATGCGCGGTCGTGCCGGCGAGCGCGGCGAGCGCGTCCGCGATCGCGCGGCCCGCCTCGTCGTCGCCGACCACCGAGACGAACGCGGTCTCGGCGCCGAGCGCTGCGAGATTGCGCACGACATTGCCGGCGCCGCCCAGCATCGCACGCTCGCGCGCGACCTTGACCACCGGGATCGGCGCCTCGGGCGAGATGCGCGTTACCTCGCCGTAGACGAAGCGATCGAGCATCGCGTCGCCGACGACGAGGACGCGTGCGCCGGCGAGCCCTGCCACCGCGTCGGCGAGTGCGGCGCCCGTCACCGCGCGTGCTCCGCCGCGACCGCCATCGTCTCGAGCGCGCCGCACAGCATCTGGCCGAGCAGGATGTGCATCTCCTGGATGCGCGCGGTCGTGGTCGACGGCACGATCAGGAGCGGATCGGCGAGGCCGACGAGACGACCGCCGTCGCCGCCCGCGAGCGCCGCCGCGATCGCGCCCATCTCGAGCGCGGCGCGCAGCCCCTCGATCACGTTGGGGCTCCGGCCCGAGGTCGAGATGCCGATCGCGACATCGCCGAGCCGGCACAGCGCGCGCACCTGGCGCGCGAAGATCTGGTCGTAGCCGAGATCGTTGCCGCCGGCGGTCAGGACCGAGCTGTCGGTGGTGAGCGCGAGCGCGGCGAGCGGCGCGCGGTCGACCCGGTAGCGGACGACGAGCTCGGCCGCGAGGTGCTGCGCATCGGCCGCGCTGCCGCCATTGCCGAAGAAGACGATCTTGTTGCCGCGCTCGAGCGCGACCGCGGCGACGGTGACGAGGCGCGCGAAGGCGGCCGGGAGCGCCGCCCGTGTCGCGCGCGTCACCTGCTCGTGCTCGTCGAGCTCGGCGGCGAAGAAGGCATCGAGGTCCATGGGAGAGTGTTCGCGCCGGCCCGCGCGCGCTGTCAAGCGTCGCGGTTCAGGGGACGACGTCGAGCCCCGTCGCCCGCGGCCTGGCCGCCCTGTCGGCAGCGCCTCGGCGGCGGCCACAACCTCGACGATATCAGGCCCGGGCACCGGTCTCGGGCGCTGGCGGCAGGCCGGCCTACTCGTTCCAGATCGGCTTGTCGAGCCGGGCGATGAAGGCGGCGTGCGCCTCGCTTTCCTCGGGCGAGGGCGCATGCGGGCGCGGCTCGCGCCGCGGACGGCTCTCGGGCGCGTCGGTCGCGCGCCGGCGCGCCGCGCGGGTGAGACCGAGATTGGGCTGCCGGCCGCCGAGGAGCTCGAGATAGACCTCGGCGAGGAGCTCGGCATCGAGAAGCGCGCCGTGCTTGGTGCGGGCCGAGTTGTCGATGCCGAAGCGGCGGCACAGCGCGTCGAGATTGGCCGGCGCGCCGGGAAACCGGCTTCGCGCCATCGACACGGTGTCGACTACGCGCCCGGGCGGGATCGGGTCGCGCCCGAGCCGCGCCAGCTCGGCGTTGAGGAACCCCATGTCGAAGGCCGCGTTGTGGATCACGAGCCGCGCGTCGGCGACGAAGGCGAGGAAATCGTCGGCGACGTCTGCGAAGCACGGCTTGTCGGCGAGGAAGGCATCGGAATGACCGTGGATGCGGTAGGCCTCCTCGGGCATCGACCGCTCGGGGTTGACATGGCGGTGGAAGGTCTCGCCGGTCGCGATGTGGTGGCTGAGCTCGACGCAGCCGATCTCAACGACGCGGTGGCCGGCGCCGGGATCGAGTCCGGTGGTCTCCGTATCGAGGACGATTTCGCGCATCGATCGCCTTCCCGAGCCGCCGCGGATTCATCGGCCAGTGCGTTCCCGTGCGGCGGCGCGCCGCCCGGATGATCGCCATCAGCCCGCGCAGAGTCTCGCCGCGCGGCCGGCCGGTGTCGAGCACATAGTCGGCGCGCCGGCGCTTTTCCGCATCCGCCATCTGGCGCGCGAGGATCTCGGCGAGCTTCGCCGCCGTCATCCCGGGCCGCGCCATCACGCGCGCACGCTGGATGAACGCGGGCGCCGACACGACCACGACGAGATCGCACAGGACATCGCCCGCGGTCTCGAACAGGAGCGGCACGTCGAGCACGACGACCGGCGCGCGCCGGCGCATCGCGCGCCGGAGCCACTCGGTCTGCGCGCGCCGGACGAGGGGGTGGACGATCCTCTCGAGCCTTCGGAACGCGGCCGGATCACCGACCACGTGCCGCGAGAGCGCCGCGCGATCGATCGCGCCGTCGCGCACGACGCCCGCGAACGCGGCGCCGACCGGTCGCACCGCCGCACCGCCCTGGGCATAGAGCCGGTGCACCGTCGCGTCCGAATCATAGACCGGGACACACAGCCGGCGCGCCATGCGGGCGACGGTCGATTTTCCCATCCCGATCGAGCCGGTGAGACCGATGACGATCACCGAGTCACCCCCCGAGCACGTGGCGGCGGAGCGCCTCGTCGACCTCGGGCTCGCGGCCGAACCAGGCGGCGAAGCCGGGCCGCGCCTGGTGGAGCAGCATGCCGAGGCCGTCGACCACAGTGTTGCCGCGCGCCCGCGCCGCGGCGAGGAGCGGCGTCTCGAGCGGCACGTAGACGATGTCGTTCACGATCGCGCCAGCCGGCAGCGCATCGAGGGCGAGATCGAGCGCGGGCTCGCCGGTCATGCCCTGGGTCGTCGTGTTGACGAGGAGCGCCGCGCCGGCGAGGGCGTGCGCGCGCCGGTCCCAGTCCCACGC
>VGEU01000101.1 GCA_016869145.1 Alphaproteobacteria bacterium | reverse complement strand
ACGTGACGATGGAGATCGAGCTGATCGCGCCGATCGCGATGGACGAGGGCCTGCGCTTCGCCATCCGCGAGGGCGGCCGCACCGTCGGCGCCGGCGTCGTCGCATCGATCGGGAAATAAGGACCGGGCGGTCGGTGCCGTCGATCGGCCGCCGCACGAGGGACGTCATGGCGCGGATTAGGAGTGTAGCTCAACTGGTAGAGCACCGGTCTCCAAAACCGGGGGTTGGGGGTTCGAGCCCCTCCACTCCTGCCAGTCCCGCGCGCGCGTCCCGCGTGCCCGTTTCCGTGTCGGCGTGCGTGCCCGTGCCCGCGCGCGTTTACCTGTGCGTATGCGTGTCCATGTTTGCTTCGGGGCGGTGATCGCGGCATGGCCAAGACCTCGCCGTTCGAGCTCTTCCAGCAGATCCGCCGCGAGGCCGCGAAGGTCACGTGGCCGACCCGCAAGGAGACCATGGTCACGACGCTGATGGTGTTCGGCTTCGTGTTCATCTCGGCGGTGTTCTTCTTCGTGGTGGATCAGATCCTGTCCTATGCCGTGCGCCTCATCCTCGGGCTCGGGGGCTAGAGATGGTCGCGCGCTGGTATGTGATCCACGTCTATTCCGGCTTCGAGAAGAAGGTCGCGCAGTCGATCAAGGAGCAGGCGACGATCAAGGGGCTCGAGGCGCGGATCGAGGACGTCCTCGTCCCGACCGAGGAGATCGTCCGGGTGCGGCGCGGCAGCAAGGTGAGCGCGGAGCGGAAGTTCTTCCCCGGCTACGTGCTGATCCGGATGGATCTCGACGACGAGACCTGGCACCTCGTCAAGAACACGCCGAAGGTCACCGGCTTCCTCGGCGGCAAGGGCACCAAGCCGTCGCCGATCAGCCAGGCCGAGGCCGAGCGGATCATGAGCCAGGTGCAGGAGGGCGTCGAGCATCCGAAACCGTCGATCACGTTCGAGATCGGCGAGCAGGTGCGGGTCGCCGACGGTCCGTTCCAGTCGTTCAACGGCATGGTCGAGGAAGTCGACGAGGAGCGCGCGCGGCTCAAGGTGGCGGTGTCGATCTTCGGCCGGTCGACGCCGGTCGAGCTCGAGTTCGCGCAGGTCGAGAAGCTTTAGTCGCGGCGCGTCCGCAATCCCGTGTTCCGGAGTAGACGATGGCGAAGAAGATCAACGGATACATCAAGCTGCAGGTCCCGGCCGGGCAGGCGAACCCGTCGCCGCCGATCGGACCCGCGCTCGGCCAGCAGGGCCTCAACATCATGGAGTTCTGCAAGCAGTTCAACGCGCAGACCCAGAAGACCGAACAGGGCGTGCCGATCCCGGTGGTGATCACCGTGTTCAGCGACCGCACCTTCACCTTCGAGATGAAGACGCCGCCCGCCTCCTATTTCATCCGCAAGGCGGCGAAGATCGAGAAGGGGTCGACCGCGCCGGGACGGACCGTCGCGGGGTCGATCTCGATGGCGCAGATCCGCGAGATCGCACAGGCGAAGATGGTCGACCTCAACGCCCACGACGTCGATGCGGCGGCGCGCATGATCGCGGGCTCGGCCCGCTCGATGGGCCTCACGGTGACGGAGTAGGACGATGTCGGACAAGGGTAAGCGGCTCAGCTCGGCCTATGAAGGCATCGATCGCGACGGGTTCTATTCGCTCGGCGACGGCGTCAAGCTGATCAAGGCGCGCGCCAAGGCGAAGTTCGACGAGACGATCGAGGTGTCGATGAACCTCAACGTCGACCCGCGCCACGCCGACCAGATGGTGCGCGGCGTCGTCTCGCTGCCGCACGGCACCGGCAAGTCGGTGCGCGTCGCGGTGTTCGCCAAGGGCGACAAGGCCAAGGAGGCGGCGGAGGCGGGGGCCGACATCGTCGGCGCCGACGACCTCGCCGAGAAGGTGCAGGCGGGCACGATCGAGTTCGACCGCTGCATCGCGACGCCGGACATGATGGCCGTGGTCGGCAAGCTCGGCCGCATCCTCGGCCCGCGCGGGCTGATGCCGAACCCGAAGCTCGGCTCGGTCACGCAGGATGTCGCGACCGCCGTGCGCAACACCAAGGGCGGCCAGGTCGAGTTCCGGGTTGAGAAAGCCGGCATCATCCACGCCGGCGTCGGCAAGGCGAGCTTCACCGAGGCGGCGATCGCGGCCAACGTGAAGGCGCTGGTCGACGCGGTGAACCGCGCCAAGCCGTCCGGCGTGAAGGGGAGCTATATCAAGAAGATCTCGCTGAGCTCGACCATGGGGCCAGGCCTCAAGCTCGAGATCGGCAGCATCGTCCAGACGCAAGGCAGCGCCTGACGACGAAGGCTTCCGGCCGCATCCGTTTGCGGACGCGGCCGGTCGAACGGGTCGGCTCGCCGACCCGCCTGTCCGAGACTGTAGGGCCCGGCATGCCACGACGGCACGCGGGGTAAAGGGCGACCCCCTGCATAGACAAGGTGAGACCGTGTATCCGTCCGTCGTGACGGCCGCGCGGATTGAACTTCTGGGACAGGGCGAACCGGTCGCGCCGGATCGCCGGCGTGACCTAGTGCCACCGGACCCGCGGAACCCAAGGAGGGCGAGGCGGGTCGACCAAGGGAGTGAACGGTTGGACCGAAGTGAAAAGGAACGCTTGGTCGCCGCCCTGCACGAGGTCTTCGATGGAGCGTCGCTCGTCGTCGTCACCCGCCCGCTCGGGTTGACGGTCGCCGAATCGACCAATCTCCGCCGGCAACTTCGCGGCGCGGGCGCGAGCTACAAGGTGACCAAGAACACGCTGGCCCGGATCGCCGTCAAGGGAACCCGCTTCGAAGGTCTCGGCCCGCTGTTCAGCGGACCGACCGCGATCGCGTTCTCCGCCGATCCGATCAGCGCCGCGAAGATCGCGGTCGAGTACGCGGAGAAGAACCCTAAGCTCGAGATCCTCGGCGGCGGGTTCGATTCGACGATGCTCGATGCCAAGGGCGTACAGACGCTGGCCAAGCTGCCGTCGCTCGATGCGCTCCGCGGCCGGCTCGTCGGCCTTCTCCAGGCGCCCGCCGGCAAGATCGTCGGCGTGCTCCAGGCCCCGGCCGCACAGCTCGCGCGCGTCTTCAACGCCTACGCCACCAAGGACGCCGCCTAGGCTTGCGTCCGGACACCACATCAGAACCCAGGAGTACGATCCCAATGGCTGCCAATCTTCAGGAACTCGTCGACAAGCTCTCCACGCTCACCGTCATCGAGGCGGCCGAGCTCAGCAAGATGCTCGAGGAAAAGTGGGGCGTCTCGGCGGCGGCGCCGGTCGCCATCGCGGCCGCTCCCGCTGCGGGCGGCGGTGCCGCGGCCGCGGCCGAGGAGCAGACCGAGTTCACCGTCATCCTCGCCGCCGCCGGCGAGAAGAAGATCAACGTCATCAAGGAAGTCCGCGCCGTGACCGGTCTCGGCCTCAAGGAGGCCAAGGATCTCGTCGAGGGCGCGCCCAAGACCGTCAAGGAGGGCGTCAGCAAGGACGAGGCCGCCGCGATCAGGGCGAAGCTCGTCGATGCCGGCGCGACCGTCGAGGTCAAGTAGGACACGTGGCAACAGGGCGTTTGACGCCGACAACAGGCGGACGGATCGGGGCGATGTCCCGATCCGCCGGCCGTTCAGAGGCCGAGGGTCGGTGATCCGCGTGGGGTCGCGATCGCGGTGGACACGGACGAACACGCGACGCGCAGCCCGCTGGGCGGCGCGGCGGGTGGCTTTTTCGCTTTGAGAGGTTGCGATGGTACAATCCTTCCCGGCTCGTCTTCGCGTGCGCAAGAACTTCGGGCGCATCAGGTCGGTCGCGCCCATGCCCAACCTGATCGAGGTGCAGAAGTCCTCCTACGACACGTTTCTCCAGATCCACACCCAGCCCGAGCAGCGCCAGACCAGCGGGCTGCAGGAGGTCTTCAAGGCGGTCTTCCCGATCAAGGACTTCTCCGAGCGCGGCACGCTCGAGTTCGTCAAGTACGAGCTCGAGCCGCCGAAATACGACGTCGACGAGTGCCAGCAGCGCGGCATGACCTTCGCCGCGCCGCTCAAGGTGACGCTCCGCCTCGTCGTGTTCGACATCGACGAGGAGACCGGCTCGCGCTCGATCCGCGACATCAAGGAGCAGGACGTCTACATGGGCGACATGCCGCTCATGACCGACAACGGCACCTTCGTCGTCAACGGCACCGAGCGCGTGATCGTCTCGCAGATGCATCGCTCGCCGGGCGTTTTCTTCGACCATGACAAGGGCAAGACGCACTCGTCGGGCAAGTACCTCTTCGCGGCGCGAATCATCCCCTATCGCGGCTCGTGGCTCGACTTCGAGTTCGACGCCAAGGATCTCGTCTATGTGCGCATCGACCGGCGCCGCAAGCTGCCGGTGACGACGCTCCTGCTCGCGCTCGATTCGGCGCAGACTGAGGCGCTGCAACGCGCGCGCGAGGCCGAGGGAAGCCGCCTGTCGCCGGAAGAGGCGCAAGGGATGACGGCGGAGGAGATCCTCTCTTATTTCTACACCACCGTCGATTACGCGCGCGTGCGCGCCGGCGGCTGGCGGACCCCGTTCGATCCGGACAAGATGCGGGGCGTCAAGCTCGCGCGCGATCTCGTCAACGCCAAGGACGGCACCGTCGCGGCCGAGGCCGGCACCAAGATGACGCCGCGGCTCGCGCGGAAGCTCGAGGCCGACGGCCTCAAGGACGTTCTCGTCAGCGACGGGGAGTTGGCCGGCCTCTATGCCGCCTACGACATCATCGACGAGACGACGGGCGAGATCCTCATCGAGGCGGGCGAAGAGCTCACCGACGCGACGCTCAAGATGCTCGAGGCGAAGCGCATCGACCAGATCAACGTGCTCGCCGTTGACCACGTGAACGTGGGCCCCTACATCCGCAACACGCTCGCGATCGACAAGAGCCGCAGTCGCGAGGAAGCGCTGATGGACATCTACCGGGTCATGCGGCCCGGCGAGCCGCCGACGCTCGAGAGCGCGGAGGGCCTGTTCAATGGCCTGTTCTTCGATTCCGAGCGCTACGACCTCTCCGCGGTCGGGCGCGTCAAGATGAACGCACGGCTCGGTCTCGAGAGCGACGACACGCTCCGGGTGCTGACCAAGCACGACATCCTCGCCGTCATCAAGCTCCTGGTCGATCTCAAGGACGGCCGCGGCGAGATCGACGACATCGATCATCTCGGCAACCGGCGCGTGCGCTCGGTGGGCGAGCTGATGGAGAACCAGTACCGGCTCGGTCTTCTCCGCATGGAGCGGGCGATCCGCGAGCGGATGAGCTCTATCGATCTCGATTCCGTCATGCCGCACGATCTGATCAACGCGAAGCCGGCGGCGGCGGCGGTGCGCGAGTTCTTCGGCTCCTCGCAGCTGTCGCAGTTCATGGACCAGACCAATCCCTTGTCCGAGATCACGCACAAGCGGCGGCTGTCGGCGCTCGGGCCGGGCGGTCTCACCCGCGAGCGCGCGGGCTTCGAGGTGCGCGACGTGCACCCGACGCATTATGGCCGCATCTGTCCGATCGAGACGCCGGAAGGCCCGAATATCGGCCTGATCAACTCGCTCGCCACGTTCGCGCGCGTCAACCAGTACGGCTTCATCGAATCGCCCTACCGCCCGGTCAAGAACGGCCGCGTGACGGACGAGGTGGTCTATCTCTCGGCGATCGAGGAAGGGAAATACACGATCGCCCAGGCGAACGCGGCGCTCGATCGCGGCGGCAAGTTCACCGACGACTTCGTGAGCTGCCGCCAGGGCGGCGAGTTCGTCGTGTCGCTGCCCGATTCCATCGACTATATCGACGTGTCTCCGAAACAGCTCGTCTCGGTCGCCGCGGCGCTGATCCCGTTCCTCGAGAACGACGACGCCAACCGCGCGCTGATGGGCTCCAACATGCAGCGCCAGGCGGTTCCGCTGATCCGCACCGATGCGCCGCTCGTCGGCACCGGCATGGAGGAGGCGGTCGCGCGCGGCTCGGGCGCGACCATCGTCGCCCGCCGCAGCGGCATCGTCGACCAGGTCGATGCGACCCGCATCGTCATCCAGGCGACCGAGGAGGCCGATCCGTCCGCCTCGGGCGTCGACATCTACCGGCTCAGGAAGTTCCAGCGCTCCAACCAGAACACCTGCATCACCCAACGCCCGCTGGTGAAGGTGGGCGACCGGGTCAAGGCCGGCGACATCGTCGCCGACGGTCCCTCGACCCATCTCGGCGAGCTCGCGCTCGGCTGCAACGCGCTCGTCGCGTTCATGCCGTGGCACGGCTACAACTTCGAGGACTCGATCCTGATCTCCGAGCGGATCGTGCGCGACGACGTTTTCACCTCGATCCACATCGAGGAGTTCGAGGTCATGGCGCGCGACACCAAGCTCGGCCAGGAGGACATCACGCGCGATATCCCGAATGTCGGCGAGGAGGCGCTCAAGAATCTCGACGAGGCGGGCATCGTCTATATCGGCGCCGAGTTGAAGCCGGGCGACATCATGGTCGGCAAGGTGACGCCGAAGGGCGAGAGCCCGATGACGCCGGAGGAGAAGCTCCTGCGCGCCATCTTCGGCGAGAAGGCCTCCGACGTCCGCGACACCTCGCTCCGCGTGCCGCCCGGCATCTCGGGCACGGTGGTCGAGGTGCGCGTCTTCTCGCGCCGCGGCGTCGACAAGGACGAGCGCGCGCTCGCGATCGAGCGCGAGGAGATCGAGCGTCTGGCCAAGGACCGCGACGACGAGATGGCGATTCTCAAGCGGAGCGTCGTGGCGCGGATGAAGGACCTCGTGGTCGGCGAGACGATCGTCAGCGGGCCGAAAGGGACCAAGTCCGGCGCGACGTTCAGCGAGGCGATGTTCCCCGACTACAGCGCCCGCCAGCTCCTCCAGTTCACCGTCAAGAACGACCGCTCGATGGCGGCGATCGAGGAGATCAAGAAGCAGTTCGAGCAGAGCGAGCGGCGATTGACGCTCCGCTTCGAGAGCAAGGTCGAGAAGCTCCAGGGCGGCGACGAGCTGCCGCCCGGCGTCATGAAGATGGTCAAGGTCTTCATCGCGGTGAAGCGCAAGCTGCAGCCGGGCGACAAGATGGCCGGCCGCCACGGCAACAAGGGCGTCGTGTCGCGCATCGTGCCGATCGAGGACATGCCCTATCTCGAGGACGGCACGCTGGTCGATCTCGTGCTCAATCCGCTCGGCGTGCCGTCGCGGATGAATGTCGGCCAGATCCTCGAGACGCATCTCGGCTGGGCATCGGCCGGTCTCGGCAAGGAGATCGGCGAGATGGTCGACCGCGTCGCGCGCGAGGGCCGGCTGACCGCGCTCCGCAGTCACCTGCGCGACGTCTACGGCAAGGGCAACTACGACGCCGATGTCGGCGATCTCTCCGACGAGGAGGTGATCGATCTCTGCCATCATCTGCGGCGCGGCGTGCCCGTGGCCTCGCCGGTGTTCGACGGCGCGCGCGAGGAGGACATCGTCGCGATGCTGAGCCAGGCCGGCCTCGACAGCTCGGGCCAGGTGCGGCTCCGCGACGGGCGCACCGGCGAGCCGTTCGACCGGTCGGTGACGGTCGGCTACATCTACATGCTCAAGCTGCATCACCTCGTCGACGACAAGATCCACGCGCGTTCGATCGGCCCCTACAGCCTGGTCACCCAGCAGCCGCTGGGCGGCAAGGCGCAATTCGGCGGTCAGCGTTTCGGCGAGATGGAGGTCTGGGCGCTCGAGGCCTATGGTGCGGCCTACACGCTCCAGGAGATGCTGACGGTGAAGTCCGACGACGTGTCGGGCCGCACCAAGGTCTACGAGGCGATCGTCAGCGGCGACAACACCTTCGAGGCCGGCATCCCCGAATCCTTCAACGTCCTCGTCAAGGAACTCAAGTCCCTCTGCCTGAACGTCGAGCTCGAGCAGCGCCAGTACTGACGGCGCGGCACGGGCAGACTATCGCTAAAGAGCGGGCGCGATACGGGAACCAGGAGAGCAGGCGATGAACGAACTGTTGAACATCCTCGGCCAGGTCACGACGGCGCAGACCTTTGACGAGATCCGCATCTCCATCGCGAGCCCGGAACGCATCCGCTCGTGGTCGTTCGGCGAGATCAAGAAGCCGGAGACGATCAACTACCGCACATTCAGGCCGGAGCGCGACGGCCTGTTCTGCGCCCGCATCTTCGGGCCAATCAAGGACTACGAGTGCCTGTGCGGCAAGTACAAGCGGATGAAGTATCGCGGCATCATCTGCGAGAAGTGCGGCGTCGAGGTGACGCTGTCCAAGGTCCGGCGCGAGCGCATGGGCCATATCGAGCTCGCCTCGCCGGTCGCCCACATTTGGTTCCTCAAGTCGCTGCCGAGCCGGATGGGCCTCCTCCTCGACATGACGCTCAAGGACATCGAGCGCATCCTCTATTTCGAGAACTACGTCGTCACCGAGCCCGGCCTGACGCCGCTCAAGGAGCGCTCGCTCCTCTCCGAGGACCAGTACATCCAGGCCGTCGACGACTACGGCGAGGACGCGTTCACCGCGCTGATCGGCGCCGAGGCGCTGAAGACCATGCTGTCGGCGATCGATCTCGTCGCCGAGAAGAGCACGGTGCGCGAGGATCTGAAGGAGACCGCGTCCGAGGCCAAGCGCAAGAAGCTCGTCAAGCGGCTCAAGCACATCGAGGCGTTCCTCGAGTCGGGCGCGCGGCCGGAATGGATGATCCTCGACGTCATCCCGGTCATCCCGCCCGAGCTCCGCCCGCTCGTGCCGCTCGACGGCGGCCGGTTCGCGACCTCGGACCTCAACGATCTCTATCGCCGCGTCATCAACCGCAACAACCGGCTGAAGCGCCTCATCGAGCTCCGCGCGCCCGACATCATCGTGCGCAACGAGAAGCGCATGCTGCAGGAGGCGGTCGATGCGCTGTTCGACAACGGCCGCCGCGGCCGGGTGATCACGGGCGCGAACAAGCGTCCGCTCAAGTCGCTGTCGGACATGCTCAAGGGTAAGCAGGGCCGGTTCCGCCAGAACCTTCTCGGCAAGCGCGTCGACTATTCCGGCCGCTCGGTCATCGTGGTCGGACCGGAGCTCAAGCTGCACCAGTGCGGGCTGCCGAAGAAGATGGCGCTCGAGCTGTTCAAGCCGTTCATCTACTCGAAGCTCGAGCTCTACGGCCTCGCCTCGACGATCAAGGCCGCCAAGCGCTTGGTCGAGAAGGAGCGGCCCGAGGTGTGGGACATCCTCGAGGAGGTGATCCGCGAGCACCCGGTCCTCCTCAACCGGGCGCCGACGCTGCACCGTCTCGGCATCCAGGCCTTCGAGCCGGTGCTGATCGAGGGCAAGGCGATCCAGCTCCATCCGCTGGTCTGCACCGCCTTCAACGCCGACTTCGACGGCGATCAGATGGCGGTCCACGTGCCGCTGTCGCTCGAGGCGCAGCTCGAGGCGCGCGTCCTCATGATGTCGACCAACAACATCCTGAGCCCCGCCAACGGCAAGCCGATCATCGTGCCGACGCAGGACATCGTTCTCGGGCTCTATTACCTCACCCTCGCGCGCGACGGCGAGAAGGGCGAGGGCATGGCGTTTGCGAGCGTCGGCGAGGTCGAGCACGCGCTCGCGATGCAGAAGGTCTCGCTCCACGCCAAGGTGAAGGCGCGCGTGCGCACCGTCGATCCCGAGGGCAAGGAGATCATCGTCCGCGTCGACACCTCGCCGGGCCGCGTCCTCCTGATGCAGCTGTTGCCGAAGCACCCGCGCATTCCGCTCGCGGTCGTCAACCAGCTCCTCACCAAGAAGGAGATCTCGTCCGTCATCGATCTCGTCTACCGCCACTGCGGCCAGAAGGAGACGGTGATCTTCGCCGATCGGATCATGGGCCTCGGCTTCAGCCATGCCGCCCGCGCCGGCATCTCGTTCGGCAAGGACGACCTCGTCATCCCGAAGGCGAAGGAGCGCCTCGTCCACGAGACCCAGATCCAGGTCAAGGAATACGAGCAGCAATATCTCGACGGGCTCATCACCCAGGGCGAGAAGTACAACAAGGTCGTCGACGCGTGGTCGCAGTGCACCGACCGCGTGGCCGACGAGATGATGAAGGAGATCTCGAAGATCGAGCCCGGCAAGCCGATCAACTCGGTCTACATGATGGCGCATTCGGGCGCACGCGGCTCGGCGGCGCAGATGAAGCAGCTCGCCGGCATGCGCGGGCTGATGGCGAAGCCCTCGGGCGAGATCATCGAGACGCCGATCATCTCCAACTTCAAGGAGGGCCTGACCGTCCTCGAGTACTTCAATTCATCGCACGGCGCGCGCAAGGGCCTCGCCGACACCGCGCTCAAGACGGCGAATTCGGGCTATCTGACGCGCCGGCTCGTCGACGTGGCGCAGGACTGCACGGTGATCGAGGAGGATTGCGGCACGACCCGCGGCCTCACGATCCGGGCCGTCGTCGACGGCGGCAACGTGATCGAATCGCTCGCCGAGCGGGCGCTCGGGCGCACGGCCGCGGTCGATGTGAACGACCCCTTGTCGGGCGCGCCGATCATCCGGGCGGGCGAGCTGATGGACGAGGCGGCGGTCGAGTTGATCGACCGGGCCGGCGTCGAGTCGGTCCTGATCCGCTCGGTCTTGACCTGTGAGACCAAGGGTGGGGTGTGCGTGAGCTGCTACGGGCGCGATCTCGCCCGCGGCACCCGCGTCAATGTCGGCGAGGCGGTCGGTATCATCGCCGCGCAGTCGATCGGCGAGCCGGGCACGCAGCTCACGATGCGGACGTTCCACATCGGCGGCGCCGCCCAGCGCGGCGCCGAGGTCTCGAGCGTCGAAGCGGCCTTCGAGGGCAAGGTCGTGATCCGGAACCGCAACGTGGTCATCGACTCGAAGGGCGTTCCGGTCGTCATGGGCCGCAACGCCGAAATCGCGCTGGTCGACAGCCAGGGCCGCGAGCGCGCGAGCTATCGCGTGCCCTACGGCGCTCGCCTCCTCGCCGACGAGAAGGCGACCGTCAGCCGCGGCCAGAAGCTCGCCGAGTGGGACCCCTACACGCTCCCGATCATCACCGAGCGCGAGGGTGTGGTCTCCTATGTCGATCTCGTCGACGGCGTCTCGATGCGCGAGATCACCGACGAGGCGACCGGCATCGCGTACAAGAAGGTGATCGACTGGAAGCAGCAGCCGCGCGGCAACGACCTCCGCCCGCGCGTGGTGCTGACCAACGACAAGGGCAATCTCCTCAAGCTGCCGAACGGCAACGAGGCGCGCTACTACCTCTCGGTCGACGCAATCCTGTCGGTCGATGCGGGCGGCAAGGTGCATGCGGGCGACGTCATCGCGCGCATCCCGCGCGAGACCTCGCGGACGCGCGACATCACGGGCGGCCTGCCGCGCGTGGCGGAGCTCTTCGAGGCGCGCAAGCCGAAGGACTTCTCGATCATCAGCGAGATCGACGGCCGGGTCGAGTTCGGCAAGGACTACAAGTCCAAGCGCAAGATCATCGTCAAGCCCACCGACGACACGCTGCAGCCGATCGAGTACCTGATCCCCAAGGGCAAGCATGTCAGCGTCCAGGAAGGCGACTATGTCGAGCGCGGCGATCCCTTGATGGACGGCAACCCCGTCCCGCACGACATCCTGCGCGTGATGGGCGTCGAGGCGCTCGCCAACTACCTGATCAACGAAATCCAGGAGGTCTATCGGCTCCAGGGCGTCAAGATCAATGACAAGCACATCGAGGTGATCGTTCGTCAGATGCTGCAGAAGGTCGAGATCGTCGACGGCGGCGAGACGACGTTCCTGGTCGGCGAGCAGGTCGACCGCGACGAGTTCGACGCCATCAACGTCAAGGCCGACGCGGAGAAGGTGCGGGCCGCGCGCTCGCTGCCGGTCCTCCAGGGCATCACCAAGGCCTCGCTCCAGACCCGCTCGTTCATCTCGGCGGCGTCGTTCCAGGAGACCACCCGCGTCCTCACCGAGGCGGCGGTCTCCGGCCGGGTCGATGGCCTGGTCGGGCTCAAGGAGAACGTCATCGTCGGCCGCCTGATCCCAGCCGGCACCGGCGCCTACATGAACGAGATCCGCCGTCTCGCCGCGCAACGTGATCGCGACGTGGCGACGATGATCGAGCAGGGCGGCGGCGAGGAGGAGCCGGCACCGGTCAGCAAGACCGCCTGACCCCCGCGCGCATGGGCGC
>VGEU01000100.1 GCA_016869145.1 Alphaproteobacteria bacterium | reverse complement strand
TCTTCGCGGTGCCGAGGTCCTTGAGGGTGACGCTCTCGAGCTTGATGCCGAGGTCCTCCGAGATCATCGTTCCGTTGGTCAGGATCGCGATGTCCTCGAGCATCGCCTTGCGGCGATCACCGAAGCCGGGCGCCTTGACCGCCGCGACCTTGAGCCCGCCGCGGAGCTTGTTGACGACGAGCGTGGCGAGCGCCTCGCCCTCGACGTCCTCGGCGATGATCAGGAGCGGCCGGCTCGTCTGCACCACCGCCTCGAGGAGCGGCAGCATCGACTGGAGACCGGAGAGCTTCTTCTCGAACAGGAGAATGTACGGATTCTCGAGATCCGTCGTCATCTTCTCGGCATTGGTGACGAAGTAGGGCGAGATGTAGCCGCGGTCGAACTGCATGCCCTCGACGATGTCGAGCTCGGTCTCGAGCGACTTCGCCTCCTCGACCGTGATCACGCCTTCCTTGCCGACCTTCTGCATCGCGCGCGCGATCATGTCGCCGATCTCGCGCTCGCCGTTGGCCGAGATGGTCCCGACCTGGGCGATCTCCTGCTCGCTCTTGATGTTCTTCGAGCGGCCCTTGAGGTCGGCGACGATCGCCTCGACCGCGAGATCGACGCCGCGCTTGAGGTCCATCGGGTTCATGCCGGCGGCGACCGCCTTGATGCCCTCGCGCACGATCGCCTGGGCGAGGAGGGTCGCGGTCGTGGTGCCGTCACCGGCGGCATCGTTGGTCTTGGACGCGACCTCGCGGATGAGCTGGGCGCCCATGTTCTCGAGCTTGTCGCCGAGCTCGATGTCGCGGGCAACCGTCACACCGTCCTTGGTGATGCGCGGTGCGCCGAACGACTTGTCGAGAATGACGTTGCGGCCCTTGGGGCCGAGGGTGACCTTGACCGCGTCGGCCAGGACGTCGACGCCCTTGAGCAGACGGTTGCGGGCATCGGTCGAAAATCTGACGTCTTTTGCAGCCATGTTCGATTACTCCAGAATTCCCATGAGATCGGACTCCTTGCAGATCAGGTAGTCCTTCCCGGCCATCTTCACCTCGGTGCCCGACCACTTGCCGTAGAGCACCTTGTCGCCTGTCTTGACGTCCATCTTGATGATGCGACCGTCGTCGCCCCGCGCGCCCGGCCCGACGGCGACGACCTTGCCCTGCATGGGCTTCTCCTTGGCCGTGTCGGGAATGATGATCCCGCCCTTGGTCTTCTCTTCGGTGTCGAGCGGCTCGATCACGACGCGATCGTGCAACGGTCTGATTTTCATGAATTGTCTCCGGTGATCACGAGGGCGCCCACCGTTGAGCGGGGGCCTTGCTAGCACTCTTGCTTGGTGAGTGCCAACTATCTATCAGCCTGAGCGCGGACTGTCAAGCGCGCGGGCTTAGGCCGTTGCGGAGCCGGGCGCCGGCGCCCTGCGCGATCCGGGCCTCGAGGCGGCCGAGGTCGGCCGGGTCGATGGCGACCTGGAGAAGCGTGGTGCCGTCCTGGTCGGTTCGCTTGATGACCGAGCCGACGCGGTAGAGCCAGGCGAGCGTCGCCCCGTCCCCGGGCTCGATCTCGATCTCGACCACATGCTGGGTCGCGATCCGTTGCCGCTCGATCAGGCCAAGGAGGTCGGTGCATCCCTCGCCCGTCACCGCCGAGAGCGCGATCGTGCGCTCCTGGCGCTCGGCGATGTTGCGGACCACGGCGAGCGCCTCGGTGTCGAGGAGGTCGGTCTTGTTGAGGACCTCGACGATGCGCGGGTCGTCCTCGCCGATGCCGAGGTCGGCGAGGACCGCGAGCACGTCGTCCTTCTGCGCCTCGCTATCGGGATGGGCGATGTCGCGCACGTGCACGATGACGTCCGCCTCGAGGACCTCCTCGAGCGTGGCGCGGAATGCGGCGACGAGATCGGTCGGGAGGTCGGAGACGAAGCCGACGGTGTCGGACAGGATGACCTTCGGCCCCGACGGCAGGCTGACGCTCCGCATCGTCGGGTCGAGGGTCGCGAACAGGAGATCGGCGGCGAGCACCTCGGCGCGGGTGAGCCGGTTGAACAGCGTCGATTTGCCGGCATTCGTGTAGCCGACGAGCGCGATCACCGGATAGGGCACGCGCTGGCGGGCCTCGCGATGGAGGCCACGGGTCCGGCGCACCGACTCGAGCTCGATCTTGAGCTTGGCGATGCGCTCGCCGATCTGGCGACGGTCGGCCTCGATCTGGGTCTCACCCGGCCCGCCGAGGAAGCCGAAGCCGCCACGCTGGCGCTCGAGATGGGTCCAGGTGCGGACCAGCCGGCTCCGCTGATAGGTGAGATGGGCGAGCTCGACCTGCAGCGCGCCCTCCCGCGTCCGCGCGCGGGCGCCGAAGATCTCGAGGATGAGCCCGGTGCGGTCGATGACCTTGCACTTCCACGTCCGCTCGAGATTGCGCTGTTGCACCGGCGAGAGCGCGGCATCGACCGTGACGAGCGCGATCTCCTCGTCGTAGATGCGCGCGGTCAGCGCCTCGACGGCGCCCGAGCCGAGAAGGGTCGCCGGACGAGGCCGCGCGATCAGCACCACGACGCCGTCGATGATGTCGAGATTGATGGCGCCGGCGAGCCCCATCGCCTCGCCGAGACGCGCGTTGGCGGTCCGTCCATTGTGACGGTCGGACTTGAGCACGGGGTGGACGACCAGCGCCCGCTGGCGCGCGCCGTTGAGCGCGTCCGGCATGTGCTCGCGGCTCACGTCAGCCTTCGCCGCCCTCTTTCTCGTCATAGAGCGCGATCGGTCCGACCGGCATGATCGTCGAGATCGCGTGCTTGTAGACGAGCTGCGAATGCCCGTCGCGGCGGAGCAGGATGCAGAAATTGTCGAACCACGGGATCATGCCCTGGAGCTTGACGCCGTTGACCAGGAACACCGTGACCGGCGTCTTGTTCTTGCGAAGATGGTTCAGGAAGGTCTCCTGAAGGTTCTGGCTCTTTTCGGCCGGAACGCTCTTCGACTTTTCGGATGCCGCTGCGAGCTTCGCCTCGGCGCTTTCCTTCTTGGTCGCCATTGTTCTTATCCCTCATGTCCTTGTCGGCTTCCCGCACTGGTCGGGAACGACGTGGCGGCGCTATTCCGCTGATATGGGTTACCAGCGGCCCGAGACAAGAGCGGCGAGTTCTTTACATGTTCTTGTGTGGAACATGGGCTCGTGGCCGGCGAATTCTCCCGGCGCGGGCGGCTCGGCGCGCATAAGGACCGCGATACAGCCGGCATTGTACGCCGCCTGGAGATCGATCTCCGTGTCGCCGACGAACCAGACCCCCTCGCCGGCCGCAACCGGTCCGCCGGCGAGCGCCGCGGCGATCGCCGCCGGGTCCGGCTTGTCGCGGGCGGCATCGTTGGCGCCGACCAGTCGGTGGAAGTACCGGGCCCAGCCCAGATGGCGCGCCTCGCGGCGAAGATGCTCGCCGGTCTTATTGCTGACGACACCCAGCCACAGGCCGCGTGCGGCGAGCGTCGCGAGGAGCGGTTCGGCGCCGGGAAGGACCGCGAGCGCATCGAGATGGATCGACTGGAACCTCGCGTGGAAGACCGCCCTCGCCTCCTCCCAGCGGTCGCCGAAGAGCTCGGGGAAGGCCTCGCGCGCGGACCGGCGCACGCGTCGGCGTGTCTCGTCATAGGTCCAGACCGGCTTTCCCATCGCGACGAGCGTGTGGTTGACCGCGTCATGGATCACCGGCCAGGTGTCGACGAGCGTGTTGTCCCAGTCGAACAGGATCGCGCGCGGGCGACTGCCGATGGCGATCGTCATCGTGCGGCCGCCGCACGCCCGAGATGAGCGAGATAGGCATCGCGGAGCCTGAGCGTGACCGGGCCGGCCCGGCCGGTGCCGATCGCGCTTCCGTCGATCGCGACCACCGGGACGACGAAGGAGGTGCTCGAGGTCAGGAACGCCTCCGTCGCGCCCATCGCCTCGGCGAGGCGGAACGGGCGCTCGATGACGACGATCGAGGCCTCGTTGGCGAGCCGGAAGAGCGTCCTCCGGACGATGCCGTCGAGGATCGCGGTGTCGGCGGGATGGGTCACGACGCGACCGTCGCGGTCGACGATCCAGGCATTGGTCGAGGAACCCTCGGTCACGACGCCCGCATCGTCGACGAGCCAAGCCTCATGAGCCCCCGCTTCGCGCGCGGCCTCTTTCGCGAGCACGTTCGGCAACAGGGAGATCGACTTGATGTCGGGACGCCGCCAGCGCTGGTCCGCGACGGTGACGACCGCGACGCCCGAACGGACGGCGGTCTCGTCGGGTGCGGGATGCGTGCGTGCCGTGACGACGAGGGCCGGACGCGACGCGATGCGCGGGAAGGCGTGATCGCGGCGGGCGACGCCACGGGTGATCTGGATATAGACGATGCCGCGGCCGATCCGGTTCCGCGCGATCACGCTCGCGACGATCGCCTCGAGCGCCCGGTCGGAGGTGGGCATCGCGATGCGGAGGGACGCGCACGAGCGGTGGAGCCGTGCCAGATGCGCTGGCGCATCGACGAGCCGCCCGTCGACGACGAAAATCACCTCGTAGACGCCGTCGGCGAACTGGTAGCCGCGGTCCTCGACATGCACCGCGGCGTCGCGATGAGGCAGATAGCGCCCGTTGACATAGGCGATGCGGGGCATGGCGCGCGGCGCTCAGAAGAATTCCAGGCGAACCGCGAACATCTTCTCGACCTCTTTCACCGCTTCGGCCGTCGTGAACAGAACGATGCGGTCGGCAGACCGGATGACCGTGTCGGCGCGCGCGATGTGGACGACGTTGTCGCGCACGATGGCACCGAACAGGATTCCTTCGGCGATATGGGCGTCGCGGATCGACTTGCCCACCAGCCGCGAGGTCTCGAGCACCTCCGCCTCGAGGACCTCGCCGACGCCCTCGATCGAGTGGATCGCGCGGATGCGGCCGCGGCGGATGTGCTGGAGGATGGTCGAGACCGTGATCGCGCGCGGGCTGACGACCACGTCGACGCCAAGGGTGGAGACGAGCGGCGGATAGACGGTGGAGTTGACGAGCGCGATCGCGCGCTTGGCCCCGTTCCGCTTCGCCAGCAGCGAGGACAGGATGTTGGTCTCGTCGTCGTTGGTCACGGTGACGATCGTCTCGGTCGCGACGATATTGGCCTCGGCCAGGATCTCGGGATCGAGGACGCTCCCGTGGATCACCGGCGTGCGCGCGATCATCGGCGCGATCACGTGCGCACGCTCGCGGTTGAACTCGATGATCTTGGCGCCGACGGCGGGGTGGTCCTTCTCGATGAGCTGGGCGAGGAAGAGGCCGATATGGCCACCGCCGGCGATGATCATGCGCCGGGCGACCGTCTCCTCGTGGCCGAAGATGGTCATCGCGCGCGGCACCTGCGCAGCGTCGGCGACGAAGAAGACCTCGTCGCCCGCGAACATCTGGTCTTCGGCCGTCGGCACGAACGCGCGCCCGTCGCGCCAGATGGCGACGACGACGATGTTGAGGTCGGGAAAGATGCCGGTGAGCTGGCGGAGCGGCGTGTTGATAACCGGGCAATCCGGGTTGCAGCGGACGCCGATCACCTGCACCCGCCCGCCGGCGAGCGGTATCGAATCGATCGCGCCCGGCACCTGGAAGCGGCGCGCGATGGCGCGCGCGACCTCGATCTCGGGCGAGATGATGGCGTCGATCGGCATGTGGTTGCGGCTGAACAGATCCGCCCAGATCGGTTGCAGATAGCTCTGCGCACGGACGCGCGCGATCTTGGTCGGCACGTTGAACAGCGAATGCGCGACCTGGCAGGCCACCATGTTGATCTCGTCGGCGAAGGTGACCGCGATGATCATGTCGGCGTCCGCGGCGCCGGCGCGCTCGAGGACGTCGGGATGAGCACCGTTGCCGACCAAGGCCTGGACGTCGATCGTGTCCGAGACGCGGCGGACGAGATCGGGCAACGGGTCGATGACGGTGACGTCGATGCTCTCGGCGGCGAGGGTGCGCGCGATGTTGAAGCCGACCTGGCCGGCGCCGCAGACGATGACCTTCATGGGGGTGTCCCGACTATGGCGGCCGTCAATCGCCGCCGATGACGCCGAGGGCCTTGAGCTTTCGGTGCAGCGCCGAACGCTCCATGCCGACGAAGGACGCCGTGCGCGAGATATTGCCGCCGAAGCGCGTCACCTGGGCCATCAGGTACTCGCGCTCGAACACCTCGCGCGCGTCGCGGAGCGGCATCGCCATGATCTCGTCGCCCTTGTGGAGGTGGAGCGTCGCCGGGGTCGTCGCGGTGATCTCCGGCGGCAGGCCGTCGACGCGCACGGCCTCGCCGTGCGGGCCCGGCGCCATGATCAGGATCCACTCGACGACGTTGCGGAGCTGGCGCACGTTGCCGGGCCAGTCATAGGCCTGGAGCGCCGCCATCGCGTCCTCGGCGATCGGGCGCTGCGGCAGGCCGTGGGTCTCGGTCGCGCGCGCCATGAAGTGGTGCACGAGCACCGGGATGTCCTGGCGCCGGGTCTTGAGCGGCGGCACCGAGATCGGGACGACGTTGAGCCGGTAGTAGAGGTCCTCGCGGAACCGTCCGCCGCCCATCTCGGTCTTGATGTCGCGATTGGTCGAGGCGAGGACGCGCACGTCGACCGAGACCGGGGTCGTGCCGCCGACGCGCTCGAATGTCTGCTCCTGGAGGACGCGGACGATCTTGCCCTGGGTCTCGGTCGGCATGTCGCACACCTCGTCGAGGAGGAGCGTGCCGCCGTGGCATTGCTCGAACGTGCCGAGGATGTGGCCATTGCCGTTGCTGTCGGCCTCGTGCTCGGTGCCGAACAGCTCGATCTCCATGCGCTCAGGGGCCATGGTGGCGCAGTTGACGACCAGGAAATTGCCGCCCCGCCGCCGCGATTGGTCGTGGATGAGGCGGGCGACGATCTCCTTGCCGCTGCCGGGCGGACCGGAGATGAAGACCCGGCTCTCGGTGCCGGCGACGCGCTCGATCGCGGCGCGGAGCTGGTTGACGGGGGGCGAGGCCCCGATCAGCTCGGGCTGGCCGCCGCTGCGCCGGCGAAGCTCCTCGTTCTCACGCCGGAGCCGCGTCGCGTCGAGCGCGCGCTGGACCATGTGGATCAGCCGCTCAGCCTGGAACGGCTTCTCGATGAAGTCATAGGCCCCGAGCTTGATCGCGCGGACCGCCGTCTCGATCGTCCCGTGGCCGCTGATCATGATCACCGGCACGCCCGGCTGGTCGCGTATGATGCGCTCCAGGATCTCGAGCCCGTCGAGCTTGCTCCCCTGAAGCCAGATGTCGAGGATCACGAGATTGGGACGCCGCGTCTCGATGGCGCGGAGCGCGCTGTCGCTGTCGCCGGCGCGGCGGCAGGAATAGCCTTCGTCCTCGAGAATGTCGGCGATGAGACGCGTGATGTCGGCTTCGTCGTCGACGACCAGGATGTCGAGTGCCATCTACGCCTTTTCCATGACGACGACCGAAGCCCGATGTGCGGTGTCCTCGCCCGACGCAGCACCGGCCGGAAATGCGAGCTGCGCCAGCGCACCGCCGCCTTCGCGATCGCGGAGCCGGAGCGAGCCGCCGTGGTCTTCCATGATCTTCTTCACGATGGCAAGCCCGAGACCGGTGCCCTTCTGACGCGTCGTCACATAGGGCTCGGTCAGTCGTTCGCGATGCTCGGCCGGCCAGCCCGGCCCGTTGTCCGCGATATCGAGCACGATCTCGTCCTTGCCCTGCTCGAGACGGAGCCAGATCGTCGCGGGCTCCGCCGCGTCCGCGGCGCGCGCGGCCATCGCCTCGGCCGCGTTCTTGAGGAGGTTGCTCAGCGTCTGGCCGATCTGGCGGCGATCACAGACGAGCTCGACCGCTGTCGGGGGCAGCGTCGCCTCGTAGTGGATCTCGGGGTGGGCGTTCCGCTGCAGGAACATCTCGCGCCGGCAGATGTCGACGAGGTCGTGCCGACCCATCACCGGCGCCGGCATGCGGGCGAAGGAGGAGAACTCGTCGACCATGCGGCCGATATCGCCGACCTGGCGGATGATGGTCTCGGTGCAGGTCTCGAAGGTTTCCGGATCGGAGGTGATCTCGCGCCGGTATTTGCGCCGGAGACGCTCGGCTGAGAGCTGGATCGGCGTCAGCGGGTTCTTGATCTCGTGCGCGATGCGGCGCGCGACATCGGCCCAGGCGGCGGTCCGCTGCGCCGACAGGAGATCGGAGACGTCGTCGAAGGTGACGACGTAGCCGGCCGCCTGGTCGGTCGCGATGCGGACGAGTAGGGTTCGCGGCTCGGCGCCGCGCCCGACCGAGACCTGGCCCTCGACGAGGCGGTCGGGTCGCGCCGCGGCGCGGGTGAGGAGACCGGCCATCTCGGGCACGATGTCGGCGAGGCGGTCGCCATGGCGGGAATCGAGGTCGACACCGAGGAGGCTCGAGGCCGAGCGGTTCGGCAGGTTGATGCGGCCCTCGCCGTCGAGGCCGATCACGCCCGCCGATACGCCGGCGAGCACCGTTTCCATGAAGTGGCGGCGGGCGTCGATCTGGCGGTTAGCCTCGACGAGCTCCTTGCGCTGCGCGTCGATCTGGCCGGTCATGCGGTTGAAGCTGCGGCTCAGGAGACCGATCTCGTCGCGTTCGTCACCCTCCTCGACGCGGGTTCCGAGATCGCCCGATCGCACCCGCTCGGCGGCGGCGACGAGCGCGCTGATGGGGCGCGCGAGCTGTGTCGCGAAGGTGAGGCCCAACCAGATCGCGGCGAGCAGGAGGAGAAGCGCCACCAGCGCGAAGAGCATGGCGAAGGTTATCTCGAGGCTCGACCGCCGCCCTTCGAGCGATTCGTACTGGCTCACCGCCCCGCGCGTGCGGTCGATGTGGGCGAGCACACCCGGCTCGACATAGCGGCTCACGAAGAGATAGGCATCGGCGAGGCTGTCGAGCCGAATCAACGCGCGTACCCGGTCGTCCTCGCCCTGGGTCAGGACCACGAGTTCGCCGCCGCGGGCGAGCTCGAACGCCCAGGGTGGCACCGGGCTCCGGTCGAGGACGAAGCTCTGGTTCCAGCCGGCGAGCGGGCTCCCCGCCGCATCGAGGATTAAGGCCTCGGTGAGCGAGCGGATGACGCCCTGCGTCTGCAGAAGCCGCCTGAAGCGCTGCCGGTTCTCCTCGAGCAGCGGCAGCTCGCGCGACAGATCGCGCGCCATGGCGATGATGTCGCCCTGGATCGCCCGCTGGTGCTCGCTCGCATAGGCCTCGGCGACCGCGAGCGATTCCTGGAGCGCCGAGCGCACCTTGTCGCTGAACCATTGCTGCATGCCGAGGCTGAAGAAGACCGCGGAAAAGATCGCGACGATGATCGCGGGCGCCACCGCGACGAGGCTGAACAGGACCACGAGCCGGGTATGGAGCCGGGAGCCGGCCGAGCCACGCCGGCGCGCGATCCACACGCCGACCAGCCGGCGCGCCACGACCGCGCCGAGGATGAGGAACAGGACCAGGTTCAAATTGAGGAGGACGAGGATCGTGCGCGGATCGGAGGCGAGCCCGAACCAGCCGGCGAGCGCCGCATAGGTCGCGACGGCCGATAGAAGCGACGCGATCGCGAGCCCGATCGCGAACCCGCGGCCCCATCCGGATTGGGCGGCCCAGGTGCCGATCTGCTCGAACCGTGCTCGGGTCGCGGTGGTCGTATTGGTGCTCATGCCGGTCCGACGGTCAATCGCGAGTGCGCCCGGGGTATTCGGTTCCGGGCCGCCCTCGGGCGGTGCGCCGCTACTTTACTCCCCTTCCCGCCTCGATTTCGAGATCGCGAATCTTCTTGCGGAGCGTATTGCGGTTGATGCCAAGAAGCTCCGCCGCGCGCAGCTGGTTGCCACGCGTCGCGTTGAGCGCGAGCGAGATGAGCGGCCGCTCGATCTCGCGCAGCACGCGATCGTAGAGCCCGGCGGCCGGGAGGCCACCTTTGTGCGCGGCGAAGAACTGGCTGAGATGGCGCTCGACCGCCGGTCCCAGGCCCTCGGCGTGTGGCGCCGCCGGCTCGACCGGGCTCACGTCGGTGAGATCGGCCTCGATCACCTCGGCGCCGATCACCTCGTCCGGGTAGAGGGCGGCGAGGCGGCGAATCAGGTTCTCGAGCTCGCGCACATTGCCCGGCCAGGCATGCCGCTTGAGCCGTTGCATCGCCGCCTTGTCGATCGCCTTCACGGCGGCGCCGTCCTTGCGCGCCTGGGCGAGGAAATGGCGGACGAGCTCGGGGATGTCCTCGGTCCGCTCGCGCAAGGGCGGCAAGCGGATGGGGACGACATTGAGGCGGTAGAAGAGGTCCTCGCGGAACTGTCCGCGCTGCACGAGGAGGCGGAGATCGCGGTGGGTCGCGGCGATGATGCGGACATCGGAGCGGATCGCGGTGCGGCCGCCGACGGTCGTGTACTCGCCCTCCTGGAGGACGCGGAGAAGCCGCGTCTGGGCATCGAGCGGCATGTCACCGATCTCGTCGAGAAAGAGGGTGCCGCGCTGCGCCTGCTCGAAACGGCCGACGCCGCGCCCAGTCGCACCGGTGAACGCGCCCTTCTCGTGGCCGAACAGCTCCGCCTCGATCAGCTCGCGCGGGATCGCCGCCATGTTGATCGCGACGAACGGACCATTGCGCCGCTTGCCGTATTCGTGGAGGGCGCGGGCGACGAGCTCCTTGCCGGTGCCGGACGCGCCATAGATCATCACCGTGAGGTCACTCATCATCAGCCGCGCGAGCACGCGGTAGATCTCCTGCATCACCGGCGAGCGGCCGATCAGCGGCAGGCGCTCCTCGGTGCGCGGGTCCTGCTCGGGCGCCCCGCCGGCGTCGGGTGCCAACGCGCGCTGCACGACGTTGACGAGCTCGTTGAGATCGAACGGCTTCGGCAGATACTCGAAGGCGCCCCGCTCCGTCGCGCGCACCGCCGTCATCAGCGTGTTCTGCGCGCTCATGACGATGATCTTGAGCTCGGGCCGGATCTTCCGGATGCGGGGCACGAGGTCGAGGCCGTTCTCGTCGGGCATCAAAACATCGGTGATGATGAGCTGGCCGTCGCCGTTGATCGCCCATTGCCAGAGGGTCGCTGCGTTGCTCGTGGTGCGGACCTCGTAGCCGAGCCGGCCGAGCGCCTGGCTGAGGACGGTCCGGATCGCGCGGTCGTCGTCGGCGACGAGGATGGTGGCTGCCTTGGTCAAATTGCCCCCCTTGCGCGCGTCGCCTCGCCCGGCGGCAGGACCGGAAGATGGACACGGAACGCGGTGCGGCCCGGCTCGCTCTCGAACTCGATGATGCCGCCATGGTCGGCGACGATCTTGGCGACGAGCGCGAGGCCGAGGCCGCTGCCCTCCGATTTCGATGTCACGAAGGGGTCGAAGACGTTGGGTGCGAGCGCGTCCGGGATGCCGGGCCCGTTGTCCTGCACCGAGACGACGAGCGGCAGATCGACCCGCCCGCCCGAACCCGGCATGGCGATGCGAAAGCCCTGGTGATAGCCGGTCGCGAGCACGATCTCGCCGTCCGATTTCGGCGCCGCCTCGGCGGCGTTCTTGACCAGATTGAGGAACGCCTGGGTCAGGAAATCGCGGTTGCCGAGGACCGGCGGCAGCGACGGATCATAGGCCTCGACGATACGGATACCGCGGGCGAAGCCGGCCGCGGCGCTGCGGCGGACGCGCTCGAGGACCTCGTGGATGTTGATCGGCGTGCGCTCGAAGTGACCATCCTCGGCGAACTGGCCGACGCGGTCGACCATGCCGACGATGCGGTCGGTCTCCTCGCAGATGAGCTGGGTCAGCTCGCGGTCGGAATCGCTCGCGGTCTGGTGCAGGAGCTGCGCCGCACCCTTGATGCCGGCGAGCGGGTTGCGGACCTCGTGGGCGAGCATGGCGGCGAGCCCGGTCACCGAACGCGCGGCATTGCGGTGAACGAGCTGGCGATCGATGCGGCGCGCGATGGTCTGGTGACGGAGCGACAGGACGACCCAGCCGTCGCGCTCGCCGACCGGCGCGGCCTCGACCGCGACGGTGTGGGTGCGCTGGCGCGGCAGCGAGAGCGCGAGGTCGTACTCGGCGACGCTGGCCCCCTGGTTGCGCACCTGCCCGACCAGCGACAAGAGCGGCGTGTCGGCGGCGACGAGATCGGCGAGATTCTGGCCGATCAGGAACCCCGCGCCGTGCTCGAACAGATGCTCGCCCGCAGCGTTGACCGAGGCGATCCGGTT
>VGEU01000099.1 GCA_016869145.1 Alphaproteobacteria bacterium | reverse complement strand
CGGCGCGCGCCTCGGCGGCTGCCCGGCGCTGATCGCGGCGGGCGGGCTCGGTCGTTTTCGCCGCCGCCTCGGCGCGCGCCGCCCGACGACCCTCGAGGACGCGGCTCCGGTAGTCGTCGAGGTCGCCGTCATAGGGCGCGCAGGTGCCGTCGGCGACGATCCAGAGCCGTTCGGCGGCGAGCGTGATCAGATGCGGGTCGTGGGTGACCAGCACCACCGCGCCGTCATAGGCCGCGAGCGCCTGCACGAGCGCCTCGCGCGCCTCGATGTCGAGGTGGTTGGTCGGCTCGTCGAGCAGCATGAGATGCGGGCTGGTCCGGCTCATCAATGCGAACAGGAGCCGCACCTTCTCGCCGCCGGAGAGCTGGGCGGCGGGCACGTCGGCCTTCTCCTGGGCGAAGCCGAAGCGGCCGAGATGGGCGCGGAGCCGCGGTTCCTGCCCACCCGGCTCGAGCCGCATCAGATGCTCGTAGCCGGTCGCTCCCGGATCGAGGTCCTCGATCTGGTGCTGCGCGCAGTAGCCGACGCGGAGCCTCGCGCCCCGGGTCATGCGCCCGGCGAGCGGGTCGAGCCGGCCGGCGAGGAGCTTGACGAGCGTCGACTTGCCGTTGCCGTTCTGGCCGAGGAGCGCGATCCGATCGTCCATGTCGATCCGGAGGTCGAGCCGGCGCAGCACCGGGCGGTCCGGCTCGTAGCCGACCGCGACGCCGTCGAGCGCGACGATCGGCGGCGCGAGCGGCTCGGGATCGGGGAAGTCGAACCCGATCGTCGCCTCCTCGACGATCGGCAGGATCGGCGGCATGCGCTCGAGCGCCTTAAGCCGGCTCTGCGCCTGGCGCGCCTTGGTCGCCTTGGCGCGGAACCGCTCGACGAAGGCCATCATTTTGCGCCGCTGGGCGAGGAGGTTCGCGTTGGCGCGCGATTCGGTCTCGCGTTGCTCGCGGCGGACGCGCTCGAAGCTCGAATAGCCGCCGCCATAGACGGCGAGCCGGCCCTGCGCGAGATGGAGCGTGCGGTCGGTAGTCGCATCGAGAAGGTCGCGGTCGTGGCTGACCAGGATCACGGTGCCGCGGTAGCGCCCGAGAAAATTCTCGAGCCAAAGCCGCGCCTCGAGGTCGAGGTGGTTGGTCGGCTCGTCGAGGAGAAGGAGATCGGGACGGGCGAACAGGACGGCGGCGAGCGCGACCCGCATGCGCCAGCCGCCGGAAAGCGCATCGCACGGCCCGGCGATCTCCGAAGGCGACAGACCGAGACCGGCGAGGATCTCGGCCGCGCGCGCAGGCGCCGCATGCGCCTCGATCTCGCCGAGGCGGGAATGGACGGCGGCGATCCGGTCGGGATCGGTCGAACGCTCGGCCTCGGCGAGGAGCGCATCGCGCTCGCGGTCGGCGGCGAGAACGGTCGCGATGACGGGAAGCGATCCGGCCGGCGCCTCCTGGGCGAGCGCGCCGATCCGGGTCCGCCGCGGCACGACGATGCGCCCGGCATCGGGCTGGATCTCACCCTGAACGAGACGCAGGAGCGTCGTCTTGCCGGCGCCGTTGCGCCCGACGAGGCCGGCATGTGCGCCTGTCGGCACCGTCGCCGTGGCGCCTTCGAAGATCGCCCGGCCGCCGATCCGGTAGGTCAAGTCCTTGATCTCGAGCATTGCCGTCCAGCCGGTCAATCCGCCGCGGCGATCCCGGTTGCCGCGCCGGTCCCTTCCCTATATAAGGCCGCGGTCTTTCACCAGGGGACCGCCGCCCGATGGCCATCCAACGCACGCTGTCGATCATCAAGCCGGATGCGACGCGCCGCAATCTGACCGGCCAGATCATCGCCCGCCTCGAACAGGGCGGTCTCCACGTCATCGCGCAGAAGCGGTTGCGGCTGACCCGCGAGCAGGCCGAACGCTTCTACGCGGTGCATGCGAGCCGCTCGTTCTTCAACGACCTCTGCACCTTCATGACCTCGGGGCCGGTCGTCGTCCAGGTCCTCGAGGGCGACGACGCGATCGCCCGCAACCGACGGGTGATGGGGTCGACCAACCCGGCCAACGCCGAGGCCGGCACGATCCGCAAGGATTTCGGCGAATCGATCGAGGCGAACTCGGTCCACGGCTCGGACTCGCCCGACACCGCCGCGCAGGAGATCCGGTTCTTCTTCGCCGAGATGGAAATCGCCGGCTGAGACCGCCGCCAGTTGCCTGCGTAAGAGGCGCCCGCGTCAGAGCCGCTGGCGTCAGAGCAGGAACAGCGCCATCAGGACCAGAATGATCACCACGATCATGCTCCAGACCGTCAAGAGCATGACGAAGCTGGACCACCCGCGGAGATGGGTGGGGAAATCTTCCTGCCGTTCGTGGGCCATAAACCCAGGTCTCCCTTGCACGCGCGCGGTTGCTCTGGCCGCCGCTATACCCGAAATCGCCTCGAGCCGGAACCCCGCTGCGGCGATCAGCCGCCCGGATTGAGAAGGCCCGCACCCGCACCCGCCCATGCCGCGCCGTCGACGATGGCGCGGCCATCCGCGATCCGAACCCGGCCCTCCGCGATCAGCCGCACCGCGAGCGGATAGGCGCGATGCTCGGCCGCGAGCACCCGCGCCGCGAGCCGGTCGGCGTCGTCGTCCGGCAGCACCGGCACCGCGGCCTGGACGATGATCGGCCCGGTATCGACATCGGCGCGGACGAAGTGGACGGTGCAGCCGGCGATCCGCACCCCGTCGGCGAGCGCGCGGGCATGGGTGTCGAGCCCCCTATAGGCCGGAAGAAGCGAGGGGTGGATGTTGACCAGCCGGTCGTGCCAGCGCGCGACGAAGCCGGGGGAGAGGATGCGCATGAAGCCGGCGAGGCAGACGAGGTCGACGCCCGCCGCCCCGATCGCCGCATCGAGTGCCGCATCGAAGGCCGAGCGGTCCGGGAAGTCGCGGTGCCCGATCACGCGGGTCGGGATACGGGCCCGGGCGGCGTGCTCGAGCCCGCCGGCGCCGGCGACGTTCGAGATGACGAGCCCGATCTCGGCCGGGTAGTCGGGGGCCGCCGCGGCATCGATCAGGGCGCGGAGATTGCTGCCGCGGCCCGAGATCAGAACCGCGAGGCTCAGCCGGCCCATGCCGCGTCGAGGCTTTCGATGATGACGTAAGCGTCCTCGCGCGGCACGACGCGCCCGATGTGATGGACCGTCTCGCCCGCGGTCATCAGGAGCGAGGTCGCCTCGATCGCGGCCTCCG
Source organism: Alphaproteobacteria bacterium (assembly GCA_016869145.1). Classification (GTDB taxonomy): domain Bacteria; phylum Pseudomonadota; class Alphaproteobacteria; order MPNO01; family VGEU01; genus VGEU01. The sequence goes on along the minus strand of VGEU01000099.1, from coordinate 9,066 downwards.
GCGACACGATCGCGACCATCCCGATGCCGCAATTGAACGTCCGGACCATCTCGTCGGCGCCGATGTCACCGGTGCGGGCGAGCCATTTGAACACCGGTGGCACCGGCCAGGACGCGGCGTCGATCACGACGGCGAAGCCTTCCGGCATGATGCGCGGGATGTTCTCCACGAAGCCGCCGCCGGTGATGTGGGCGAGGCCCTTGAGAAGCCCGGTGCGATGGGCGGCGAGACACGAGGGGACGTAGATCCGCGTCGGTGCGAGGAGCGCCTCGCCGAGCGAGCCGCCGCCGAACGGCGACGGCGCGTCGTAGCCGAGCCCGCTCCGTTCGACGATGCGGCGCACCAGCGAGAAGCCGTTCGAGTGGACGCCGGTCGAGGCGAGGCCGAGCACGACATCGCCGGCGCGGATGCCGCTTCCGGTTAGCATCTTGCGTCGGTCGACCGCGCCGACCGCGAAGCCCGCGAGGTCGTAGTCGTCGTCGTGATACACGCCCGGCATCTCCGCCGTCTCGCCGCCGATCAGCGCGCAGCCCGCGATGCGGCAACCCTCGGCGATGCTGCCGATGATCTCGGCCGCGCGCGCGGTGTCGAGCCGGCCGGTCGCGAAATAGTCGAGGAAGAAGAGGGGCTCGGCGCCCTGGACGACGAGGTCGTTGACGCACATCGCGACGAGATCGATGCCGACGCCTTGATGGCGCCCGGTCGAAAGCGCGACCTTGAGCTTGGTGCCGACGCCGTCGGTCGAGGCGACGAGTATCGGATCGCGATAGCCGGCGGCCTTGGGATCGAAGAAGGCGCCGAAGCCGCCGATGCCGCTGACCGTGCCGCTACGGTTCGTCGCCTTGGCGAGAGGCTTGATCGCCTCGACCAGCCGCGTCGCCGCCTCGATGTCGACGCCGGCCTCCTTGTAGCGCGTGCCGCTAATGGCTTTCTTGCCTTTCCGAGCGTGTTAAGATCGCGACGGGGAGCACCGTCGGCCGAACCATGGCGAACATAACCGATCCGGACCGCATTGCAACAGCGGGTGCGCGACTGCGCGGCGCCGTCGTCGCGGTCGTCCTCCTCGCGCTCGCCGCTCCACCCGCCGCGTCCCAGGCGCCCGCGCCCGCCGCGACGGACGACGCGTTCGTCATCGACGACGTCAGCGTGTCGGCGACCGCCGAGACCGCGACCGCCGCGCGCGACAAGGCGATCGCCGACGGCCATGTCGCGGCCTACCAGCGTCTCGTCGAGCGGATCGTGCCGCAGGCCGATCGCGCCCGCGCGCCGCTGCTCGGCACCAACGGCGTCGCGCGTCTCGTCCGGAGCTTCGAGATCGACGACGAGCGGCGGTCCGACGTCCGATACACCGCGACGCTGCGTTTCCTGTTCAACCCCGAGGCGGTTCGCCGGACCCTCCGCGACGCCGGCATCACGGTCGCCGAGGTTTCGTCGCAACCTGTCCTGGTCCTGCCCGTGCTGCGTGCCGAGGGTCGCGCCCTCCTCTGGGAGGACGCCAACGACTGGCGCGCGGCGTGGGCGGACGATCCGTCGTCCGGTGACGCAGCGCAGTTCCTGGTGCCGCTCGGCGATCTCGCCGACGTGCGCGACGTCTCGGCCGAGCAGGCGATCGCGGGCGATGCCCGGCGCCTTCGCGCGATCGGCAACCGTTACGGCTCGTCCGCCGTCCTGGTCGCGGTGGCGACGATCGAGAGCGAGCGGACCGGGGGCATTCCCGTGCTCCAGGTCGGCTCGACCCGTCACGGCGCCGGGGCGCAGGAGACGACGCTCGTCACCAGTATAGCCGCCCAGCGCGACGAGCCGCGCGGCGCGTTTCTGAAGCGCGCCGCGGCCCTCGTGCGGAAGGACATCGAGACCGGCGGCAAGGGCGATGCCACCGCCGCAACGGGCGCCGCGTCGTCGGTCGTTGTCACGGTGCCGGTCGGCGATCTCGCCGAATGGCTGACGCTGCAACGGCGGATCGGTGCGGTGCCGCTCGTCCGGGCGAGCGAGCTCGTCTCGATCACGCGCGGCGAGGCCGTGGTCCGGCTCGGCCATATCGGCGACGAGGCGCAGCTCGCCGATGCGTTCGCCGCCGCGGGCCTCGATCTCGCGCGCGGCATTTCGGGGGCGTGGACATTGCGGGCGGGCGGCGGCGGGCAACGGTCGGCGGTTCCGGGCGAGGTTCGGTGAGCATCCCGAACATCATCTCGATCGCGCGCCTGCTCGCGACGCCGATCACGCTCTATCTGATCCTGCAATCGGCGTTCAAGCCGGCGTTCATCCTCTTCGTCGCCGCCGGCGTCTCGGACGCGGTCGACGGCTATATCGCCAAGCGCTGGAACCAGACGACGCGGCTCGGCGCGTTCCTCGATCCGCTCGCCGACAAGGTGCTCCTGGTCGGCGTCTATGTCGCGCTCGGCGTCGTCGGCCAGCTCCCGACCTGGATCGTCATCCTGGTCGTCTTCCGCGACGTCCTCATCGTCGGCGGCGTCCTCCTCCTTCTCCTGGTGCTCGGTACCTCGGCGCGGGTGCGCCCGCATTTCGTGAGCAAGGCGAACACCGCGCTCCAGCTCGCCCTCGCCGCAACCGTCCTTGCCGATCTCGCGGTCTCGATCGACTTCGGCGCGATCACGACCGTCCTGATCTACGTCGTCAGCCTGACGACGCTCCTCTCGGGCGCGGTCTATCTGGTCGACTGGGTCAGCCACGTCTCCTCCGAGGAGAGGCGCCGGTGAGCCGGGGGACGAAGGCCGCCGTCTGGATCGGCGCGATCGCGGTCTTCCTCGTCCTCCTCTACGTGCTGAGCCCGATCCTTCTGCCGTTCGTGCTTGGGATGGCGGTCGCCTATCTCCTCGATCCGGTCGCCGATCGCTTCGAGCGATGGGGCTGGCCGCGCTGGCTGGCGGCGACGGTCCTGACGATCGCCTTCATCATCGCGGTCGTCGCCGCGCTTCTGATCCTGGTGCCGATGCTGCAACAGCAGATCGTCGCCTTCCTCAGCCGGCTGCCGACCTATGTCGATCTCCTGCGCGAACGGATCGACGCCCTTCTCCAGATCGTGCAGGCCCGCCTGTCGCCCGAGGAGGTCCAGGACGTCAAGGCCGCGGCGGGGCGCTTCGCCGGCAGCATGATCAGCTGGTTCGGCGGCCTGCTCGCCGGCATCTGGAGCGGCGGGGTCGCCGTCCTCAACATCCTGTCGCTCGTCCTCATCACGCCGGTCGTCGCGTGGTATTTCCTCCGCGACTGGGACCGCATGGTCGCGCACGTCGATTCGTGGCTGCCGCGCGCCAACGCGGCGACGATCCGCGATCTCGCGCACCAGATCGACGAACGCCTCGCCGGCTTCGTGCGCGGTCAGACCCTGGTGTGCGGCATCCTTGGCCTCTTCTACGCCGTCGCGCTCAGCCTGGTCGGGCTCGATTTCGGCCTCGTCGTCGGGCTCGCCGCCGGCGCGGTCTCGTTCGTCCCCTATTTCGGCGCCGTGTTCGGCCTCGTCCTCAGCGTCGGCATCGCACTCGCGCAGTTCGGCACCTCCTACGAGGTCCTGATCGTCGCGGCCATCTTCTTCGTCGGACAGGCGGTCGAGGGCAACGTGATCTCGCCGCGCCTCGTCGGCGACCGCGTCGGGCTGCACCCGGTGTGGATGATCTTCGCGCTGCTCGCCGGCGGCGCGTTGTTCGGCTTCGTCGGCGTCCTCCTGTCCGTGCCGGCGGCGGCCGCGATCGGCGTCCTGGCGCGATTCGCGATCGCGCGCTACCGCGCCTCCGATCTCTACACCGGCGGCGCGCCGCGGCCGTGACCGCCCGCCAGCTGCCGCTCGATCTCGCTTATCGCCCGGCGCTGGGGCGCGCGGACTTCATGGTCGCGTCGTCGAACGAGGCGGCCGTCGCGTGGATCGACCGCTGGCCGGATTGGCCGCGCGGGCGGCTCCTGATCCATGGGCCGAGCGGGTCGGGAAAGTCGCATCTGGCTGCGGTCTGGTGCGCGCGCTCGGGCGCCGCGGCCGTACCGGCGGAGACGCTCGCCGTCGGCGACGTGCCGGCGCTTGCCGCGCATCGGGCGCTCGTGGTCGAGGACGTTGAGCGGATCGGCGATCCTGCGGCGCTCCTCCATCTCTACAACCTCGCCGATGCCCGGGCGGTCTCGATCCTGTTTACGGCGGCGATCGCGCCGGGATCGTGGCGGGGCGTCCTCGCCGATCTCGTGTCGCGGCTCAAGACCGTGATGTCGGCCGAGATCCTCGCGCCCGACGATGCGCTGCTCGCCGCCGTGTTGGCGAAGCTCTTCGCCGACCGTCGCATCGCGGTCGATCCCGATCTCGTCGATTATCTTCTGCCGCGGATGGAGCGGTCGTTCGCCGCCGTCGGACGCATCGTCGCCGCGCTCGACCGGGCGGGGCTCGCCGAACGGCGCCGGGTCACCGTCGCGCTCGCGCGGACGGTGCTGGGCGCTCCGACGACGGACTGAATGCGCCGATCAGCCGACGATGGGCGCGGGCTGGCGATCCGCTGCCGTCTGGCGCGCGGCGCGGGCGCCGCGGATCTCAGCGCGGATCGCGGTCAGTTCCTTGAGGCGTGTCTCGAGGATGACGCGCTCGCGCTCGTCCTCGCGATCCATCACCTGCATGGCGCTCAGCTTGATCTCGACGAGATCGATCAGCGTCTCGACGGAACGTTTCGTCATCATCGGTGAGTTCCCTGACCACGCGCGTCCTGACGAGCGGATGGTCGGCGGGGTTCGCTTAACATTATCTGAACACCGATCGTCAATCGCGTTCGTAAAGTAAGCGATTCCGGGCAGCGGCTTAATCGTTCCTCAACGTCCGCAGCCTATCGCGGACCGGTGGCCCGAACCGGGGGAATGCTCATGTCGAACGGACGCGACCGCGCATCGATCGCTAAAGAGGGCGTGCCGCTCACCACCGCGATCGAGGCGGCGCTCGACCACGCGCGTGCCGTCGGCGACCACACGGTCGCCGCCTGCCTCGCCCGCGCGCTCGAGGCCGTCGCGCGCACGCCGATCGAGGAGGCGGCCGAACCGGGTGCAAACGGTCTAAGCGCAACCGAACCGGGCGCGGTCGATCCGGGCGCCGTCGATCCGGACAGGGCCGAGGGACCGGCGCGCCGGCTCCAGTCCGACATCGCCCGCGCGATCGCCCGACGACGCCCGCGCCGCTGAGTCGCCGCCGGCCGTTGCATGCGGCCCCAGCGGCGAGGACAATAGCCCGCGCCAGCCGCCGGGCGGCGCCCGGGGGCATCTGGGATCTCCATGGAATTCGTCCGCATCTACAAACGCGTGCTCAGGCTTCTCGTGCCCGAGCGGCGCCTCACGATCACCCTCTCCGTCGCCAACGTGATGCTCGCCGGGCTCCATTTCCTGGAGCCCGTGTTGTTCGGCAAGGTGATCGACGTCCTGACGCAGTCCGACAAGCGTTCCGAGGCCGAGACCTGGAGCGACGCGGTCAAGCTCCTCGCCATCTGGGGGGTCGTCGGCATCGGTGGCATCTCGGCCTCGATCCTGATCTCGCTCCACGCCGACCGGCTCGCCCACCGCCGCCGGCTCGCCGCGCTCGGGTCCTATTTCGAGCACGTGCTGTCGCTGCCGCTCTCGTTCCACGGCGAGACGCATTCGGGCCGGCTCCTGAAGGTGATGCTCAACGGCGTCGACCACCTGTTCGGGCTCTGGCTCTCGTTCTTCCGCGAGCATCTCGAGACCTTCGTGATCGCGGTGGTGCTCCTGCCGCTGTCGCTCTTCCTCAACTGGCGGCTCGGGATTCTCCTGATCGCGCTGCTCGTGATCTTCGCCTTCCTCGCCTCGACGGTGATCTCGCGCACCGAGCAGGCGCAGCGCTCGATCGAGGGCTACCACTCCCAGCTCGCCGAGCGGGCCGGCGATGCGCTCGGCAACGTCATGCTGGTGCAGAGCTTCGTCCGCCTGCAGGCCGAGGCGCAGCAGCTCGGCGAGGTGATGCGCCAGGTGTTGAGCGCGCAGTTCCCGGTCCTCACCATGTGGGCGATCGTGACGGTGCTGACCCGCGCGGCCTCGACGATCACTGTGATCGCGATCTTCGTGCTCGGGACGTGGCTCCACATGCACGGGCTCGCCTCGGTCGGCGAGATCGTGACGTTCATGGGCTTCGCGACCCAGGTGATCGGGCGCATGGAGCAGGCCATGGGATTCCTGAGCCGGCTGTTCTTCCAGATGCCCGGCCTCGCCGAATTCTTCGGCGTGCTCGATGCCGAATCGACCATCAAGGAGCGACCGGGCGCGGTGCCGCTCGAGAACGTCAAGGGCGACGTCTCCTTCGAGCACGTCACCTTCTCCTATGACGGCAAGTGCGTCGCGGTGCACGATCTCGACTTCGTCGCGCCGACCGGCACGGTCATCGCCTTCGTCGGCCACACCGGCTCGGGCAAGTCGACCTCGATGGCGCTCCTCCACCGGGTCTGGGATCCCGATCAGGGCGCGATCAAGATCGATGGGACCGACATCCGCGACGTCACGCTCGAATCGCTCCGGCGCAATATCGGCGTCGTGTTCCAGGATTCGACGATGTTCTACCGGACGATCGCGGACAATCTCCGCGTCGCCAAGCCCGACGCGAGCGATGCCAAGCTCGAGCGCGCGGCGATCCTCGCGGAGGCGCATGACTTCATCCTGCGCCAGCCCGAGGGCTACAACACGATGGTCGGCGAGCGCGGCGTGACGCTGTCGGGCGGCGAGCGGCAGCGGCTCGCGATCGCGCGTGCCATCCTCAAGGACCCGCCGATCCTGATCCTCGACGAGGCAACGAGCGCGCTCGACGCGGCGACCGAGGCCCGCGTCCAGCAGGCGCTCAAGACCCTGATGCGGGGCCGCACGACCTTCGTCATCGCCCACCGGCTGTCGACGGTGCGCAATGCCGACCTCATCCTGGTGCTCGAACGGGGCGAGATCGTCGAGCGCGGCTCCTACCAGGAGCTGATCGCGCGCCAGGGCATCTTCGCCCGCCTGGTCGCGACCCAGCTCGAGATCACCAACGACCTCGACGGCGAACGCCCGGCCGTCCTCCCGCCGGGCTGAGCCCGCCCCGGGCCGCCGCCCTGCGGCGATTACGTAATGGTCAACATTTTCTCGGCGGGGGATTGCCGAGAGGGCCTGCGGCACTATGTCGCCGGTGAACTGGCCGCTTGGGGGCTTCCGTGGACCTCTTCGAGAATATGCGCGCCTTCGTCCGCGTTGTGGAAACGGGAAGCTTCTCGGAGGCGGCCCGACGCATCGGCGTCGCCAAGTCCGTCGTCAGCAAGCGGATCGACCAGCTCGAAGGGCGATTGGGCGACCGGCTCCTCCATCGCACCACCCGCCGGGTCGGCGCGACCCCGATGGGCGCGGCCTACTACGACCATTGCCTCCGCATCCTCGCCGACGTCGAGGAGACCGAACGCGCGATCGGGCGCAACGTCACCGAGCCGAAGGGCCATCTTCGCATCAGCGCGCCGACGGCGCTCGGCACGGCCGTGATCGGACCGTCGCTCTGCGCGTTCCGGGCGCGCCATCCCGGCGTGACGGTCGAGGTCCACCTCAACGATCGCAACCCGCACCCGGTGGAGGAGGGGCTGGACCTCGCGATCTGGGACCGACCGGGCGAGGCCGGCGGGCTCGCCGCCGAGCGGCTCGCGCCGGCGCCGCAGATCCTCGTCGCCGCACCCGATTATCTCGCCCGCCGCGGCGCGCCGGACAATCCGCGCGGTCTCGCCGCGCACGACTGCATCCAGAACAGCCTGATGCCGGGCGGCCGCCGCTGGGAGTTCGTCGGCAAGACAGGGGAGACGGTCGTGGTCAACATCGCGCCCGGCTTCGGCACCAATGACGGCATGCTGGTGCGCGAAGCCGCGCTGTCGGGCACCGGCATCGCGCTCCTGCCGCGCTTCCTGGTCGAGCGCGACCTCGCCGCCGGCGCGCTCCGGCCGGTGCTCGCGGACTGGCAGCCGCCGCTCCACTGGATCACCGCCGTCTACCCGGCGCCGCGCCGGCTCGCGGCGAAGCTGAGCTTCCTCCTCGCCCATCTCGGCGAAACCTTCGCCAACAAGCCCACGCTCGCCGCGTCCGCCGCGCGGCGTACGGCGTCCTGACGGCCACTTCCTGATGACCGCGTCCTGACGCCAGCGTCCTGACGGCCGCGCGTCGCGGGTTTGACAGCGCGGGCGGCACTCCTATAGGGTCGCGCCGGCATACGCCGTGACAACATCCACTCCCGGCGGAGGGATGGCCGAGTGGCTGAAGGCGGCGGTTTGCTAAACCGTTATAGGGTTGAAAAGCCCTATCGAGGGTTCGAATCCCTCTCCCTCCGCCATCTTCCCGTCGCAAACTCCGACAGCGCCCCCGCTAAGGGCAAATTTTCGCGTTGTTTCAAAGGGCCTTGGCCGGACCATCCGAACCGCAGAGACTGACCGAAGGCCAGAATGCGGTCTCTGAACGGCTTTCGTCTCTAACCGAGCGAACCTCGCCGCTTCCGGTTCGGTCCATGAAAGCGCATCTCTTTCAATCGCTTGGCTGATGATGTCGCCCGACCTGTTTCCGGGGGTTTCGCCGACAGCCGGACCAAAAGAGACAGCCTAGGGTGGGCATGAGGCCGCGCACAGCGGCGCTTGCCTGCGTATGCGGCACCGTCAATGGCGCGTCGGTCTTGCCGTCCCCACAGAGTTCATCAACTGCCGCCGAGCGCGGGTGCAGTCGAGCACGACACGGTTGAGTTCGTTCTCAGCGATCCTGGTCAGCTCTCGCAAATGCTTCATCGTGGTGGCGATGTCGGAAAGCTCCGCAGGCTTGCTGGCATCACTTGCGACCTGCTGGACGCCGACGATCATGGCACGGACCTCGCCGAGCGTGTCCAGCGCCGAGGATGCCTTTGCTGGCAGGTCCAGTTCGTCCGCGCCTCCAAACAGCCCTTCGATGAAGCCATCTAGTTCCTGCCGACGTTGACCTGCCACTGATCTTTCATCCAGCGGCGATTAGAGCCGACGCGTTTTGTAAGCCGTGTGGCTGGGGTGGAGCAACGGGCGATCGGCGAAGCTGATCGGGGTTGCGCAGCCGATCGCCCGTTGC